>CAJUSB010000220.1 GCA_910589115.1 uncultured Clostridia bacterium | reverse complement strand
GTATTGCCGCTTCCGACGTTATCGCGGACTTGGAAAGTGCAGGCTATCACGCCGTCGTGTTTGTGTATGAAGCTGCGGCTGTCGGCGCGCCGCACCGCCGCTCCCGCGTCGCCTTCGTCGCCAACCGAGCCGCAGCTTTGGGCGACGCCAAACACGATGGATCACTTGCCGCAGCGGTCGCCCGAAGCGCTGATCCGGCAGGCAACGACGACGCGCAAAGGGCGGACGCGTCCCGCGAATTTACGAGAGCAGGTTTGCCCGGAAACGGTGCAGATGTGGCCGACACCGACCGCAGCAGATTCGTACACAGATCGTTTGAAATCGAGCCAGCAGAAGGCGGGGAGTATGCACAGCGTCAATCTTTCCAGCGCGGTGAAAATGTGGCCGACCCCGACCTCGCGCGATTACAAAGACGGGAGTGCGGCAGCGTGCCGGAACGTACCGGTGAACGGGCTTTTGGGGCGCGCGGTGCATCAGGATCGATTGCTGACGACCCCGACCGCATCCGACGCTGTAGGGACGCACGGCGGCGGCAATTCGCGCAGCTTGCGGACGGACGCTGGTGGGCAGTTGAACCCGACGTGGGTCGAGTGGCTCATGGGATATCCCGAAGGGTGGACCGAATTAAAGCCCTCGGAAATGCCGTAGTTCCGATGCAGTTTTACCCGATTTTTAAGGCGATATGGGAGGTTGAACATGAAAATCGGCTTACTTGACGTGGATTCATACCACTTTCCAAATCTTCCGCTTATGAAACTTTCTGCGTACCATAAAGCGCAGGGCGATACCGTTGAATGGTGGTCTGAAACCGGCTCCTATGACCGTGTTTATATGTCAAAGGTATTCGATGAAACGTATACTTCTGACATCCCCGAGCCGGTCAATGCTGCTGAAATTGTCAAAGGCGGCACAGGCTATGGTCTGGAAAACCGCCTGCCGGATGAGATCGAGCATACCTATCCCGATTATTCGCTCTATCCCAAACTGACGAAAGATACTGCATACGGCTTTTTAACGCGCGGGTGCTGTCGCGGTTGCAGTTTTTGTATCGTTTCGGCAAAGGAAGGGCGACAATCGCGAAAGGTTGCGGATTTGTCGGAGTTTTGGAGCGGTCAGAAACACATTAAATTGCTTGACCCGAATTTGCTTGCCTGTCCCGATCATCCCGCGCTATTGGAGCAGCTTGCCGCCAGCAGCGCTTATGTTGACTTCACACAGGGGCTGGATGCAAGGCTGTTAACACCGGATAATATCGCATTGTTAAACCGCGTGAGAAAATCCAATATCCACTTCGCCTGGGATTACATGAGTGAATCTCAGGAAGTGCTGGAAGGGTTAAATCTGTATGCGAAACTGACCAATAAAAAGCTGCACGGAAATTATGGAACCGTTTATTGCCTGACCAATTACGGAACAACGATGGAGGAAAATTTGCACCGTGTTGAAGTGCTTGACCGAATGGGCTACAACCCCTACATCATGATTTATGACAAGCCGAACGCTCCGCGGGAACTGCGGCAGCTTCAGCGTTGGTGCAATTCCATCCGCATCCGTAAAATGGTGC
>CAJUSB010000219.1 GCA_910589115.1 uncultured Clostridia bacterium | reverse complement strand
TCATGGGATTGCGCACATAAGCATACTGCGCTTCGATCCTGTTGAGAAACCATTCAGAAAAATATGCAGGAATGTCGGTTCTGCGGCTTGCGCTGATGATCATAGTGTGCTCCCTTTTTGGTGCTGTGTGTGCGTGTGGCAATATGGTATATTTTAACCTGATATGGGCACTGCGGCAATAAGAAGTAACTTCGATCTGCTTCAAGCAACCCCGATAACCGTTGCGAGACGCTCATCTCTTACAGATTACGCGAGGAACCAGCAGGAACGTTACGGGCAGGTCTTACAGCAAATCCACGGAAAATTGAATCTGGTGGTCCAGACGATTTCCCTGCTCATCGTTTCAGTTCGCGGAGCGCTTCCTCCACATCAGAATAACGCTTTACACTTGTGTCGCGTGCGATCCGTTCGGCCTCCAGCATGGCGGCAACTGTTTCTTTGTTTGGCTGTTCCAGCCTGACCTCGAAGGGGAAGCCACCGACGCGGAGAGACTGGCGCAGGAAAACATTGATGGCGGTGGTCAGGTTCATGCCCAGCTCACCGTAGAGCGTTTCACACTGTTTCTTGATATCACTGTCCATACGGACACTGAAATTTGTCGTGTTAGCCATAAAAATAACTCCTTCTGCGTTTCATTGTACTGATAGTATATGCGAAATGCAATGCAAAATCAACTCGGTAGATATAAAATTCAGCAAATTATTGTATCTGCTGTATAATCTTTGGATCCTTGATCTTCCAGTTCTTGCTCCGCGGAGCATTCGTGGACAAAGATCTGCCGCTATGGTATGATAATTTCGTTGGGAAGGAGGTGGCGTCTTAGACGTTTTGGCGTTATTTCTGTCCGGTTTCCAGGAGTTTTCGGTTGGTCATATTGCGCTGGCAATCTACCTGTACGTCATCATGGACGAGCGGGGATGCCGGATGCTGAAAAAGCTGCCCGCGCTGGCATTCTCTCCGGCATTGGCAAGTATGATTCATTTAAGCCTGTATAATGTGTTCAAAGTATCCGGGCTGGTCCTATATGTTGTAATTTCCGTTGCGAACGTGCTGATGTGTACCCTGTGGGTGCGATGGGGCTGGCGGATCGGAATCTGGCGGGCATTGGCTGCCGTGTGTATGGCGGGGGTGTTTCAGATGGCAGCGTCTGTTCTGTCCGCGAGACTGTTCAGCCTGCCGGCTGCGGATGAAGATTTACAATTCGCCAGGCAGCAGCTCTATGAGCAGGAGCTGGAAGCTATTCGGCGGGAGGCCAGGGCCTTCCGGCACGACTATAAAAATATACTTGCCGGGCTGTCGGCTCAGGCCGGGGCGGGGGAACTGGATGCGCTGCTGACTTCGCTGGCTGACCTCGATGCCGGATTTGACCGGCGCGTGGGGGAGAAGATCCGGATGTCCACCCAGATCGGTAACCTGCGTATACCACAGGTGCGTGGAATCCTGCTGTCAAAGATGGCAGCCATGGGAGAGAAAGGTGTGGACTGCCGCCTGGAGGCTATCTATCCCGTGGAGCGGTTGGGGATGTGCTGGCTTCTTCGTCGCTGACGGCAGGATGCGGGATGAGTGTTCTGCTGGATGCTGACGGTAAGCCAGTCGTCACCCCCGTAAACTGAACAGATTTCCTGCCTGTCTGCATTTTAAAACAAACAGGAATCTATTATTCTGCTGTTTGCGAAAAATCTAACCAGACACTTAATACGCCGTCACAGTAGTGTGCGGTAATCGTGCCGTGCATTTGTTCAACCAGTGTTTTTGCGATAGCAAGCCCCAAACCCGTTGAGTTCCTTGCTGTT
>CAJUSB010000218.1 GCA_910589115.1 uncultured Clostridia bacterium | reverse complement strand
CCCTTTCGGCTGATTGAACAGCTCAAGGACATAGGTTTGGTGATCTTTAATTGTAATCACTTGCGGACTGTCGTCGAGCAGATAGCCCGGTTTCGCCTGCACCTCAGTTACGATATAGCTCCCCGGCGCGAGGTCCGGAAGCGAGATGTAACCATGCGCATCCGTGCGGAATTTGCTGTTTGTGCTGCCGACTACCGTGCCGTCCGCCTGCGTGACTTGGATAATCACATCGGAAAGCGGCTCCTTCGTGACGGAATCCATTTTCTTAATCAGGAGTCCGCCGAGCGGCTTATTCTCGAACGTCAGTTTTCGGGTTTTTCCGGCTTCGACGTTCACGATCTGCGCGGTACTGTCCAGCTGATAGCCGTCTTTCGCCTGCTTTTCAATAATTGTATAATCGCCACCCGGAATGTAGTCGATTTGAATCAGCCCATTTCCATCCGTCGTATAAGTATCGGCGGGGTAGGCGTTTCCATTGCAGCCGCGAACCTCAAATTTCACGCCGGAAAGCGGCGCTTTCGTGACACTATCGATCTTTTCAATAACAAGACAGCCCTTTTTCGTATTCATGAACGTCAAGAGCTGCATATCGTTTTCTTCTACCACAACCATTTGCGGCGTGGTGTCCAGTACGTAGTCGTCCAGCGTGCGCGTCTCCGTAACGATATAAGCCCCCGGTTTAAGCTTGGAAATCACGATTTCGCCATTGGAATCGGTACGATAAATGCCATTTGTCGAAGTCATACCGCCGTTATTCGGCACAAGTTCGCCGTTTGCTGTCGTGATTTTGAACTCTACACCTTCCAGCGGATCGCCAGTCTGTGCGTCCTTTTTGACGATAACCAGCGCCCCTCTCGGTTTGTTGAAGAATTCAAGAGAATACGTCTTATGGTCACGAATTTCGATGGTTTTCGGCGTATTATCGACCAGATAACCCGGTTTTGCCTGCACTTCCTGCACCGTGTAGCTCCCCGGTGCAAGCTCCGGAATCGAAATGAAACCGCGTTCGTCGGTGCGGTATTCGCCGTTCGACTCGCCGACAACCGAACCGTCCGTGCGCGTGACCTTAAAAATTACCTCGCTGAGCGGCTCCTTTGTGACGGAATCCATCTTTTTAATGAGAAGTCCGCCGAGCGGCGCGTTTTCGATGGTGACTTCCTTCGTCTTGCCAGCGGTGACGCTGACCGTGCGGGTGCTGCCGTCAAGCTGGTAGCCGTCTTTCGCCTGTGTCTCAACAATCACGTAATCTCCGCTGGGGATGTGATCGAGCCGAATCAGACCATGGCTGTCGGTCGTGGCCGTTTCCGCAGCATAGGCGTTGCCGTTGCTGCCCCTGATTTCAAAGCGAACGTCAGAAATCGGCTCGTGCGTGACGCTGTCCACCTTGGAAATGACGACCGATCCTTTCTTTGTATTTGTGAAAGTCAGCGTCTGGATATCGTTCGGCTTCACAGCAACCGTCTGCGGCGGCGCGTCCAGCACATAATCGGGAAGGGTCTTGACTTCCGAAACGACATATGTGTCTGGTTTTAGTTTCGAAATGAAGATTTCGCCCTTGGAATCCGTCCGATAGATGCCGTTTGAGGTGGTTAAACCTTCGTTGCTGTCAACCACTTCGCCGGTCGAAGTCGTCACCTTGAACTCAACGCCCTCCATCGGCTCACCGGTCTGGCTGTCCTTTTTGACAATCAAAAGGCCGCTTTTCGGCTGATTCATAATCTCTAAAATATAGGTCTGGTGGTCCTTGATTGTGACCGTCTTCGGCGTATCGTCGAGCAAAAAGCCGGATTTCGCCTGCACTTCTTTAATGATATATATGCCAGGTTCCAAATCAGGAATCGAGATGTACCCCTCTGCGTTAGT
>CAJUSB010000217.1 GCA_910589115.1 uncultured Clostridia bacterium | reverse complement strand
AATCCGGTTTATACGGCGCTTCCGGAGAGCTCGTTTGCGTGTGCATCCCGGCTGTGCCTCCGATATGCAGGGACTGCCGGAAATCGTAGGTATTGGGCTGTTCCGGGGTTCCAAATTCGGTGAGGGTACCGACTGCACCGCCGACGTACAGCGTTGATACAATCGCTGGAAAAGACACCCGAAAATCATACGACAAATGGGAGGGCTTGACCTCACGAATGTATTTCAGTATTTTTTCAAAGGGCAGCGGCGCAGGCTTTGGATGCAGAACCACTTCAAACCGGTACGGTCCTATGAAATCATGCACTTCGGTTTCCGTCCCTGCCAGCGCCTGCACGCCGCGCCGGATTGCTTCCGGATTGATTGGCCGGACACCGCGCACACGGTTCAAAATCCGCTGCCGCCGTTCCTCCAGCGTCATGGTTTCGTCCGGTTCAAAGCCGTATACCCATTCCCAAATGCCGATGCTCCATGTACAGGTCTGCACAAAGATTTCTGATTTCAGATTTTCCGACCATGACCGCATTTCGTCCCATTCGCGCCCCATGACCTCAAACAGCCAGAGGCCGATATAGGAACGGTCATAAAATCCCTTTGTTACCATCCGCAGGAAGGTTTCCGCTTCAGGGCTGTGAATGATATTAAGTTCAGGTTTTGACACGCAATGTCACCTCTCCGGTCACCGGATACTGCACATATGTTATTGGGATATTGACTGCATTACCGTTAATTAAAAGCCCCGTATAATCCTTTATGCCCGCCGTTTTTGCGAGAACTGCACCGACCTGTACCCAGCGGATATAACCGACATGAGCTGCATAATTTTCGGTTGCTTCCTGTCCGACTTCCAACCAATAAAGGTCGAGACTGCGCCGGAACCGTTTCATTACCACATCAATTTCCGCGCCGCCCTCCAAAACCACAGCGGCAGAAATATCAACGGTGAACGCTGTCGGGGCAATCACCGTCAGCTTCGCGCCGATGGGCATAAGCCGTTTGATATCCCGTTCATCATTACCGGTGATATGTGAATAAACCGCATCAAGAATCTGCTGATTTGCTGGAAAACCATTGCTGTCAATGACGATCAGCCGCACCGCGCCGGAACAATGATCGTTTCCAAGCACGTCCTTAAAATGCCACTTTTCCGGCAGCTCCGGATCGGGCCATTCCGGGTCTACAAGGATTTGCCCTACGCCCGGGACTTCCTTGCCCCAGCGGATATAATCCGCATTGCAGCCTGTCATGGATGAACCATTGCGCATGGCATCTAAAATGCGTATCAGATAATCTGCATCCGACTCCGCCTCTGCGCCGCCCGTCATAGGCTTCGGATTCGTCACGTAGGCAATGCCGCTGATTGGCTTTACCATCAGTTTGACCGTGTCCTCCGGGACGTTGCCAACCAGTCCGCCCTCCACTGCCTGCACCGCAATTTCACACGTAACCTGTCCGCTGCTGCCCGGTTCCCCTTCCAACGTGGTTTCTTCCACCGTTTCAAAAAGTATACTCGCCGTCAGGCTGGCCGGAGTCGCAAACTGATACCCTTTTGGGAGTACCGTCCCGGCTGTGCCAGTCACCTCCAGCACACCGCTTGCGCAGTTTGCAGCCCGACGCAAAACATTCACCTTTTCGCCATGCAGGTCCAGCCACTCGCCATATGACCACTGCGGGAAAATCAGCTTAATCGTTTCATTGAGCGTAAATTCCGTAAACTCCGCTTTTTCCAATGCGGCAGGCCGCGTGAAATCCCACGAAATACTCGCCTCGCTTTTATCAATATCCACTGGTAACTGTTCCAGCATCCGGCTGTGAATTTCGTCCGCACTCTGTCCCTGCAAAAACGCCGGAGGCGTGTACGGATAATTGTATTGCTCCGCCATTATCAGCTGTTCCTTTCTGTCAGTTGTTCAGTTTGGCCCGGATGCTCGCGGTATCTCCGTCCGTGCCGACCACAACGCAAGTGATCCAAAGGCTATCTGCCTCCCATCTGAATTCAAAATCCCGCACCTGCATCGTGCGCCCCAGCGGATC
>CAJUSB010000216.1 GCA_910589115.1 uncultured Clostridia bacterium | reverse complement strand
CTAATGCGTTCTTTGGTTAAAAGGAGGACGGGGTAAATTATGGCGATTACGAATAATTATGTACCGGAAAAGGTAAATGACTACAATGCATATCTCAACGGGAACCTGATGATTGGCGTTGCGGCTTCGGTGGAGATTCCAGAGATTGCGCAGAAGTCAAGTGATGTCGAGGGCATCGGCATCAACGGCACACTGGACAGCCCGACGATTGGCCAGTTTGAAAGCATGGAGCAGGAAGTACAGTTTAATACCCTGTACAGCAGTGCAGTTGATATGCTTAGTCCAGGAGAGGCGACGGATTTAACGTTTCGGGCGGCGCAGCAGGTGCTTGATAAAAACGGCGGTTATGCCTATAAAAGCCTACGTGTTGTCGAGCGTGGCCGCGTCAAAAAATTCAAACCCGGAAAAATCGAAAAGAGTGAAGGTATGGAAGCTGCCGTCACAATCGAGCTGACCTACATCATGATTGAGGTGGACGGCGAACAGCTGATTGAAATCGACAAACTCAACGGCGTATACAAGCGCCGGGGGGTTGATATGCTGGCGAACATCCGCAGCCTGATTTGAAGCCATATGCCAGCCGCCGGGACTGCTGGCGGCTGGCATACAAGAGAACATGATAGAAGGGAAACGGAACAATGGCAGAAGAAAAAAAGCCCGCAAAGGCGTTTGCGGATGAGACTGCACCCAAAAAGAAACGCGTGAATGTAATTGAACTGCGGTCCCCATACAGATTTGAGGGCGTGGAATACACCGAGGTGGATGTGTCCGGTTTGGACACAATGACGGTCAATGATGCCGTAAGGGTTCAGCACCGACTGTTTGATGAACGGGAAATTGCTGCCTCTACGCTTTGCGAAACGACGACAGCTTTTGCACGGGAAATTGCGGCAAAGGCCTCCGGGCTGCCCGTGGAATTCTTCAAGCTGGCCCCCAGACAGATGAGCAGGCTTGTTACAAGGACGGTACAGGCCTATCTTAATGCGGGGGAAGCCGCAGAAAACAACGTTTTGACGCTGGAGAAGCCGTACTATTACAACGGCGAGGAATACCGGGAAATTGACTTGAGCGGCATTGCGGAGCTGACCAGTATGAATGAAAGTGCGGCAGAAAATATGATTGCCCGTGAAGGGTTTCTGGTGACGGAGACTTCTTTCAATTATCTATATGCCTGCTGCCTTGCCGGGATGGCAACCGGTAAGCCCAAGGAATTTTTTACCAGCCTGCCTTTGAAGGAACTGCTGAAGCTGAAAAATGCGGTAAACGACGCTGGTTTTTTCGAGTAGCGGGCGGCGCTAAAGCACTGCGGAAAGCAGCCTTCCGGCTGGCTGCTGCAACGGGGGACCGCCCGGAATTTTACCTGACCCTGCCGGTACGGGAATTCGTGGAGCTGAATAACGAATTTGCGGAAGAGGCAAAGAAAGAGAGGCGGAGCCGTGGCAAGGGGCGGAAATTTAGAGCTTAGCATTCGCATTGCAGGACGGGTTGACCGGAGCCTGACGGCAGCCATAAACAGCGCCCAAAGCCATGTCAGCAGTTTTTCTGCCAATGTAGGCAGGCTTGGCACAGCGGGGCTTGCGGGGATTGGTGCGCTGGCAACGGGAACGGCTGCAACTGTTATCAGCTGCACCAATGAGGCGGAAAAGTTCGCGAATGGCATGGGAGATGTTGTAAAGTATGTCAGCGGACTTGCGGATTCGACCGGCAGGGTCAGCGACAGTCTTGCACTGAACCCGGACGAAAGCGTATTGAACGGGAAGACCTATGCAGAGAACTATACCGAAGTGTCAAAGGCGATTCGTGATTTAAGCACGCAGATCCCCTATGCGCAGAAGGAACTCCAACAGCTGGCCGCATCGGCGGGACAGTCCGGCAAGGGCATTGCTGATTTATATGAATACGATTCCAATGGAAACCTGTCCGGTTTTCTGAAGGACGTTGCTATGATGGGCACCGCCTGGGACATTGAAGCATCACAGGCAGGTGATTGGGCTGCAAAGTGGGAAGTTGCACTTGGCATGAACCATGACCAGATCATGACGCTGGCGGATCAGATCAATTACCTCGGTGCGAATAATGCGACGACTGCGGCGGAAATCGGCGGCGTTGTCAACAAAGTCGCGAGCTTCGGGCAGGTGGCCGGTATGGCAGCAGACGACACTGCCGCACTTGCGACCGCGATACTGGCAATGGGCGT
>CAJUSB010000215.1 GCA_910589115.1 uncultured Clostridia bacterium | reverse complement strand
CTGGTCCGCCCGCGGTTGTCAATATTAAAGCAAGCTCGCTTGCTTTCAGCGGCACAATGCGCCAGACAAAGAAAAATAAGGCGTGGGAATCCTATAAACTGTCAGGTATTGCAAACGAACTGGCGGGCGGCAATGGGCTTTCCTGTATGTATGAAGCGTCCTCTGACCCGTTTTATAAGCGTGTCGAACAGTCTAAAGAAAGTGATATTGATTTCCTTTTAGGCCTCTGCAAAGACGCGGGAATTTCATTGAAAACTACAGACGGCATGATTGTGCTTTTTGATCAATCGGAGTATGAAAAAAAGCCGCCTGTTATGACCATCCAGCGCGGCAGCGGTGTTTATACAAAGTATCAGCTGATTGCAGGTACGGCAGATTCGCAGTATTCCTCCTGCCGTGTTTATTACGCTGATCCGAAGACTGGGAAATGTATTGAAGGGATTGCAAAAGTTGATGATTATAATAATGATGCAAAAACAAATCAGCAGCTGGAAATCTCTGCAAAAGTATCCGATGCAGCCGAAGCGAAAACACTGGCGGAAAAGCATTTGCGGCTGCATAACAAGATGAACCGCACCGCGTCCCTTACGCTTCCCGGAAGCCCCGAATTAGTTGCGGGTGTAACGGTACAGCTGGAGCATTGGGGCGGATGGAGCGGCAAATATATTGTGAAAAAGGCCACGCATAAGGTTGATTCTTCCGGTTATACGACAAAGGTCGAGCTGCGCCGTGTGCTTAGCGGGTACTGATTTATGGATGTAGAAAAGATTCTGTCTAATCTTGTCCGGGTTGGGATTGTGACTGCCGTTAATAACGATAAACACCTTGCACGGGTCACTTTTGAAGACACAAAGCTGCCCTCTGGCTGGCTTGTCGTGTTAGATAACCGGCCTTTTATTCCAGATTATGGTGCTCCGCAGGTCACAGATAAGAGAGCGGGAGGCAGCGGTTTTCCGCAGTATGAAAGCCATGACCATCCATTGACAATTAAACAATGGATGCCCCAAATCAACCAGCCGGTTTTAGTGCTGTATCTGCCCGTAAAAAATGCGGATGGTTTTATTTTGGGAGGGATGCAGTAATGGTTGTTGGCTGCCTGGGAGAAATCGTTTTTCAGGTATCCGATGAGATTGTAAAAACAATTAACAATATGCAGTGGTCGGGTTCGGTGCGCTTTGCAACGCATCAGCGGCATTTACAAAATGCGCTGACGGAATTTACAGGTGTTGACCCGGATAAAATGTCATTTGACATTGATTTGGTGGAAGAACTTGGCGCTGACCCGATGGTCGAAATGGTCAAGTTGTGGGAATATGAACGCGCCGGAGAAGCAGTGCCGCTGGTGATCGGCGAGAAAGCCTACGGAAAATACCGCTGGACGATTTTAAGTCACAAGATGAAGACAAAAGCGCATGATTATAAAGGCAGTGTTAGCTGTGTAACGGTTTCTGTTAATTTACAGGAATATTTGGAGAGATAACCATGGAGCAGACTTATAAAGTGAATGCAATGGATTTGAAAAGACTCCGGTTACTGGAAATGGAAACGGTTGCGTCTGTACTGCAAAACATTGCAATTATACTCAAAACGCCAAAGGGAAGCGTACCAATGTACCGTGAATTCGGCCTGTCGCAGTCGTTTCTGGACAGGCCGATGCCGGTTGCTCGGAATATGCTGATTTCGGCAGTTAAGGAGGCCATAGAGCGCTGGGAACCGCGTGCGGAGGTTGTAGACGTAACCTTTACGGGAAATGCGTCCAATCCCGGCGAGCTGAATCCCATAGTGGAGGTGAAAATCATTGGCGAATAGGAACCCGAGCTATCAGTTTTTAAGCACCGACCCGGCGGAGCTGGAAGCGCAGCTTGTTTCCAAGTTTGAGGAAATTACAGGCAGAAGCGTACTTCCGGCAGACTTGGAAAAATTGTATATCCAGTGGGTCAAAGCGGCTATTTTACAGGAGCGTGTTTTGAATAACTACACCGGCAATCAGAACATTCCCAGCCGTGCGGAGGGCGAAAACCTTGACGCGCTGGCGGAGCTGGTTTATGTGCAGTCACGCCCGGAAGCAGAACCGGCGTATTGTACAGAACGCTTTTACATTTCGGAGCCGCAAAACACTGCTGTTTTGATTCCGGCGGGTACGCGTGTAACGGATGCCAGCGGCACGCTTGTCTGGGAATCAACCGAAGATGCTGTAATTGAAATTGGCGCGGTATATGCAGATGTACG
>CAJUSB010000214.1 GCA_910589115.1 uncultured Clostridia bacterium | reverse complement strand
TCTCATGTCCGGTTTTGAGCGGGGGAAAATCCAGAGATAATATCAAAGGCTTACCTATCGCTATGATTTTATGCGAGTGCTTTACGAAGGGCGCGGAAACCGTTTCAAGCTCCCACACACCGCCTGCCCGGCTTAATCTGATAATGTTTACGCCGTATTCAAAAGTATAGACCTTTGATTGTTCCGGCTTCTCATCCCAATAGAACACACCGCCCGAAAAGAAAAACGGAACCCGGATATTCCATGCTGCATTTACTGTGTCGATCGCCTGCCGGGCGGTTTGCTTTCGGATGGAAACCAGACGGCGCACTGGGTAATGCCTGCCGGACAGCTTCGCCTTGGAAACGCCCGCCTTTGCAAGAAAAAATGAAATCATTTCCTGTGGCGTGGTGTCCATGAAAGTATCATTTATAATCGTGCTTTCAAGAAGCATCATTTCATCTTTCATGGTGATTTCATCGGCATAAGTACCTCTGTCATATGGCCTGACGGCATAGCCGGTAAAGACCTCATTCAGCACGCCGTTATAGCCCATTTCAATCAAGCAGAGGGACTGGGGATTCAGACTGATTTTTGGCTTATACTGCTTGGTAAAGCGGATTTTTGCCCAGTCAAAATATGATGTTTTTGCCGAGTGGATTTCTACCTCAATCCCTTGTGTAAAGCTGTACGGCCCTACATGGGCCATGACCTGCGGATAATAAAGCTCTGTCGTATTCAGGGAAAACACCTCCTAAAATGGCATTTTTGCAACTGTTTCAAGTGCCGCCTTACTTTTTGCATCATCTACAGCAGGCGATTTCCCGCGTTTTGTTTCCAGATACTTTTGATAGTCAGGGGTTAGGGTGCTTTGTGTGTCGGACGAATCTGTCGTTTCGCTGCCGGATTTCTTTGATGCAGCAGCCGAGGAAGCAGAAACTGCCGTAATCGTCTGCGGAATATACTCCCATAATTCAATGTTTACTGAAAGCTGTGATTTTTTATTTTCACCCTTATGTGTGAGCTTCTTGAAAATCACCTTTTCAATACCATGCGCCGCTGTATCCTCGCTGATAATTGGAATGGGCTGCGGGACAGTCTGCCCGGATGACCGGAAGATCGCCCGCAGCACGGCATATCGTTCGTAGCGGGTTTGCGTCTGCGTGTCGTCAATAATCAGTTCAATATTGACCTTTGCGTCTTCATAGCCGGTGGCCTGTTTGGGCTTGACCGCGCTGCCCTCGACTTCCTGCTCGTCAACTTTTGCGGTTTCAGTAACTTCAATACTTTTCACAAGCCCCGGGAGGACGACCCCGTTTAATTTGATTCGTTCATCTTCAACGTAAATCATTGCCGTCCTCCTTTATGCTAAGGCAAATGCAGCATCGGGATCATCGTCCGGCCCCATTTCGCCGTTGCTGCTGGCATAGTCTTCGACATCCTTCAAAAGATTTAACAGCAGCTGCAAATCCTTAATTTTCTTTAGATCAACCTGCAAAAGCAGCTTCTGAATAATCACGTTTTTGCTTCCGTTTTCTCCGCTGCCGGAATCCTCATCAGACTGCTTTTCGTCTGAATTCCGGAGGTTGATTTTCTTAGGCTCTTCACGGATCAGCGCGGCGCGTGTCCGGGCAAGACCTTGCTCCATTGCTTCTGCTGGAGCATTCTGCGCCAACGTTAAGCCGTGCGCATACGTTGTCATGGTACGCTGCCCGGAAAGCGTTAACGTTGAAAGCGGCCCTTCCTTTGCATCAGAAAAAGGAAGCATATTGCGAATACTTTGCAAGCCGCCTTTCACCGCTGAAACCGCACTCCCAAAGGCAGAACGGATACCATTTGCAAAGGTAGTTACCACTCGCTGGCCGGACTGGAAAAACCAATTTACAGCCCCGGAAATCATATTGCGGATATTGTTGAGGCCAACCGAAAACGCTGTCCGTACATTCGTAAAGCCTTGCCGGACTCCCTGCACAATCCCAATCATTGCGGACGAGAATTTGTTCCGAACCTCAGAAAGTCTGCCGCCTGTAATCGCATCCAGCGCGGAAAAGCCCATACTGTAAACACTTTTCACACCCTCAACCGCCACCGCTGCCGCGCCTTGCAGGCCGCCGCCGTGGCTCTGATATGCCATCTGAATATTATTGAGCTTTTCAGAAACAGTTGCCTGAACCGATTCCAGCGCCGAACCGACTGCGCTTCCTGCCGCCGTCAA
Organism: uncultured Clostridia bacterium; assembly: GCA_910589115.1. GTDB lineage: Bacteria > Bacillota > Clostridia > Oscillospirales > Butyricicoccaceae > QXXE01. The sequence goes on along the minus strand of CAJUSB010000214.1, from coordinate 62 downwards.
TTTCTCAGAGGTGTTAGTCGGAAACATAGGACTTGAGGCTATGAAAAGGCGTAGGATAGATG
>CAJUSB010000213.1 GCA_910589115.1 uncultured Clostridia bacterium | reverse complement strand
CCCTCTGGACTCCCGCCGGGGTTACACCCCGGACCCCGAGATGCTGACGCATCTCTGTCTCGCCTGCGGGCGGGACGGGAGCTGGCTGCACTCCCTTCCCCCACTGCTCTGCTGACCGGCCCGCCAAAAGGACAGCGGGCCGGTCGATTTACTGCTGCCTTTTATATTGTATAGTTTATAACTTTATCTGATTTGACACCCGGATAATCTCTTGTTCCAACAGCTCATGCAGCCTGACTGTATCTGCAAATTCCCGCACAACATGATACTGCATCCCTTCTATCGCATACTCAGCATCCACCGTTTTATCAAAATTCATAGCAAATCCCTCCGTTCCCATTTTTTCTCACTCCATAAATTTTTATTCTTTTTTATTTGGATTTTCTGTGAATAATCGGAGCATAAAATGGAAAAAATTCCTTTCATGAAGAGATCAAAGGTATTTCCGGCATATATTATGAAGAATCTATTAGGTAAAAGTCATTTTTCGCCTGAATTCCTATTGATAAATGTGGTAAATATAGTATAATAGAAGTAATTCGGAGGGTACAGCCCCATCGCACGCGGAAAGAGGGCGATGTGCCTGGTTATAATTTCAAAAGATTGGTGGGCATTCTATGTTATTTTCGAGTGATATAGGGATTGACCTGGGCACGGCCTCCGTGCTCGTATACGTGAAGGGAAAAGGCATCATGCTGCATGAGCCGTCCGTTGTCGCGGTTGACCGCCAGACCGGGAAAATGCTGGCGGTCGGCGAAGAAGCCCAGCAAATGCTGGGACGCACCCCGGGCAATATCATTGCCATTCGTCCGCTGCGGGAGGGCGTCATTTCTGACTACGAAATGACCGAACGGATGATTAAAGAATTTATCCGGAAGGTATTGGGTTTCCGCCTGTTCAAGCCCAACCTGGTCATGTGTGTTCCGTCCGTCATTACCGAGGTTGAGGAACGCGCAGTCATTGACGCGGGTACACAGGCAGGCGCAAAGCGGGTATTTTTAATTGAGGAACCGGTAGCAGCTGCCATGGGTGCGGGATTGGATATTGCCAAGGCTGACGGCAACATGGTTGTAGACATCGGCGGCGGCACGACAGATATTGCTGTCATTTCCCTGGGTGGAATTGTTGAATCAACTTCAATTAAGATTGCAGGGGACAAGTTCGACGAGGCGATTGTAAAGTATATCCGCCGCAAGCATAATGTATTGATCGGCGACCGCACAGCAGAGGAAATCAAAAAACAAATCGGCTGCGTTTATGCACGGCCGGATGAAGCAACCATGGAGATTAAAGGCCGCTGCCTGATGACCGGCCTGCCGCGTACCTTCACGGTCAATTCTACCGAGGTAATGGAAGCGTTTGAAGAAGTTACCAGTTCCATTATCGAGGCCATTCACGCCGTGCTGGAACGCACCCCCCCCGAGCTGACCAGCGATATTTCAACGAACGGAATTATTATGACGGGCGGCGGTTCCATGATTTGGGGCTTTGCTAACCTGATTGCGACAAAAACCGGTATTCCGACCCGCGTTGCAGAGGAAGCGGTTTCCTGCGTTGCATATGGCACCGGTAACTGCCTGGAGCATTTACAGTCCATGCAGGACGGCACAATGAACCTTTCCCGCCGCCGCCAGATGATGGTCTGATGCCCGGGGAAGAAACATTTATGAAGGCGGCACTGCGCCTTGCAAAAAAAGCAGCAGCCGAAGGAGAAGTCCCGGTCGGCTGTGTAGTGGTCTGTGACGGGGTGATTGTTGGCCGGGGACGCAACCGCCGGGAAGGGAAAAAAAATGCACTCTGCCATGCCGAGCTGGAAGCGATCCACAAAGCCTGCCGCAAGCTCGGCGGCTGGCGGCTGCACCGCTGTGACCTCTATGTCACACTGGAACCCTGTCCGATGTGTACCGGTGCAATCATCAATTCCCGCATTAAAACTGTATTCTACGGTGCCCCAGACCCCAAGGCTGGCTCCTGTGGAACGCTGGTCAATCTATTCGACCTGCCGTATAATCATAGGCCGGAGGTAATCCCCGGCATCCTTGCTGATGAATGCGCTGACGTGCTGCGTTGTTTTTTCAAAGACCTGCGTGCACGTAAAAAGCTGGAAAAAAAGGCGCTTTCATCGATTTCCCCTGCTGAAAACATATTGCCTGAAAAGGGAGAAGAGAGTCCGGACGAATCATAATCACGTCCCGACTCTCTTCTTTATTTACTGTATTTTTACCGTTAATACTGCACAATACCGCCCATCCCGCCGTCCTTTTGGCGGGATGGGCAGCAGCGCACCACCAATGATTCATCACGCCCAATCCCCGTCCCGCCCGCAGGCGAGGCAGAGATGCAAAGCATCTCGGGGTCTGGGGCTTATGCCCCAGCGGGAGTCCAGAGGGCAG
>CAJUSB010000212.1 GCA_910589115.1 uncultured Clostridia bacterium | reverse complement strand
TGTTCCTGAAGCAGCAGTTCTACGAATGGAGGGAGCGCTATGAATAATACGAAGAAAAAGGAGCGCAGGCGCGGCCAGTCCGCGCGGCAGCTGATGGGCTTGGAGGAGATCACCGACTACAGCCTGAAAACCGCTGGCGGCGAGCTTGTGTACTTTCTCGTGAAGCCGGACAATCTTTCTGTGCTCTCGATGGAGGGTGTTCGCGGGCGCGTGATCGCGCTGGAAAATCTGCTTCGCGGAACGGAATCCGTGCGGATTTTGGCCTTGAACTCGCGCGAATCGTTCGAGCGCAACAAGGATTGGTACGCGGAGCGTATCCAGCATGATCAGAATCCCGCGCTCTGCAATCTGCTGCGGCAGGACGCGCAGCACCTCGACGACATCCAGGCAACGACGGCCTCAACCCGTGAATTTGCGTTCCTGTTTCAGCTGGAAAAGCGCAGCGGCGAAGATGTCCGCAGCCAGATCGCGCGAATGGAAAAGACGCTGCGCGACCAGGGCTTCCACGTCCAGAGGGCCAGCGAGCAGGACATTAAACGCCTGCTCGCGATCTACTATCAGCAGGACGTGTTCCCGGAATATTTTGACGATCTCGACGGTGAAAGGTGGGTAACCCAGAATGGCTAAAAAAGATGAGAAAACGCCTGTCAAAAAGCAGAAGAAAAATAAGAAGAAATCCGCGCTGCCGACTCCTGCACCGAAGGATTTCTTCGACCTGATTGCGCCCTCGGTGGCAAAGTTCAGCACCGATCATTTCATTCTCGGAAGCACGTATCGCTGTGTGTTGGCCCTGCGCGGCTATCCTACGAGCACTGACGAACTCGCGCTTTTGCGGCATATCGGCGAGAAAAGCGGTGTGACGCTGCACATTTATACCCGTCAAGTGACTGCCGCCGAGCAGGGCAAGATCATCCATAACGCCGCGAACCGCAGCCGGATGGAGCGCAGCAACACCACCGACATCCATCAGAGCGTGACCGCCGAAGCGAACTTACAGGACGTGGCAGCGCTCGTAACGACGATGCACCGCAACCGCGAGCCGCTGATGCACTGTGCGGTGTTTCTCGAACTGTCCGCGGGGAGCAGCGACCGCCTTCGGAACTTGCGCGACGAAGTGCTTTCCGAACTGGGCCGCTCGAAGTTGAGTGCTGATGCTTTGCTGCTGCGTCAGCGCGAAGGGTACATGACCGCGAATCCCGCAGGAGCGAATGCTCTCGGGACTCAGTTTGAGCGTGTTCTACCGTCCAGCTCGGTGGCAAATCTGTTCCCTTTCAACTACTCCGGTAAGACTGACCCGCATGGATTCTACATCGGGCGCGACCGTTACGGTACAAACGTCATTGTGGATCTCGACCGCCGCGCCGACGATAAGACCAACGCCAGTGGCCTCATCCTCGGCAACTCCGGGCAGGGCAAAAGCTTCCTGCTGAAGCTGTTAGTATGCAATCTTTTGGAGAGCGGGAAAAGTGTAATCTGCTTAGACCCGGAACACGAAATGTGCGAAATGAGCAGGAACCTTGACGGGTATTTTATTGACCTCATGAGCGGCAAATACATCATCAATCCGCTGGAGCCGAAGCTGTGGGACGTGACCGGCAGCGACGACGAAGACGATCCCGACGCACCGGAAACCTTCCGCCAGCACTCCCGTTTGAGCCAGCATATCTCGTTCCTGAAGGACTTTTTCCGCACTTACAAGGACTTCACCGACCGCCACATCGACACCATCGAACTGATGCTGGAGCGCTTGTACGCAGGCTGGGGACTCACGGACGAAACCGACTTTTCGGAGCTGGCCTCGGACGAGTATCCTACGTTGTCCGACCTGTACGCAGTAATCGAAGACGCTTACGAGAACTACGACCGCGAGGAAAAACCGCTCTATCCCGCTTTGCTGCTGCAGGAAGTCCTGCTTGGGCTGCACTCCATGTGCGTTGGCGCGGAGAGCAAATTTTTCAACGGCCACAGCAACGTGAAAAGTTCCCGTTTCCTCGTGTTCGGTGTGAAAAACCTGATGGATGGCAGCGAAAATATTAAGAACGCCTTGCTGTTCAATGTGCTGTCCTTTCTGAGCGACAAGCTACTGACCGAGGGTAATTCCGTGGCCGTGATCGATGAGCTGTACATTTTCCTGTCCAACAAAACGGCGATTGAGTATATCCGGAATTTTATGAAGCGCGTTCGTAAAAAGGATTCCGCAGTCCTGCTCGCCAGTCAGAATATCGACGATTTTGCACTTCCCGGCGTGGCCGAAATGACGCGCCCGCTGTTCGCAATTCCGACGCACCAATTTTTGTTCAACGCTGGGACGGTCGACCGAAAATTCTTCATGGAAAATTTGCAGCTGGAGGAATCCGAATTTGAACTGATCCGCTACCCTCAGCGCGGCGTGTGCCTGTACAAATGCGGGACAGAGCGCTATCTGCTCGAAGTCCATGCGCC
>CAJUSB010000211.1 GCA_910589115.1 uncultured Clostridia bacterium | reverse complement strand
ATTGGATTATAGGCAGTTTTCTATAGTCCGATAAACTGGGAAACTTTTATTTGAAGGAGGCACGACAAAAGAACGCTTCAAAGAATACCTGGAAACCGTCCTTCTACCGTCGATTCATGAGGGTGACTATGTCATTATGGACAATCTCAGAACGCATCATTGCAATTTTGTGGGCGAACTGATTCGAGCAAAAGGTGCAATACCTCTCTATCTGCCGCCATATAGCCCGGATCTGAATCCCATTGAGAAGATGTGGGCAAAGATGAAATCCATCCTGCGTAAATGGCGTATTCGCATCAAGGATAAGCTGATTACCGCGATTCCACAGGCTCTTAACCTGGTTACTCCTTCTGATTGTCAAGGTTGGTTTACCTGCGCCGGATACTGAATACCTTTTCGCCGATTGCTCTAAACTCCTGCGGGGACAGCCAGCCAACTCCGGAAACGTATATCCAGCGAATCGGCGAGCTGCTTCCCTCAACGTTCAGCAAGCGAAAGTTTTTCTTTGCAAGCCGCTTTTCGGGCTTGTGGCGGAGTGGGAATAAAGCGAATTCGTGCAGCCCGTAGCGGATTTGGAACGCTTCGACACATTCCTCTGCCAGCTGCTTCACCATCGGGTTTTTGTGCCAAAACGGCAGGTTTTTGTAATCCATCACGAGGACATCCTCACACGCTTTGTGCTCCGAAAACACAGGAACACAGCGCACCAAGTCAAGCGCCTGGATGCCGTTTGTCACTCCCAGAACTTTGATATTTTCTACACCGAGCGACCGGTAGTCCCGGAACGCTTCCGAACAGCGCGTGAACTCCATCAGCCGCCAGCCGGGGCCGTCGCTCCGGCGCTGGCCGAGCCGCAGGTCATCGATGGTGTAGTAGGTCAGGTCAGCCGCCATAAACCACTGCTCCCTCTGCAAATTTTTCTGCAAGCTCACCCATGCAAATGCCGTCTGCGGACAGCTTTTCCAGCAATTCGCGCGGAATTTCGCGAAGGTCTGCGTCGAACGGTGCGCGGGTGATGTTGATGGTGGCGGTTTCCTTATCAGGACAGGCCACCAGTCGTGCGTCCTGCGGGATGCCTGCGGCTTCCATCATCTCAGGAGACAACTTGATTTCCGGCTGATCCAGCGAAAACGGGCAAAAATCGCCGTTACAGTTGTTGCATTCGCCGCAGACGCTGACCAGATGGTCACACAGTTCCTGCTCCAGCTCCTGCAACGCGGAAATCGTGTGCAGCAGCTCCGGCGCGGTCATCGTTCCCGGCAGCAGCGTCATCGACTTCCCGATGATGTGAATCTCGAATTTCTCCATGTCCTGCAAGCCGCAGAGTTTCAACGCGGCGGACGGGATCAGCACGCCCTTCGGCTGCGCATCCTTTTCCAATTTGATGCTCATGGTGTTTGTTCTCCTCTTAAAAAAGTGTTATTTGTGAAGGTGCGTTACGCATCCGTTCATCAAAATCGTAGTTGGCGATCAACAGCTCGGCGAACTGTGCGCCGTTCTCATAGCGCTGCTTGATGGTGTTCAGGCGGCTGACTTCCATCATTCGAATTCCGGGCTGCCGGTACAAGGCACGTACAAAATCGTCGTCATTATAAGACAGCAGAAACTTGCCGCGAATCTGCATCAGCGTGTCCCGCAGACGGACATGATCTTTGTCCGTGAAGCCTTCTTCGCCAACATTTTTGTAATATCCCTCGGTCGAGTGATACGGCGGATCAAGGTAGAAAAAGCTCTCTGGACGGTCATAATGCTTGATCAGCTTTTCAAAATCTTGATTCTCGATTATCACTTCGCTAAGCCGGATGTGCGCCTGCTCAATCAACGGAAAGTCCTTGCGAATGTTGTGCGGCTGGCCGCCAAAACTGGTCAATCCGGAGGCATAGCTATAACGGATCAGTTGGTAAAACCATGCCGCCTTTTGCACGTCAGTCGCGGGGCTGTCTCTCGCAAGTTCGGTACGAATACGGTCAAATTCCTCACGGGAATTGAGCGCGTACCGCAGTTCCTCAATCAGCTCCTCATGTTTATGTTTGCTTTGGACACAACGGAAAAGATTTACGAGCAGGCTGTTGCGATCGTTATAGACCTCGAAATCGTTGCGCGGCGGCTTGTGAAACAGCACCCAACCGCCGCCGCCAAACACTTCAATATAGCGCTCGTAGTGCAACGGGAAGCGCTGAACAATTACATCACGCAAGGCTTTCTTGCCGCCGATCCAACTCATAAAGCTGTTTATTTGACCTCGCCACCTTCCTTTTCGCCGAAACTGTTCAGGGAGTTTTCAAGTCCGACGATTGCGGCTTCCAACCCGTTCGCCATCGCGCGGAGCTGCCGGATCGTCGAGTAGACTTCGCCAGCCGTGACAGCGTAATAGTAGCCGTCCGCGCTGCTACCGATCGGCACACCCTCGCGGCGGAGCTGGTTCACGCGCCGCCGCAACTCATTGCCGCTGATGTGCAGGGAATGCTCCAGTTCGGAGCCTTTCTTTGCGTTTTTTCTGCCTTTGCGCTCCGATTTCAAGTGCATCACCAAGGGTTCATACTTCATGATGTCCTCCTTTTTCAAGGGCAGTTTCCCGAAAAAGGGTACGAAAAAAGGGCCGCAGTCCTTTTCGGGAAAACGGCCCTTGCTGATGTCATAATATTAACTTACAAGCTCATGCTGGGAGCTGTGGTTTCCAGCTTTTCGGAGGCTGAATAATTAACTGTGTAAATGTCAATAATATCCATATTGAAAAATAA
>CAJUSB010000210.1 GCA_910589115.1 uncultured Clostridia bacterium | reverse complement strand
CAGGAACAACTGCGGCAGATCGACGAACAGGAAGCGCGGATAAGGAAGGAGCGCGAAGAATATGAGCGAAGCAAGCGCAGCCGCCGACCAGCTCACCCGCGAGGGTATACAATTTACTGAAATGACGGCAAAACTGGCGGGGCTGGGTGCGAAAAACCTTGCCGCGCTGGTCATGGCATTATTAAAGGATAATGAAAAGCTGGCGGGCAAGACCAGCCTGCGGCGGCTCCTTCAGGACGGCAAGGAATTGAAGGTGATCCCGCTGCCAAAGGACAAAATCGCGGCGTTCACCCGCGAAGCCAAACGCTATGGCGTGCTGTTCACCATCATCAACGACAAGGAAAGCGGCGAGGTTGATTTGCTTGTCCGTGCCGAGGACGCTGCTAAAATCAACCGCATTTTTGAGCGGATTCACTATGATGAACTCGCGGAACCGGAAGCCGAAAAAAACGCAGACGCCCGCGCACGACTCGGGAACGGATCGACAGTGCGCGGGCGGAACTCGCTGCCCGCGCCAACCCCTACCCTTATGATTGAGGAACGTCCGAGCGTGCGCGAAACCCTCCGGCTGATGCAGCCGCGCTATCGGGGCGAATCCGCGCAGGAACGCGAAACGCCGCCGGTTATCCGTCTCCCTGCGGTGCTTTCATTGGAGGAAGAAACCGACCGTCCACGCCGCCGCGCCCTGCCAATGCCCAAAAAGAAATCCCAAGAAAGGTAATATGATTATGCCCTACCGTAAACTTTGCGCCGCTGTGATGTGCGCGGCGTTTTTAACGCCCTCCGCGCTGGCTCTGTACCCGTCTGAGATGCAGGCTGGCGCGGTTGGAAGCAGCCCTGAGCTGATGAAAATTTATGAGCTGACCCCGGAGGACAGCCCCGACGATATCCCGCGTGATTCCTTTGAGCTGGACGGCTACAAATACAGCTTTTTTGAAATCCTTCGGGACACCCCGCTCCCGACCACCGAGACAAAGGAGCACAGCGAAACGGTAACTTTGACCAGTCAAAGCAAGGATATGGAAGCGATTTTGTCCTTGCTGGCAACCGAAAAGGAGTGTACCACCGAGGACGGCTATGAGGGGACGCTGCGGCTGAACGTGGATTCCATCCATTCCGAAGTCGCCGGATATGGTTCGTCCAGCAAAAAAGTGAGCATTACGCGCCGCTACCCGAATCTTGCCGATGCAGACCTGGAATTTATCCCGAAAACCACCACCGAAAACGGTGTGACCTACACTTTGGGCGGCGTGCAGTGGGAAACCAGCAACACGACCGACGTAGACGGCTATGCACTTACCAACCGCTACACCGCTGTTGCGACCTATTCCGGCACGCAAAAGAGCAAATACGTTGATGGGTACAGCATTAGGGCAACCTATTCCGGCATTCTCTCGAAATCGCATACGCCAGTAACCCGTTATACGGCGATTTTCGTCGGAAAGCTGATCGACCCCGCCGTGCAGCGCCCAGCAGGAAGCACGGTTGTACCGGAAGTTCCCGGCAAGGTTGAGGAGGACGAGCCGCCAGCGGATGCTCCTATCGTGCAGGAACCCGAACCGCCGGAGCAGCCGCCGGAAGCCGAGCCGCCGCTTACCGTCCCCATGCCGTGGAAAGAACTGCTGCGCTTTGGATTGGGCGCGCTGGCCTTTGTCGGAGGGCTTGCACTGGTGCTTCATATCGGCAAACGGATCGATTTTCAAAAGCTCGGAAACGGATTGAAAAAGTTAAGATTACGAAAGGAGCGCAGACATGAAGAAGAACCTGATGATGATTATGACGACGGCCTGCCTGATGATGACGGTCCTGTCTATCCCGGCTTCGGCGCTGACGTATGATTTTGCCGGGGCGGAGCAGGCGCTTTTCGGAAGCCCAACCTCGGTCGAGCCGGTAACGGTCGTGCCGTCGCGTGAAACCCAAAACATCAACCGCAGCAAGGACAGCGCGTTCGTTCCGCCGACCTTCGGCACGCCCTCCGCAGATACCCCGGGTACAGGTTCCCTGCTGACCCCGAACCTGTCCGGCGTTGCGCCGATGCAGCTTGGCAGTGACAAATATACGTGGAACGGCAGCAGCGCTGAAAGCTCATTGACTGCCCCCGGCAGCACGGCAATCGTCATGCCGCCCAGCGTGAACGGCGCAATCGCCAGCAGCGGAACGAGTGGCAGCACGAGCAATGGAACCAGCGGCAGCAATTCCAATTTCAGCGTCACGAGCAAGAAGAACGTGACCGCCGCCGACCTGCTCTGCGACGATGGCAGCATTGGCACGCTGAAAATCCCCGCGATCAATGTTTCGGTCAAGGTTTACGACGGTACAACGGACGCAAACATGAAAAAGGGCGCGACCCACTTCACCGAAACGTCGTACTGGGACGGCAATGTCGCATTTGCAGCACATAACCGCAGCAGCTATTTCGGCAAGATTTACAAGCTGGAAAGCGGCGATACGATTACTTATACCACGAAAATTGGTACGCGCAAGTATCAGGTGACTTCGGTTTACAAAATCGACGACGACGATACTTCCTGCCTGAATCATTCAACCGAAAACCGGCTGACGCTGGTAACGTGCGTCGAAAATCAGTCCGCGTACCGCTGGTGTGTGATTGCGAAACAAATTTCGTAAAACCCGTTTCGTGTTTTTTTGACAGCCTTTGAAGGAGGTGCTATCATAATGTCAGGCAACCGGATTCGAGATGCACCGAAGGAGGAAAAAGTTATGTTAAAAAAAGTATTTGTAAGCGTTTTAACCGCTGTAATGCTGCTCGGAGGTAT
>CAJUSB010000209.1 GCA_910589115.1 uncultured Clostridia bacterium | reverse complement strand
TCAGAACTTTTTGTTTTCTTTCGTGCCGGTCAGCTTATTTATAATACCACGGGGTCAACGGAATGTCAACGGTTTTTTTGAATTTTTTTCAGTTTTTTTCGTCCTTTATAAATTCTGCTTACAAAGGCACTTTTTACAGCATTTCCGCTTGTGCGTTTTCGACAATCCGCGCACCCACTCTGGCCGATTTTACAGTGTTACATCGGCCTCGCCCGTAAAACCGCCGGACGCAGGCGATTGATAATTATCCCTCCAGCGAGCTATGGCTGCGGCTTTCCTCCCGAACCTCATCCAAAACAGATAGCTCATTCTTTATAAGGCGGTCATAATCCGGCTCCAACATACACTCCAACACAAACGGGTCCGCCATCAGCCCATCCGGGAAGCTGAAGATAAACCTTGCCCCGCCCTCTTTTCGCTGCTCATACAACAGGCTTCCATAATGATACTCCGCCACCAAATGAACCAGGGGAATCCCAAGGCCGGGCTGGCTTTCTTCACCAAAGCGGTGCAGGTTATCCAGGCTGACCGTCTTTTTCCACCCGTGATAAAGCGTATCAATTTCCTCCATTGGAACCCCAGGCCCATTGTCCTCTACCTTTATAATATATATCCCATCAGAACCACCTGTATGATCGGGCCTGTGGGAAACACTAATCCATATCCCTGAGGCCTGCTTCGCATTGGTCAGCAGATTCAGCAAAGCACGCAGCAGCAGCTTTTCATCACAAACCACAAACAGCTGCTCCGGCACGCTGACCTCTACAGGAATCCCGCTTGCCTCCATAAATTCCGCGGCAGCCCGCCTGCACAGCTCCGTCAGGCTGCTGCGCTGGAATGCTGGCTGCAACCGCTGCTCCGCAGACTGCTTCATAAATTCAATATGTTCCAGAAGGCGCTCAATCCGGCAAACCTGCCGATGAATGGTGTCATACGTCTCGGGCTGCTGCCCGCGCTGTAAAAATGCAGCAATCTCAATATTCTGAATCCAGCTGCGCATATCCAGCTGGAGCCGGAGGTCCATCGCGGTTTGCTTTTCCCACGGGGTCAGCAGCAGAAGCGCCCCTTCCTCTGTAGGGATGGCTGTCACTTCATATAAGGAAGCGCCGTGAAATTTCTCCAAAAAGCTGCATGGCTTATGAGATGCAAGCATATCCCGCAGCTGCTGCCGGTGGACAGGGGCCAGCACCCCGAAAACCAGCTCCATCGCTGACAACTTGAGCACCTCTTCTGCGCACTTTGTCAGCCGCAGAATCCGGCCCTCGCCAGACAGGCGCACCAACGCTTTTTCCTCACCGCCCAGCAGTTCCAGCGCTGCATACGGCAGTGTATTGTCCGCTCCGAAAAAAAATTCTTTCACGGTAATCCACCTCGCTTTACCTTCACGCATACTGTAAAATCCTGTTAGTTTTAATGGGTTTTGCTGACTTTAGACCAGATAATGCTAACCTGCATCATAGTATAACACAGCTTCTGTATAGATTGCAAAGAAAATTCTTCTTTTTTTATCGTAATTTTGAGCATTTTTTCCCATTTCCCATTCTTGCGATTTTTTAGAAAGATGGGTATAATGAATATGGTAAGGCAATATCCCAAGAAAGTAGAAAAATTTAGGAGGCAAACAAAATTATGGCTATCAAAGTAGGCATCAATGGCTTTGGCCGCATTGGCCGCATGGTATTCCGTGCCGGCCTGTCCAACCCGAATATCGAATTCGTAGCAGTAAATGACCCGTTCATGACCCCTGATTATATGGCGTACATGCTCAAGTACGACACGATGCATGGCCGCTACAATGGCACGATTGAATTTGACGACAGCTCCATCACGGTTGACGGCAAGAAGGTTCTTTTCTTCTCTGAGATGGACCCGAAGAACATTCCGTGGGGCAAGGTTGGCGCTGACTATGTAGTCGAATCCACCGGCGTATTCCTGACCAAGGAAAAGGCACAGGCACACATTGACGGCGGTGCGAAGAAGGTTATTATGTCGGCACCCTCCAAGGATGATACCCCGATGTTTGTAATGGGCGTTAACCAGGACGCTTACACCAAGGATATGACCTTTGTCTCCAACGCCTCCTGCACCACCAACTGCCTTGCACCGATCGCAAAGGTTCTGGACGAAGCATTCGGTATTACGGAAGGCTTGATGACCACTGTCCACTCCGCAACCGGCACGCAGAAGGTTGTTGACGGCCCCTCCAAGAAGGACTGGCGCGGCGGCCGTGCGGCAACCGGCAATATCATCCCCTCCTCTACTGGCGCTGCAAAGGCAGTCGGCAAGGTTTACCCGAAGCTGAACGGCAAGCTCACCGGCATGTCCATGCGTGTACCGACGCTGGATGTTTCTGTTGTTGACCTGACCTGCAACCTTGCAAAGCCTGCAAAGTATGAGGACATCTGCGCTGCAATGAAGGCAGCTTCTGAGAAGCCCCTTTCTGAGGGCGGCCTGAAGGGCGTTCTCGGCTACACGGATGAAGACGTTGTTTCTTCTGACTTCCTGGGCGATGAGCGCACCTCTATTTTCGACGCTAAGGCTGGCATCCAGCTGACCGACACCTTTGTAAAGGTTGTCTCCTGGTACGACAACGAATGGGGCTATTCCAACAAGCTCCTGATGCTCGTCGAGCACATGGCAGCAGTAGACGCAAAGTAAAAATCTCCCCCACTTAAAAACGGGGCTGTCTTTCTAGGCAGCCCCGTTCATTTTGTTGTTGTAAATGCAGAAAATCTCGCTCTGTCGCCTACGCGGCGCACGGTCCTGCGCGGACGGCGCCAGAGGGACTTGTCCCTCTGGACTCCCATCCTTCGCCTGCGGGCGGGACGG
>CAJUSB010000208.1 GCA_910589115.1 uncultured Clostridia bacterium | reverse complement strand
CCTTCCAGGCTCAAAAGCCCAGTTAAAGTTTATTTGCAGCAACGTGTCGCTGCACAATGTAATTCATCCACGTATCAATGGCGAATTTGAGGTTTCAAAGGTTGTTTCCACTACAAATGAATCCGGGTTTATCCGTACATATATTTATTTCTAAAGGAGGAGCTTTTCATGCTGCCGGAAATGATAAAATCTGTTGTAAAGAAACTGTTTGCAGAGGATTACCCACATCTAAAACTCCCGGCAATCGTTTATGCCAAAGTCAGAGCAGCCCGGAAACTGGATGCTTTTGAATGGCGTGAGCTGGTGATTTACAACGATGAAAGCGGCGGCAGTTATCGGGCGCATATCAAAGCAAACTGGTATGAATATACGCTGACCATACTTGACCGATTCGGCAGCATTGATTCAGCATTCCCAGTGCTGCCGCAAATCAAATCGCGAAAGCAATTTAAGACGGGCAGTATCGTTGCAGTTGCCCTGCCGCATGGTGAACTTATTCCTTTCATTATTGGTGAGGTGAGGCTATGACCGGGCTGCATGATACCGATATCAGATTGAGTGATCATTGGCAGCTGACACAAGCGGCTGACGGTGACGCGCCCCTATGCTCGGAGCTTGACTGTCTTTATCAGAATATTGTGCTTGAAGCTTTAACGCAGCCGGGAGATTTGTTCTATGACGCAGAATGGGGCTGGGGTTTGTATGAGTTCATTCAGTCTGAATTTGACGAACTGACCCGGCTGGAAATCACGCAGCGGGTTAGAAGCAAGCTCGGACTGCGTGAAGTGATTCTGCCGGAAAGCATAGCGGTAACACTTGACCTTCAAAATGATAACCTTATAGTCCGTACTTCCTTCCAGTTTGCAGAAGAAAACGAACCACGACAGTTAAATATTGTGGTGGATTCCGTCAGTGTGGAGGTGGTCTCAAATGATTGATAAAAGTATACTGGATGAAGTCCTGCCTGTCCCTGATATGGATACGCTGCGCGATAAGAAGATTGCCGAGTTGCAAGAGGCAGGATTTATAATCACAAACTTTCATTCAGGTGGTATTTTTTATACCATGCTGATGATTGTACTGCGCGTTAAAATCGAGCTGATACAACTGTTGCGGACAGTGCTAAACAATCTATTTGTATCGCACGCGACCGGCGTATGGCTTGACCTTAAAATGGCGGACTATTCCAAGAAACGGAAGAAAGCGCAAAAGACGCAGGGGCTGGTCACAGTCTCACGATTGGATGCAGAGGGTGAGGCAGTCAAGATTCCAAAAGGCACAGTATTTAAAACGGTGCAGGATATCAATGGTGAAGAGCTGCGGTTCTTTGCGCTGGAGGCTGCGGTGCTGCAAAAAGGCGCTCAAACTGTAGAGGTGCCGGTTGAGGCGGAGATTGAGGGCACGCGCTATAATGTCCCGCAGGAGCAGATCACCCGCACCCTGACCTATCTCGGCGAAATTTCGGTCAGCAATGCAAGAGATTGGATTACCCGCGAGGGCAGCGATACCGAGGACGACGAAAGTGCCCGAACCCGTACCCTGCGTTCGTGGTCGGAGCTGGCACAGCGGGCAATAGAAGACACCTTCGTCAATACCGCCGAAAGCGTTCCGGGGGTGCTGTTTGCGCAGGCGGACTGCCTGCATCCGCGCGGACAGGGCACGGTCGATGTGATTGTTACAGGCACGGCTGGCGAAGCGACAGAAGGCCTATTAAATGATGTGCGCAAGGCGGTTGCACAGATTGCGGGGCCTTATGATAATATCCTTGTGAAGTCGTCTGTCACAGATCCGCAGGATATCGCAGTTACGGTTACAGTCAGCAATGCGCCGGATAATTCGCAGATTGAGAACCGCGTGCGGACAATCCTGACCGGGCTGCTCGCTGTCCGGAGGGGCCGCAGACTGCATGAGTTAACCTGTTCCGATATCAATTTGGCAATCCGCAGCGGCTGTGATACGGTTACAAATGCCGTGGTTACGGTTCCTGATGCCGATGTCCGATTAAGCAGGGATAAAGTGATTATCTCGGGCGTGATATCGGTGACGGTGGAAAGGTCGTGATGGTGTGAAACGGTTTGAGCATTTCGGTGAGTATATGTTTGATTTGCTGTTCGCACCGCTTAAAAAAGGCAAACAGGCTCTAAATCAGTTTTTTATCTTTTTTAGAGTTGTGGGGCGTGAGTTTGACGACCTGAAACAAATGTTTTTCCGGGTTCGTGATGAGTCTAATGTTGCCAGCGCGTCCGAGGCGATGCTTCCGGTTCACGGACAGGATCGCGATATGCCACGATTGCTGGGCGAGGATATCGAGCACTATCGTACCCGGCTTGCAATGAAGGGCATTATCTCAGAATGGGGCGGCACACGGCGTGGAATCCTGTATGCACTTACCGCACTTGGTTACGAGCTAAGCCGTCTGGAGCCGATGTACCAACGCGACCCGGAACGCTGGGCGGAGTTTATTGTTTGGCTCAAGGGCGAGAAGCCGAGCAGCGTTTATAATCTGAAAGTCATTGATGATGAAATATGCAAAATCAAAGAAGGCAGCAGCCTTCCCGCCTATGGCATGGAAAGCGGGAACCGTTTGGTTTTTCGTTCGCGGCTTGAATGTGGTTTATCAGATTATCCGCGCTGCGGCCAGCTGGTGTGCGGTGTCTGGCCGTCCCTTGCAGCGACCGGTTATTTACTGGAATCTGGGGTTTCGGTACATCATCAGACAGAATCAGGTACAGTACAGTTTCCAAGGACTGGTACAATTACTGCTTCCGAAAAATGCTATCATTATCCTGAATCCGTGAAATTGAATAGACAAAAGCAGAATCATTTTATAATTCGTAA
>CAJUSB010000207.1 GCA_910589115.1 uncultured Clostridia bacterium | reverse complement strand
ATTATACCTCTTCTTTCCGCTGTTTGCGAATAGTTTTTCGCCGATTGCTCTAATTGTGTATCCGCTTGCGGAAATGTTCTGCACTTCACGTTCGCCAACCCATTCCCTCATGCTCGGAATATCGTTCAGCCAGGCATAGGTTTCTGAATCCGTGGCAGACGGCGTGATTGTGGCAACTTCCGTATACAGCGGCTTTGCCTCCTCGAGCGCTTTATTAAAGATCGTATTGAATCCAATATAAATGCCGCGAAGGCTCTGCGGAGTAATAATCATGATGCATTGTCCTCCTTATATAAATAGGTATCAGGGATCAGCTGCTGTAGAGGTCAGCCCGTAACCAATCTCCACGGCAACGCCGCTTTCATCGACACGGATCACCAACCCAGCGACTGACGAACCCGCCGCCGCTGCCGTGACCGTCTGGTCGTCTTCGATGTAGCACGGCTGCAAAAGGTGTGCCGCGCTGACCTTATCGGCAGCTGCTGCGGAGTTTGCGTAAACAAAGATACCACGCGAAACCTGCACCGAAACAGCGCCGTCCGCTCCGGGATTGGAAACCGTTTCCTCGGCGCGACCCGCTGCAATCAAGCCCGCAGCCTTTTTAGCAGGAACCGCAAAACCGTCTTCCAGCGCGATAAGTGCGCCCTGATAGATCGTTGTGCCGCCCTTCACAGGGAGGGACATGTGCCGCCCGCCGTTTGCAATCTCCGGCGTATCCCGTTCTTTTGTAAGTGCTGCCATTTTATCTGCCCTCCTGCATACCGTATTTTTTGACTTCTTCCGGAGTGATCCCCAGCTGCTTACAGGCGAACAGCGTTTCACTGTTCAGCGTATCGCCAGACGGTGCTGCCGTACTGTCAAAATGAACCTCACCCATCGGCACAATCTGCGGAGCCTTATCAACAAAAGCAGCAAAGCCCTTCGGGTCGCTCAGGGCGTAACTCTTTGCCCAGTCCTTCTGCGGCGGGGTCAGCTTGCCGGAGCGGAGTGCCAGCGTGACCGCTTCTTCTGCGGCACGTTCGGCGTTTTCGGATTTCAGGGCCTTGAGTTCGGCGAGCACATTTACGCCGTCAATGATGCCGCCCTTCAGCTCCATGATTTTTGAGTTGACATCGGCCACCGCCGCGCCCGCTTTCAGCCCGAGCAGTTCGCAGACGGTTTTATTTGCAACGACCTTATCATCTGCGGGCGGCTGTTGGCCTTCCTTGAGGCTCTTATTTTCTGCCAGGCACGCCTTGACGGCCTCTAAAATCTGCTCTTCGGTAACATCTTCGCCCAAACCAAGTAACTCTGCCAGTTGCTTCAAATCCATAAAAACTTGACCTCCTTCAAAGGTATCTGAATTAACAATCGGGGCCATGCCCTCGATTGCCGGGGTGTTGGTCAGCGCCAGCGAGTGCAGGCCCGTGACCTTATTGTCCGATTTTCGGACGTGGATTGTTGGGGAAAGGTAGCGGTATTCCCGGTTTTTCAGGTATTCCGCGCCGCGTGGCGTCCACTCAACAACTGCCTTGATACAGCCATCCTCGAGCTTGAGTTCCTTGACCCAGCCAGCAGCGGGCGCTTCGCCGCCGCCCAGCGTCTGGTGTTCGTAATCGATCACCACGTCAACGCCGCGTTTTGTGATGCCGTCCTGGATGGTGCGGAAGCTCTCTTCATCGGCCTCAAACGCACCCTTGGAGCTGACCACGTGTCCAAGCGGCAAAACGGTTATGACCTCCGGCACGCCATCGACCGGGATGCAGTTTCCCTTGAGTACAAGGAAATTCTTCAATCTTGTATCCTCCTTGCTTTCTGGAATAGCGTGATAACGCGTGATAACAGGGGTACACGCCACGGAAGCCATGCACCCTATGATGCTGCATGGCCCCGGGCCTGAAAGTGATTTCATGGGCTGTCAGGCCGTTTTTACCCTTTTCGCGTGCCTGCCAGGCTTTTTTGAGCGGTTCCGGGTATCCAGTCAGATCGGGACGAAAGCGCACCTTTGCCGCATTTGTCCCAAAGTTCCGGTCAGGGTGGATATCAAGCGGCGGCACGGTCTCAACCGTCAGGCCACGCTGCTCCACCTGCCGCCTGGAAAGCGTCCGCACCGTGCAGCGGCAGCGGAAGCCATTCGGCGGGAACCAGATATCCCAGACCGGCGAGTCTGCCGGGAATACTCTGCCATTCATCGCAAGATGGGTGCGGCGGGTGTGTGCGTCATTTACCGCGTCATACATCCAATAAGGACGGAGTTTCATAACTGCCGGATCGGTCATCTGCTGATAATGCCCAACGTGATAGGCCGTCTGGATGTTGGTGCGGAAGATGTTATCCGCCTGCAAAGGCGCAAGACCAGTATAACCTTCATTTTTAAGGAACTCATTCATGTTCAGCCGGAACTCTGAAAAGGTATTGCCTGCTTCGATCGCGGCAAGCAGCTCTTCATAGAAGCGTTTCAGAATTTGAAGCTTTGTATAGCCGCTGACCGTAAATGCCAATCCCTGGTATTCCTCGGCTAGCGCATAAAACACATCCGCCGTGACTGGCACGCGCTCGCGGAAATACTGCGCCGCTTCTTCAAAGGTCATATCCTCACGGGTGAACAGGGTTTCAATCTTCATTTTCAATCAGCCTCCCCGCAAGGTTGGCATAAACCATTGCCTTTTGCAGCAGCACCTCAAGGTCAGCGTCCGGCATAGCGCTGAACAACGCCGCAGCTTCTTTTTCGCTTTCCATCAGATCCCGAAGCTGTTCCAGGCTGTCCGCGCGGTCAAGTAATTTGAGAATTGGTGAGAACATCTTTTCAAAACTGTCCGCGCTGTGGCGGAGGGCAGCATCTGCAAGGCTGTCAATATGCTTTTGCGTACCAAAAGAGGCGGTGTCTTCATTTTTTAGGCCAGTCAGTATTGCAGGAGGTATTTCCTTAAAAGCCATTGCACCCATTCCTCAGGGCAACAGCATTTACTTTCCGGAAATTACCATATGCAGTACGTTGGGACT
>CAJUSB010000206.1 GCA_910589115.1 uncultured Clostridia bacterium | reverse complement strand
TGTTAAAAAAAGTATTTGTAAGCGTTTTAACCGCTGTAATGCTGCTCGGAGGTATCGGCGCAGGAGCGGCGTTCGAGCCGAATATCGACTACGCGCAGGAAGCAAACCCGGCAGTTTTCACGTCCAGCCTGACCCGCGAATTTTACAATTCCGCGCGGAACGCCTACCTTCACAGCGCGGAAATGGCGGCGGGCTATGACCATGACACAGTAACGCTTGACCGTTCAATCACGATTCCCCTGCCCGCGGGAATGGTGGTCAATGAAGATATGCGCGGCGTGTGCAACCGCATTGGCGGCGTGACCTACCGGTTCAATATTACGGAAATCAACCCCTTTGTGTACGCCTACCCGCGCATGGACGCCGACCTTGAAAAGCCGCACGTCCGCGCAATCATTGAAGCGGCACAGTCGATGAAAACCGACCGAGAAAAGGCGGAATATCTTGCAAAAACCATCTGTGACAGGCTGGAATACGCCTATGACGGCAAAATCACCGAGTGGAGCAAAGCGATGGAAAACGGCGGCAAAGCCGTCTGCTCCGGGTACGCCACCGCGTTCAACCGCATGGGGCGCGCCGCCGGACTGCTGACCTTCATGGTTGGCAATCAGGCGCAGAACCACGCCTGGAACATCGTTTATTGCGACGGCGAATGGCTGACCGTCGACCTGACCCACTACGACACATCCGGCAAGGAGGCGAACTGGTTCCAGCCGAACCATCCGAAGTTTACGCCAGATTGTGAAGACACGCTCCGCTTCGCACAGGAGGTGATGATACCCAATTCTACAAAATGAATCCGAATCCACACAGGAAATCGACCATCTTTCGGGATGGTCTTTTTTCATGTTCCAAACAAGGAAAGGAGACGCAATGAGACAGAAAATCAAACGGATTTTATCCTCTGCACTGACTGCGGCAATGGTGCTGAATCCATTTGCAAGCATCTTGCCGCAGGCGGCGGCACTCAGCGGCGGCGATTCCGTAACGCTCGTGTTCGACAGCGACAAGCAGAATTATCTGCGTGAGCAGAAAAACGGCGCGTGGGTTAATCTCCCGATACATGAGAGTTATGCGACCGAAAATGGTGAGAAATTGCTTGCGTTTTGCATGGACCACGGCAAGCACGGTATACATGAAGTTGCGCCCACGACCAACCGGCACACCTATATATTGGATTCCGGCACGGGCTACACGCAGAATCCGAAAGCGGTCGGCGTTATCATGCGCGGCAGCGGGCGGCTGACCTTGCAATCGTTTTTGAATCAGTTCCCGTCTGTCCCTCGCGACTTGACCGAGGACGAATATCGTTATGCGACGCAGACCGCGATCTGGGCGGCGCTCGGGCAGCTCAGCGTGAGCGGCACGGCGTTCACAAGCGGCAATGCGGTGCAGATTTCGTCCGCGCACAGCACCGAAGGGGCGCGTGTTATGGCGGCGGTTAAGGCGCTGCTGGAATATGCAAATACCATCAACCACAATTATTATGTCGGCTCGTATCTGACGCATGGCGACGCATACGACGAAACCGGCGAGATCGACTGGTCACCGGCTGGCGGCGACGGGCTGAACGCCAACGTGGAAGAACTCGACGGCGCGGAATACTACACGAAGGAAATCAAGGTTGCATCGGCTTCCTTCTGCCAGAATAACGCGCTGAATGTCGGGTTGTATCAGGCGCTTCCCGGCACTCTGCTCCAGATCGTCAAAGACGGCGACCACGCCAGCGCAGCCGCGCCGAGCGCCAGCGCGTCCGTTACGCTGAAACCGATCGCGCAGACGACCGACGCCAATGCAAACGGCTCGGAATATTACGGCATTGTGAAAGTCTGGGTGCCGAAGGATGCAGCCGATGAAAAAACCGATTACGCATTCAATGTGCAGCTTTCGGCAACGGTCGAATCCTTTGAGATTTTCGTAGGCCGCGCCAGCGGTTACGAGAGCAGCACCGAATATCAAAAGTACCTTATCAGTGGCCCGCAATGGCAGGAAATCGGCAACAGCGTTCCGATCAAATGGGGCAACGCTACGATTCCTGACGACCCCGATTTGCCGGATAATCCTGACGATCCGGACAATCCCGACGACCCGGAAGACCCGCCCCCAGAACCGGGAGAGCTGTACATTAAAAAGGTGGACGCTGACACAGGCGAAACCCTTGGCGACTGCACCTTTGAACTGGAGCACATTGAATCCGGTTTCAAAACCACGGTTACGACGCTGGGCGACGGAATGGCGTTTTTTGAGCTTCCCGCCGAAAAAACAGGCGGCTGGAAAGCAACCGAAACCGTTCCCCCTCCGGGCTATGAGAAGGCCCCGGACAATATCCAGACCTTTAGCTGGGATGGTGAGACTACTCCAATTAACCTGACCTTCAAGAACCACCGCAAGCCGTCTATTTTGTTCGTCAAGCGCGACGCACTGACCGGCGACACCCTCAAGGGCGCGATTATCGAGGTCAGCCGCAACGGACAGAAAATCGGTGATTATGAAACCAAAGAGGACGGCACGTTTATGATTACAGAGCTGGCCGAGGGGACATATACTTTCCGTGAGAAAACGCCCCCGGCGGGCTATCTGAAAACGGATGAAGTCGTCACGCAGTACGTGAATCCCAACGAAATGGCAACCGGCGAGCGTGTTATCCCGGTTGAAATGAAGGATTTCGCGGAATTAAAGCTGAAAATCGTCAAGTTTGACCAGCAGACTAACAAACGGCTGTCCGGCGTCACCTTTGAGATTTACTGCAATACTGAACTGATCGGGCGCAAGCAGACCGATAACAACGGCGAAATCAACCTGACTGGGTTAAAACCCGGCACGTATCTGGTCAAGGAAGTCGCGACCGATGCAGAGCACGTGGTCAATTCCA
Organism: uncultured Clostridia bacterium; assembly: GCA_910589115.1. GTDB lineage: Bacteria > Bacillota > Clostridia > Oscillospirales > Butyricicoccaceae > QXXE01. The sequence continues at coordinate 177 of CAJUSB010000206.1, read as the reverse complement.
CGCCGCAGCAAATCGAGTTGAAAGCTGGACAGACCGATGTGCCCGAACTGGTTTTCCTCAACCAGTTAAAGCCGGGGATGTATTTGGTGAAGGTGGATTCCGAAACCCTGAAACCAATGCCGAACGTCAAGTTTTTGATATCGCAGGTCGGCGGCACTTTCTCGAAAGAATTTGTCA
>CAJUSB010000205.1 GCA_910589115.1 uncultured Clostridia bacterium | reverse complement strand
TGACAAATTCTTTCGAGAAAGTGCCGCCGACCTGCGATATCAAAAACTTGACGTTTGGCATAGGCTTCAAGGTTTCGGAATCGACCTTGACCAGATACATACCGGGCTTTAACTGGTTAAGGAAAACCAGTTCCGGCACGTCGGTCTGTCCCGCCTTTAATTCGATCTGCTGCGGCGTGGAACTTACAACGTGTTCTGCATCGGTCGCAACCTCTTTCACCAAATAGGTTCCCGGTTTCAGTCCCGTGAGGTTGATTTCGCCGTTATTGTCGGTTTGTTTGCGCCCGATCAGTTCAGTATTGCAGTAAATCTCAAAGGTAACGCCGGACAGCCGCTTGTTGCTCTGCTGGTCGAACTTGATGATTTTCAGCTTCAATTCTGCGAAATCCCTCATTTCGACCGGGATAACACGCTCGCCGGTTGCCATTTCGTTGGGATTCACGTACTGTGTGACGACTTCATCCGTTTTCAGATAGCCCGCCGGGGGCGTTTTCTCACGGAAAGTATATGTCCCCTCGACCAGCTCCGTAATCATAAACGTGCCGTCCTCTTTGGTTTCATAATCCCCGATTTTCTGCCCGTTGCGGCTGACCTCGATAATCGCGCCCTTGAGGGTGTCGCCAGTCACCGCGTCGCGCTTGACGAACAAAATAGACGGCTTGCGGTGGTTCTTGAAGGTCAGGTTAATTGGAGTAGTCTCACCATCCCAGCTAAAGGTCTGGATATTGTCCGGGGCCTTCTCATAGCCCGGAGGCGGAACGGTTTCGGTTGCTTTCCAGCCGCCTGTTTTTTCGGCCGGAAGCTCAAAAAACGCCATTCCGTCGCCCAGCGTCGTAACCGTGGTTTTGAAGCCGGATTCAATGTGTTCCAGTTCAAAAGTGCAGTCGCCAAGGGTTTCACCCGTGTCAGCGTCCACCTTTTTAATGTACAGCTCTCCCGGCTCCGGGGGCGGGTCTTCCGGGTCGTCGGGATTGTCCGGATCGTCAGGATTATCCGGCAAATCGGGGTCGTCAGGAATCGTAGCGTTGCCCCATTTGATCGGAACGCTGTTGCCGATTTCCTGCCATTGCGGGCCACTGATAAGGTACTTTTGATATTCGGTGCTGCTCTCGTAACCGCTGGCGCGGCCTACGAAAATCTCAAAGGATTCGACCGTTGCCGAAAGCTGCACATTGAATGCGTAATCGGTTTTTTCATCGGCTGCATCCTTCGGCACCCAGACTTTCACAATGCCGTAATATTCCGAGCCGTTTGCATTGGCGTCGGTCGTCTGCGCGATCGGTTTCAGCGTAACGGACGCGCTGGCGCTCGGCGCGGCTGCGCTGGCGTGGTCGCCGTCTTTGACGATCTGGAGCAGAGTGCCGGGAAGCGCCTGATACAACCCGACATTCAGCGCGTTATTCTGGCAGAAGGAAGCCGATGCAACCTTGATTTCCTTCGTGTAGTATTCCGCGCCGTCGAGTTCTTCCACGCTGGCGTTCAGCCCGTCGCCGCCAGCTGGCGACCAGTCGATCTCGCCAGTTTCGTCGTATGCGTCGCCGTGCGTCAGATACGAACCGACATAATAATTATGGTCGATGGTATTTGCATATTCCAGAAGAGCCTTGATCGCCGCCATAACACGCGCCCCTTCGGTGCTGTGCGCGGACGAAACCTGCACCGCATTGCCGCTTGTGAACGCCGTACCGCTGACGCTGAGCTGGCCGAGCGCCGCCCAGATCGCGGTCTGCGTCGCATAACGGTATTCATCCTCGGTCAAGTCGCGCGGGACGGACGGGAACTGATTCAAAAACGACTGCAAGGTCAGCCGTCCGCTGCCGCGCATGATAACGCCGACTGCTTTCGGATTCTGCGTGTAGCCCGTGCCGGAATCCAATATATAGGTGTGCCGGTTGGTCGTGGGCGCAACTTCATGTATACCGTGCTTGCCGTGGTCCATGCAAAACGCAAGCAATTTCTCACCATTTTCGGTCGCATAACTCTCATGTATCGGGAGATTAACCCACGCGCCGTTTTTCTGCTCACGCAGATAATTCTGCTTGTCGCTGTCGAACACGAGCGTTACGGAATCGCCGCCGCTGAGTGCCGCCGCCTGCGGCAAGATGCTTGCAAATGGATTCAGCACCATTGCCGCAGTCAGTGCAGAGGATAAAATCCGTTTGATTTTCTGTCTCATTGCGTCTCCTTTCCTTGTTTGGAACATGAAAAAAGACCATCCCGAAAGATGGTCGATTTCCTGTGTGGATTCGGATTCATTTTGTAGAATTGGGTATCATCACCTCCTGTGCGAAGCGGAGCGTGTCTTCACAATCTGGCGTAAACTTCGGATGGTTCGGCTGGAACCAGTTCGCCTCCTTGCCGGATGTGTCGTAGTGGGTCAGGTCGACGGTCAGCCATTCGCCGTCGCAATAAACGATGTTCCAGGCGTGGTTCTGCGCCTGATTGCCAACCATGAAGGTCAGCAGTCCGGCGGCGCGCCCCATGCGGTTGAACGCGGTGGCGTACCCGGAGCAGACGGCTTTGCCGCCGTTTTCCATCGCTTTGCTCCACTCGGTGATTTTGCCGTCATAGGCGTATTCCAGCCTGTCACAGATGGTTTTTGCAAGATATTCCGCCTTTTCACGGTCGGTTTCCTTCAACTGTGCCGCTTCAATGATCGCGCGGACGTGCGGCTTTTCAAGGTCGGCATCCATGCGCGGATAAGCGTACACAAAGGGGTTGATCTCCGTGATATTGAACCGGTAGGTCACGCCGCCAATGCGGTTGCACACGCCGCGCATATCCTCGTTGACCGCCATTCCCGCGGGCAGGGGAATCGTGATTGAACGGTTAAGCGTTACCGTGTCATGGTCATAGCCCGCCGCCATTTCCGCGCTGTGAAGGTAAGCATTCCGCGCGGAATTGTAAAATTCGCGGGTCAGGCTGGGCGTGAAAATTGCCGGGTTTGCTTCCTGCGCGTAGTCGATGTCCGGCTCGAACGCCGCTCCTGCGCCAATACCTCCGAGCAGCATTACAGCGGTTAAAACGCTTACAAATACTTTTTTTAACA
>CAJUSB010000204.1 GCA_910589115.1 uncultured Clostridia bacterium | reverse complement strand
CGAGGCATGGGTCTACGGCGAGGCACAGGTCGGCGGCGATGCACTGGTCAGCGGCAAGGCACAGGTCAGCGGCAAGGCACAGGTCTTCGACGATGCACAGGTCTGCGGCAAGGCACAGGTCGGCGGCGAGGCACAGGTCGGCGGCGAGGCACAGGTCGACGGCAAGGCACGGGTCTGCGGCGAGGCTCGGATCTTCAGCAATCATCATTATTGGACAAGCCCACGAATTGGCTCCAGAAATGATATCACCACTTTCTATAGGTCGAAGGACCGCCGAATCATGGTTGTCTGTGGCTGCTGCCATACGGATATCGAAGACTTTGCAAGAAGAGTAAAGGAAACGCACGGTGATAACCAGCACGCACGTGACTATGAAAGGGCGATCCAAATGGCTAAAATCTGGATTGATTTAGAGGGTGATATTGATGAGTAGAAGAACAAAAGTCCGCATTAAACGGATGCTGTTGCTGCTGTTCCTGTTCATTACAACTATCGGCACTATATACGCGCTCGTTCGTTCACTCCTCCTGCGGCAGATCGTCGGTCTTCTGTTTGCAGCGGGCGTTATGACGCTGATCGGCGAATGGATGGGGGCTGGTCCGGATGAAACTGATACAGGCATCCTACAAGACAAAGCGAAATGGAGGTGTAAAAGTGCTGACAATCAGTGAAACGATCAGCCAGCTGGAGAGCCTACGCGATAACAGCGCGGACTTTGCACGTTCGGATGACGACCCAATCTGGCAGCGCGACATTGAAGCGTGTGAAGGTGCGGCTGCGATTCTGGAGGCCTTGCAGGAGCAGCATCTGGAAACGGTCGAAAACGCGGTCAGAAGGATACGGAGCTATCCGGTACTTTCCGCAGCGTGCCGGGATTTGCGTATGCAATTCAAGACGGGCGGCACACCGGTAAAAATCCACGGGACGCGCTGCTGTCCGAAGTGCCATAGTCCGGTAGGAATGAAGTACAAGCACTGCCCGTGGTGTGGAAAGCGGCTGATCGGCAGATGGGAAAACCTTTGAAATATAGAACCAGAATGGAGGTAAAAAAACATGACCGGGATTGCACAGGACGAAGCGAAAGCGCGGCAGCTTGGCATAAGTTACGGTATGCTGAAAGCGCTGCCGGTCTATGTGCGCAGATACGAGGAACCACAAACAAGAGGAGGCTCCATCTCTGCACAGACCGAGCCGCGATATTGCCTGAACTGCGGAAAACCGCTGAAAGGGAGGCGGCGTACATACTGTGATGCAGTTTGCAGTAACCGATTCAGGGGAAGAAAATATTATACAAGAAAAACGTCTTTTAGATAAAGACGGAAACGGTGAAAGGAGTAGTGTAATGCCGATATTTTACTTCACATATGGAAGTGAAGGGCATCCATATTACGGCGGCTGGACCGAGGTGGAAGCCCCGGACAGTAACGCGGCCTGTGCAGCATTCCGGGCATATCATCCGGATCAGACAAAGGGGCTGTTAAATTGCAGCTACGTCTATGACGAGACGAGTTTCCGGCGTACGGTGATGAGCGGTCCGGCGGGCAATTTTGGCCGCCGCTGCCATGAAACGATCACATTGCAACGGAAACCCGTTCAATAAAAGAACATTTAGGAAGGAGGAATAAGTATGAAAATCAACACTTTACGCCTGGAAAATTTTCAGGGCATTAAGTCTGCTGGATTTGATTTCAACGGACAGAGCGCCAGCATTTACGGCGATAACGCCACGGGAAAAACCACCGTTTACAACGCTGTAACGTGGCTTTTGTTCGACCGTCCCAGCACGGGAGCGAAGAACTTCACGCCTAAAACCCGCAACCAGCACGGAGGCGACGTGCACTATCTCGATCACAGTGCAGAAGCAGTTTTTTCTATGGAAGACGGACGGCTGATTACGCTGCGAAAGGTGTTCCATGAGAACTACAAAAAGAAGCGCGGGGCGGCAGCGGAAGAATTCAGCGGCCACAGCGTAGATTTTTACATCGATGGCGTGCCGGTCAAGGAAAGGGAATACACCTCTTCCCTGCTTGCCTTCTGCGGCGGGCCGGAGCAGATGAAAATTCTCACGATGCCGCACTATTTTGCCGAAGATATGACATGGGAAGCGCGGCGGAAAATTCTACTGGAAGTGTGCGGCGACATCAGTGACGCGGACGTGATTGCCAGCGCCGCAGGATTGGAGGAACTGAATGATTTCCTCCTGATGCCGGGAACCGATAATCAATACTATACGGTAGACGAATACAAGAAAATAGCGTCTGCCAAAAAAGCGGATATTAACAAGCGTTTGCAGGACATTCCGGGACGCATTGATGAAGCGCAGCGGGCGATTCCTGAAAGGGCGTTCAGCCTTACAGAACTGGATGCCGCGCTGAAAGAGCTTGAATCCCAGCGGGATCAGCTTACAGAGCGGAAAGCGTCCGTACTGGCCGGGGACACAGCCACATCGGACGCACGCAAACGGACAGCCGAAGCGGAAGCAGCGCTCATGGAAGCCCGAATGTCATATCTTTCGCGGACGAGCATGTTAAACCAAAGCACGCAGGAAGCCATTGCAGAAATGCAAAAGAAACTGTTTTCCGCGCAGGAAGAGCACGCCGCAGCGGAAGGAGAAGCCGACCGGCTGCGGCGGAACGCAGAACGCATGGAGCTTTGCCGGAAGGAACTTCTGGAACAGTACGCAGCCATACAAGCCGAAGTTTGGGACGAGGGGGAAGCGGTCTGTCCGACTTGTCACCGTGAACTGCCGCCGGAGGAAGTCCAGCGAATGCGGGACGCGTTCCATCTTAAAAAGAGCGAACGGCTCCAAGCGATCAACACGCGCGGTCAAAAAGAAGCCAATAAGGAAGTCATTTCGCGGCTCCGTGCACAGTCGGAGGCTTGCCAGCTGAAAGCAGCGGAGACGGAAGCCGCTTGCAGGCAATATCGTCAGGAATTGGACATCCTGAAAAGCCAGCTTCAGACCCCTGCACCGTTTGAAACAACAGAAGAATATACCCAACTTTTTGATACTGTTGTCATTGCCCGAAGTAATGAGAAACAGGCAGGAAAGAACATCGGGGCTGCGCTGGGAGAGATAGAAGAACAGCTTCGGCGCGTACGTGAGGAAATCT
>CAJUSB010000203.1 GCA_910589115.1 uncultured Clostridia bacterium | reverse complement strand
CCTTCCTTCTAACAACAGCAATTGGGTTAATTTTCAGCAGGACTACACACTAGTCTGGAGGTACTTCATGAGCTACTGGAATCGTCGCCGTATCTCCTCCGCCAATGATGGTCTCCCTCCTCTGGTGAAACGGCAGCAATACTATGCAACTCTGGACGCCTCTGCACAAACCTCTAATTTCTTTGAGTTGAATGTGTCAACTGATATTGACAATATCAGTTGAGCAAAATTGCCCCATACCCGATTTGACAGACAGAAAAAACCGTCGTAAAATATAAAAGAAAGTAGCGTAAAAAATGCCAACGAAAAAAAGAAAAGGAAGCCCGCCGCCACGATACGATGAAGCGTTCAAAGCAGGAGCAGTACAGATGGTAACGGAACAAGGGCGACAGCTGAAGGAGGTCGCCCGCAATCTGGGAATTTGTATTGACACGCTGCGGGCATGGCTGAAAGCATCCGGGGTACAAATGGGCCAGGCGAACCGACAGAACCGTGAGCAACAGAAAATCTGGGAATTGGAAGCAGAGCTGAAATTATTACGCAAACAGTTAGGCGAGAAAGACGAGGTCATTGAGATCCAAAAAAATCCGTCGGCATCCTGTCGAAACCATAGAAGAGAAATACCGCTGCACCCAGGCGCTGAGCCATCTGGGGCTTTCTGTGGATCGGGTATGCCGGACATTGGAAATTTCACGCAGCGGATATTATGATTTTTGCAAGCGCGATCCCACGAAACAGGAGCGGCACAATCAAGTGTTAAGGAAGCGGCTGGTGGAACTGCATGAAAAGTATCCGGCGCTGGGGCTTGACAGCCTTTATCACCTGTTAAAGTTGGAAATCCCCTGTACCCGCAAGCGGGTACATCGTCAAATGTGTCTGCTGGGAATCCATTCCGCGCGCCACCGGGCCTACAAAATCACTACCAATTCCAATCACAGTAACCCGACCGCACCCAATCTGCTTCAGCGCAAATTCTATTTCGACCATCCAAACCAGGCCTGGGTTGGTGACATCACCAATATCCCTACCGGGGAAGGCTGGCTCTATCTGGCGATCGTGAAAGACCTTTGCACTCGTAAAATCGTTGGCTATGCGTTTTCCAGCAGGATCGACACACAGCTGGCCCTATCTGCCCTGAATATGGCGGTAAGAAGGCAGAAGCCCGGCCAAGGATTGATCTTCCATAGCGACTGCGGCGTCCAGTATGCAGCCCAAGCCTTTCGGGAACGGCTGGAAACCTATGGAATCCGCCAGAGCATGTCCCGCAAAGGGGATCCTTATGCAGGGTATTTGAACGAGTAAACAAATTGTGAACAAATTTATCAAAAGCAAGATTATTTAACAAATCGATTGACAAGTCATCGATAATAGACTATAAAAATTGCACAAAGGAGACTTATTTTTTTCTCCGTTCAAATCTATTTTCAACCAGAAGAATTAACAGATTGTTCATGAAGTTTACAAGCTCTTAACTCGTTTAATAACCCTGGATCCTTATGACAATGCAGTTGCCGAAAATTTCTTTAGCTGTCTAAAATGCAAATTGGTCCATCTCAAGCAGTATCCAACCCGCCGTGCTGCTCAAGCCGATATTTTCACTTGCCTTGAAACTTTTTATAATACCGTTCGTCCGCCTTTAGGCTGGATTGCTCCCGCTCAATTTGAAGCGCTCTTTCACGCTTCCCAGACAGCATAACTGTGCTTCCGCGCAAATGGCTAAGAATCATTCCATTTTTTCTCTGGTTTTGCTGTCCGTTTAGGCGGGAAGGGCTCAAAAATAATAAATACACTTCCTGCTTGATAAATCACGCGGTCTGCGCTATACTAAGAACAGATAACAGGAAGGAAGTGTTTTTTAATGGGCTGCTCCCATAACTGCGACAGCTGTTCAGGCGGCTGCGGCGAACCGCAAAGCCTGCTGGTTGCTGCAAACCAATATTCATCTATCGGAAAGGTAATTGGCATTGTTTCTGGAAAAGGCGGCGTAGGCAAAAGCCTTGTTACCTCCATGCTGGCAGTTGCTATGACCCGAAAAGGTTATCATTCTGCAATCCTTGACGCTGATATCACCGGTCCATCTATCCCGCGTGCTTTCGGCGTGACCGGCCAGCTGGAAGCCTGTGAAGAAGGCATTCTGCCGAAAACGTCTGAAACCGGTATTGATATGGTGTCCATCAATTTCCTGCTCAGCCATCCAGATGATCCGGTCATTTATCGCGGACCAATCATCGCTGAAACGGTTAAGCAGTTCTGGTCAGATGTTGTTTGGCAGGATGTAGATTATATGTTTGTCGATATGCCCCCCGGCACAGGCGATGTGCCGCTGACCGTGTTCCAGTCGCTGCCGGTAGATGGCATCCTCGTTGTCACTTCACCGCAGGATTTGGTCTCCATGATCGTCGGAAAAGCCGTAAAAATGGCGCAGATGATGGAAATACCGCTGCTCGGTATTATTGAAAACTATAGTTATTTAGAATGTCCGGACTGCGGTAAAAAAATCAGCGTATTCGGAGAATCTAAACTTGATGAAGTCGCCGCACGTTATGAACTGCCAGTGCTGGCACGGCTGCCAATCGACCCCAAGCTCGCTGAAGCAGTTGACGCAGGCAATATCGAAGGTATTAAGCTACCCGAACCGCTTTCTGGCGTTACTACAAAGCTGGAAACCCTCCGCAGCTGACAGGGAGCGTGACTATATGAAAATTGCAGTTCCTTATGAGAACGGACAAGTCGCTCAGTCACTTGCTGCCTGCCGTCAATTCTTAATCGTAACCGCCAAAAACGGTGACCCCACCGCAAAAGAACTTGCCCCCTGTGCGGATACCAGTTCCGCAGCTATGCTCAAGCTGATCGGCCTGCACCAAATCGACGTACTGATCTGCGGCGAGCTGGGAATTTCAACCCGCAACGCACTTGAAATGTTGGGGGTCCTGCTGATTCCAGGCGTTTCTGGTCCCTGCGAGGAAGCCGTAGCAAAATTCCTGATCGGCGAACAGCAAGGTGATCCGACCGTCCTTACCCTCTGCCGGGAAGAAGACCCCGACGACCCGATGAATTGTATGCACGATTGCTCAAAGTGTGCAGGCTGCGGCCCTATTTCTGTACCCGATGCAGTGCACGAACACGTTCCCAAAATATAACCTTATCCAAATCAATTTACACCCCGCATAAAACCGACCGGCCCGCAATTCTTTTGGCGGGCCGGTCATTGCCTTGCCTGCAAGAGTCAGCACACCAAGAAAGAGAATGTTGGAGAAAAGGAGAAACCATGCAGGAATATGTAGAACAACAGACGGTGGCCGTCTCCGTCAAGGCGGC
>CAJUSB010000202.1 GCA_910589115.1 uncultured Clostridia bacterium | reverse complement strand
CCGTTTCTAACGCTGTCCATCCAACCGGGAAGCCCATCATTGCCTCCACCCAGTCTGGATTGAGTTGGCCCCCGTTCCCCGCTGCCATGCTGCGGCGTTCCTCCGGCGTGATTTCTCCGTCCTGCTCCTTTTTCTTCAACTGCTGATGATTCCCCGTGCCGCCGCAAAGTCCTGCACCTGTTGTTGGTGTCGGGTACATCGTCCGCATAAGCTGACTGACCAGCGAATTCCGCTTGATCTGAGACGGCGGCAGGCTGGAGTTTTTCGCGTCGTTCGCGGTTGGCGTGCGCCACAGTTCCATTGTCTGCGGACAAATCTGCTCCCGCAGGTTGGAGGGCCGGCTCCGCCCCTTTCGGGCTGTTTCTGATAACCGTTTCAGCGCTTCCGGCGATCTCTGCGGCAGATAATCCATTGTGCTTGGTGTCGCCCACAACTGTGCCGCCATCTGCAACCCCGGCCTGCCGCTGCTGTCCCTCTGGTTCGGCCAGCCGTGCTCCCCAATGCTCGCTGTCACGGTTGGCAACAAACGCGACGCGCTCCCGCCTGTGCGGCGCTCCGACAGCCGCAGCCTCAAAATCAAACACGACGACGTGATAGCCTTCACGCTCCAGGTCCTGTACAACGTCGGCAGCGGCAAGACGCAGGATTCCAGGTACGTTCTCACCGACAACCCAACGCGGCGCAAGTTCTCGGACAACTCGCAGCATTTCAGGCCATAAGTAACGATCGTCTTCTTTCGCCTTTTGCTTGCCAGCCACACTAAAGGGCTGGCAGGGGAATCCTCCTGAAATAATGTCAACTGTTCGTAGACCGGTTCTTGCATGAAAATCCTCCTGTGTCAGTGTCCGGATATCCCGCCAGCGCGGCACGTCCGGCCAGTGCTTTTCCAGCACGCGGGTTTGGTAATCTGCAAACTCGCATTGTCCCACGGTCTGGAAGCCTGCGGTTTCGGCAGCAAGATCAAGCCCGCCAATACCGGAAAATAATGATAAATGCGTCATGGCCCGCCTCCATCGTCGAATGACATTTGACCGACTATTACACCGTCTTCCATCCACCAATGGAACACATCAATTCCGGTAGTTCCCGACTTCCACGAACCATCAATTTTCCCGCGCCGCCGACGTTCTTCCAGCATCCGATCAGACGCCCGAATGTAGGCGCGTTGATACGTTGGATATCGGGCAAAATCTTTGAGTATTTTCTTTCTTCCGGCCATAGGGCAACCGATGCACCCAACACGCCTAAAACCGCATTGGTACAACGGATTCGTCGTTATATGCTCTGATTCTATGTAGTCCCAAATATCACTGTCTTCCCAATCAATAATTGGATTACATATCCTCTTTGCTTTCAATGCGCAAGTTTCAAACAATCTGCGGTCCTCGTTATCATTCAATAGAATCCTATTTTCCTTTTTCGCGCTGAACGTTTCGAGTGCTGCCCGGTTTTTGCGCCGCTTTGTGCTCTCCGCCCAGCGCACACCGGTTGTAATCATGCGGCCTGCGCCGCCTTTTTCCTTTAAGACAGCGCAGCAATAGCGCATAATCCGTGTTGGCGGCATAAGTTTTTGCGGAATCAACGTCCACATAGAAACAGGTTTATTTTTGTACACAGGCTTGTTGATAGTGCATTTAATTCCCTGTTGTTCGAGCCGCCTGAACGTATCGCGAATATGGTATACTGTTTCCGGCGCGTCGGCGGTCGTATGGTTGTGCATTACCTCGAACCGGATTCCCGCACGCTGCGCCAATGCAAGGCATACGTCCGAATCCTTCCCGCCCGACGTGGTAACGATCAGGGGAGCGCCATTGTATAGGCTTTCGCTGTAAAATGCAGCTTCCTGCAAACGGGCGATTGCTTTTTGTTCCTTATCCATGTTTCTTTGCTCTCTTTCTGTTTGATTTCCGCCGCGCTTTGGTTCTGTCCTTTTGGTGCTCCAGCTGGCGGATAAGTCCGTTCCAGTAGGCTTTGCTTGTACGGCGTTCCTTTGTTGCTGCCATCACCGTACCCCCTGAAGGTATTCCGGATTGACGGCTTTGTCGATCTCTGCCTTACACTTTTCAACGCCGTTTTCCCAAACCCATTCTTGCAGGCTTTCCCGGCGCTCCTGTCGTTCCAGCTTCCCTTCGGCCTTGAAATCTTCTTCCAGCGTTTCAGGGTCAAACAGCATACTTAAACCACCGCTGTGATACGCACTGCCTACAGATACCATGATGCATCCACTTTTCCCGTACCAATCGTGCTGAATTGTAACGGTTAATTCGCCCAAAGCCATTTCGTAAGTGTCTATCGCCAAGTGCTTTACTTTGGTCAGCCCCTTTGCAGTCCCGACCACTCGTACGGCCAACGCCTGCGCGGCTTTCTTTGTCAGGCGAGGGAATCCTTTTTCATGCACAACTTCTGTCCTCCGTTTACTTCAATCACACCAGCGGCAGGAGTTTCTGGTAAATGAATATCCCCTCCCTGGAATATGGGTCGTTCTCGTCCTGCGGCTTGTACATAACGATGTAGCTCCGGTGTGGCGCAGTTTTCCACAAGTGCTCCGCAAAAGTAAGCGCGTTGCACCATGCCACACTCCGGTCCCGTTCTTTCCGTGCCGCATCCCGTTCCGCAGGGCTTTTGTGGCGCTCGAACGGCATATACACACTCCTTTTATCTCAACTGTCACGCAAAGCGCAAGCTCGTCCGCGTCGTTCGGCTGGTACTCTTTCCATGTTGCTTTTCTGCCTGCGGTATCCTCGCGGGTAATCATCAGGCTTACTTGCTTTTCCCCGTTCGGATAACCTAAACCGTTCTTTTTCAACATACTTCAAACCTCCTTGTTTTAGTAATCAATTTCTGACTACTCGCCAACATCTCCCTCTAAATCAATCCAGATTTTAGCCATTTGGATCGCCCTTTCATAGTCACGTGCGTGCTGGTTATCACCGTGCGTTTCCTTTACTCTTCTTGCAAAGTCTTCGATATCCGTATGGCAGCAGCCACAGACAACCATGATTCGGCGGTCCTTCGACCTATAGAAAGTGGTGATATCATTTCTGGAGCCAATTCGTGGGCTTGTCCAATAATGATGATTGTTGAAAATTCGTGCATCGCCACAGAGCCGTGTCCTACCACCGACCCATACCTTTCCGCAGACCTGTGCATCGCCGAAGACCTGTGCATCGCCGAAGACCCGTGCATCGCCGAAGACCTGTGCATCGTCGAAGACCTGTGCATCGCCGAAGACCTGTGCCTTGCCGCAGACCTGTGCATCACCGCAGACCCGTGCATCGCCGAAGACCCGTGCATCGTCGAAGACCTGTGCATCGTCGAAGACCTGTGCATTATTGTTATGAGAGAGGTTTTC
>CAJUSB010000201.1 GCA_910589115.1 uncultured Clostridia bacterium | reverse complement strand
TATTTGAAATCCATTTGGAGTATACTATTCCATTTTGAATTTCACGGATTCAGGAACAATTTATACAGGAATGAGGGTTTCAGGAAATGAACGAATATATGTCTATCCCAGAAGCGGCGGTTTTGTGGAAGACTGTTCCGGAAGTGCTCCATCACGAATGTGAAACAAACCGTATCCAGGGGGCGGTTCGCTTTGGATATCGCTGGATGATTCCTGCGGAGGCAAAATGTCCATTGGCTATTGTGCTCAACAAGCAACATGCGAATAAGGGTTGAAAACATCGGGCATACTTTTAGAATTTAAGATGAATTGCATAAGAAGGGACAGTGGTTTTGAAAAAACGGATACTTGTAATAAGCACGGACAAGATATTTTGCAGCGGGCTGCGCTCAAAATTATGTATATAGAAAACGTCAGAGTTTTGCCGGATATTTCTTACAATCATAAATACATTTAAGATTTCTGCAAATATTTCAATCGGAACACTTTTTAAGTTTGCTATATTTACATACAAAATAGAGATGAACATATCTAACTTAACGTTGGCAAGATACCATCGTTTTCTATATAGTGATAAAAACCAGCTTTCTTTTTCGGAATCGTTTGCCAAGATAGCAGGAGATGCAGGAAGTGCACAATACGATTTGATAATTGCAGATCTGCATCAATTTGTAACAGAGCCAATCGTGGAGGGTTCTGCTTCTGAGTGTAGTAATTCAACACCAATCATGGTTATGTATGATGAGTTGTCTGTTGAAGAAAAAGTGTTGCTTTATCAGGTGGGAGCGTCTGTTTTGTTGAAAAAGTCAACGGCTATTGAAATTTGCGCGGCGCAGGCGTTGGCGCTGATACGGCTGAAAAATGACGATGAAATTCGTCAGAAATCATATCCGCTAATTTTTGGAACAGAGTTGATGATTGACCCGAGCTGCCGAACTGTCAAGGTGGATGGAAAGGTTATGGATTTAACAAAGAAGGAATATGATCTGCTGTACTGTTTCGTTCAGAATCAACGACAGGTATTAGATTTTGAACAGTTATATGAGAAGGTATGGAAAGAAAGCGTAAATCTGTCCAATTACGAAACAGTGAAAGCTCATATCTGTACCTTGCGAAAAAAATTGTCCCACGTCGGAAAATCGTACATACAGAATATCCACGGGGTGGGATATCGGTTTGTCCCTCCCGAATATTAAAGCACACGGCTGAATCAGAAGGTATGGTTCAGCCGTGTGCTTATGTTTAACTGTCATCGGAGTTCAGGCGGCGCATGGAATCCTTCATGGCAATGACAGTGTCTGTGATCAGTTTAATTTCCTGGCTGGTACAGTCGGACAGCAGATCGCCGATCCAACTGGAAAAAATCGGGCGGGCTGCGTTGACTTCAATGCAAAGCAGCTCGTCCGCAGAGCATTCCAACGTATTGATGATGTCAATCACCACCTTCAAACTGGGGATACTATTGCCGGTTTCGATATGGCTGATGTGTGTTACTCCTACGCCAGCTGCCTCTGCGAGCTGTTCCTGTGTCATTTTCCGTTCCTTCCGCAGTGTACGAATGCGCATGCCAATGTCTTTGTAGTCTACCATTCAAATTACTCCTAACAAAAGTCGATATTTGTATTGTATGTGCAATTTGAATATGATATAATAATCTAAAAGTGCATTAGACTTTATACAGCAAAAATCCGAACAAAAAGTCGAAAGGATGAGTGGAGTGAAAACCTGTGCTGTTGTAGGATGTCATCCAAAGAGATTCAAATTTAAGTATAAAGAAACACATACCGGCTGTAAACGCTTAAAAGATCAGTTTATCAAATTATACGCGCAAGGAGTCCGTATATTTGTGATCGGAAGCTTCCTTGGCGTGGATATTTGGTCAGGAGAGATTTTGCTGACGCTGCGGAAGGAGCCGGGATACAGCGATATCCACCTTGTTATTGTGGTACCTTTTAATGGGCATGACAAGGGTTGGGACGAACATAACAGAACCCGGCTATCTTTTTTGAAAGAACATGCGGAGGTTGTGTTTGCCGGTCACGAGTCAGATCCGGCAAGCTATTACAAGCAGAGTCAGTATTTGCTGAGGCGTGCGGATAGGCTGGTTGCCGTATTTGATATGGATTATACCGTTCGAAGCCGTGTGGGGCAAATTGTGAACAAAGCTGCGCAACGAAAAATCCCAATTATTTATATTCATCCAGATACGGGAAAAGTGACTTAAAACACTAATATTACAATGCAAAAAAGAGTGTGAAATATTGCCATATTTCACACTCTTTTTTTCTATAAAATTCTCTGCACGATTTATATATTCCTTATATAAGATTTAACTAATATTTATATTTTGTTCGACATACTACACTTATTGGCGGATATTCCTGATTTTGTTAATTACAGCGTTTTTTTTCAAGAATAACAATTTAATGGAGTGATGAAAGTGGTTTGAGGACAATTTTAGAGAGAAACATCAATCAAAAAAAATATCGGCAGGACGGCAGCAATAGCTGCCATGTTTCATTTAGACCACAAAATAGGAAACAATACTCGTCGTCCGTGTGCCAGACCGCAAAGGGGATTCTGAGACAAAATGGCAGAAGCCGTTGTGCTCGGGAAAGAGTTCTCCGGCTTTGCGCAGCTGAAGCACATCGCTTGCGAGAAACGATTTCCGGAAGACTTAATCGGAGCGGCCGATTTTACGAAAATTCGTAAGTTCGGTCGCTCCTTTTTCATTATACGGCATTTTCCAAGGTGCCGTTCTCCTCCGCATCTGAAATCAAGATCGACATCACTGATTTCAGAATAAGGAGGACTGTCTGAAATGGCAGAAAACAAAAAGTACATCATTAAAATTAGCGGTAAGCCGGTAGAGGTTACTCCCGAAGTTTATGGCGAATATTACCGTATGAACCGCTATGCGCGTTATCAGGAGGAACGTGATCGGTCGCATGGCAAAACGCTGTACAGTAATCTGGACTCCAATGAGATGCTGGGGGAAGAATTGATTTCGGATCAGAGCGCATTGAGTACGGAAGACGCGGCGATTGCGCACATCCTGTCCGAAAAGCTGCATCGGTGCCTGGAGATGCTGCCGGATGGGGAACGCGATTTGATCCAAGCACTCTATTTTGATGGCTTAACCGAGCGTGAATACGCCATTCGGATCGGTGTTTCGCAGAACACAGTGAACAAGCGCCGCCATCGAATTTTGGCTCGCCTGAAAATTTTCATGAAAATCCAAAAATTTTTGGTTGTCAGCCCCCTTGGTTTTTCGGCTTAGTAGTGGGAGGGAAATTTCGCCCTTCCACTGCTCCTTGAAAACCGAATAGCCGGTATTCTGGATACTTTACCTGACGTGCTCCGCAAGGGGCAAGCGGCGTTGAAGGATGCGCGAAGACCACCTGTAGAAAGCAAAAGGGTTTTGGAAACGAAGTCAGC
>CAJUSB010000200.1 GCA_910589115.1 uncultured Clostridia bacterium | reverse complement strand
CGTAATAAACATACTGCTTATATTCAATGGCACTTTACTACGGATAATGCGAGGGTTAAGCTCGTCTCGCTTTATCCTAGCTTCGCTGCTAATGATGAAAATTTAATAGGATAAATATAATCAGGTCGGCACACTGGTTTTGCCTATAAAATTATCATTTTCGTTGTCCGAAATTCTTAAAAATCTTGTCTCGCTACAGAGATGCGCAATGGTATATACGACACTGAATGATAATGCGCGAAGATTGGCTGAATCTATGTGCGCAGCGCTGAAACCTGGAGAATGTATTTACAAGGGCAAGCCTTCAGTGGAAGCATTGGCGGCAGACGTTATTTTGAGGGGAACTACGCAGAACTTTACACGCCGGAAATCGACCGTTTTTTAGAGCTGGCAAAACATCACCTTGTTGTGCCGTTCGGATACACTTGCCTGGGCGGAGGAAAGGATCTGTGCGCAATTGGAATATTCGCGCGAAATGTAATGGATCGCGCAGCATTGATTGTACAGCAAAAAAGCTAAGCCCAAACTTTGCTGCGGCTACAAAATCAGATTTTGCCTTAATTACGACTCATGAGAGTACATTTTCAGACTTTATCCATTTGTTCTGAAAAATTTTGGGTTTTAAGGAGGATTACATCATATCGCAAGAATTAGAAAACGTTTCTTAATAAATATCTGTAAAAGTTCAGCTGTCTGGAATGTATGGGACTGCGTGTCGCATTTGATAAGTGTCGGCTCATCTGCGTCCAATCCGTTTCTTATTTTGCAGTTATTTACGCAGGCTGCTCTAATTCTCCGTCTAATTGGAAACCAAAACTGTTCTTGGGCAGGAATTTTTGAGACTGATAACTAAACTGTGTAAAAAGATCGCATTTTAGTATCAGCGAAGGCATTTACACAGTTCGTGCATCAGCCTTAGAAAAATTTTTCTGCTCCAATTCCAATTTCTGCTTCAAACTGGATTGAGTGCTAGATTTTATCAAAGTACAGACTGTGTTGTAAACGGTTGTAATACCGTAAAAGATTATCGAAACGCTGTAAGGATCCATAATGAAAAAACAAGTATTGATCATAGGGAAAGATCAAACGATTTGTGACAGATTACAAATGGCGCTATATGATGAAGATATCATTGTAGACTTTGCAGATTCATCAGCAGCGATTGAAGAACTCGCTGAAGAAGCACACTATTGCCTACTGATCTTGGATACTCGGCGGGAAATACTATTCCGCTCCTATAGTACAAAGCGCCTTGGAAAATCGGTTGATATAGAGATTTGTTCAGAACAAATACGTTCCATGATTCAGCAGGAGTTTGTAGAAGCGCGGGCTGAAAACGAAATCACCTTTTTCTGTTCGATTTGCCGCTCAGCCGACTTTTATCAATGACGGATAAACCAAGGTGTAGAGCGGATCCATCCGTCTATGAAGCCAGCTGTGGCGGCTGGTGTATCGCAATGACAGTGTCAGGGACAATGATACTCCCGTCCAGTCCTGCCGAAAGGCAGGAGGGCGGTCGACAGAGAACCTGCCGGGGGTGAGAGTCTCGTGAAGCGGTGAAGCCAGCCGCTGTCCAGAAGCATCGCCCGTGTGGCTGGGGAAGTAGTGTCGAATACGGCCACAAATCTTGATATCAGAAGCAACAGGGATCACCTATTCTGCGGAAACGGTGCTCCGGAATACACAGAAGGTGGTCCCTGCTTTTGTGCTATCAAGGATAGCATACCATTGAAAATTTACGCTTTCAAAGGAGTGTTCATTATGAAAGAGAAAGCAATTCCAATGTTTGAAGATTACCCGGATGTCGTTGAGGTCACGCAGCTTCGGGAAATACTGGGCGGCATCAGCAAGCGGCTAGCGTACCAGCTGCTGACGAGCGGCAAGGTACATAGCGTCCGCATTGGCCGTGCCTACAAGAGCCCCAAAACCAGCGTGATTGAGTATTTGACCGGTGAAGCGCAGTGCCGGATCAGCGTCAGCTGACCCAAAACCATTTGACCGAAAAATTGTCAAAAGTGTAGAAAAAGTCGAGTTGGATTCTCCACCGCGACTATAGCTGTTCGGAAAAGTTCGTGATAGTATTGTATTGTCAATGGCGGGCAAATGAGCTGTTAACCACGAAGGAGGAACATAAAATGTTGACAGGAAGCCTGCAAATCAAAAACGACAAATACTACGCCATGCTGAACCTTTATGTGGACGGAAAGCGAAAGCCCAAGTGGATTCCGCTGGGGCTGCCGGTACGCGGCAACAAGCGTGCTGCGGAGCTGGAGTTGTGCAAGCTCATCACGAAGTACGATCAGGAGAACAACGTTCAGAAGCCCCCGGAAGGTGCGGACATCCTGCTCGCCGATTATCTTCACCAGTGGTTGGAGATGGCGAAGCCGACGATCGCTCTTGCGACCTACCAGAGCTATAAGAACATGGTCAATGCCCGGTTGGACCGCTACTTCCGCGATCTCGGCGTAACGCTGGGTGATGTGACCCCGACGCAGATCCAGACCTTCTATCAGACGATCCTGGACGAAGGCTACACGACGAACACGGTGATTCATTACCATGCCGTCCTGCGGCGTGCGCTCCAGAACGCGGTGAAGAAGGACATCATTCCGCGCAACCCCGCTGACCGGGTGGACAAGCCCAAGAAAAACAGCTACAAGGCATCCTTCTACAGCGACGAGGAAATGCAGGAGCTGTTCAATGTCTCCTGAATCCGTGAAACACAAAAGAAAACCATTTTCGATTTCATCCTTCCTTTGTTCGTAAATTCCCCTTGAAATTGCT
This sequence comes from uncultured Clostridia bacterium, assembly GCA_910589115.1. GTDB lineage: Bacteria > Bacillota > Clostridia > Oscillospirales > Butyricicoccaceae > QXXE01. Next base: position 701 of record CAJUSB010000200.1, on the reverse strand, counting down.
GAATTATGCGGTATCGTCCAGTCAGAGTTCGGATTTTCGAGCGAGATTACTCTTGAATTTCTTCACCCGATGGGTGAAGAAATTCTGTAGCCCTCTCAACGTGAAATTCGAATTTTCAGAGTGTGATAAACTATTATTCGGCGGTTGTAAGTGAGATCTCAGAACAAAACAGTGCAAAATGAGCATGTGATTTTACAACGAGTTTCACGGATTCAGGTGTCTTTGACAATGACCCGCTGTGCCTGCCGGTGAAAATCGCGGCATACTATGGCCTGCGCCGCAGCGAGGTGCTTGGGCTGAAGCGGGATGCAATCAACTTCGCAGAGAAAAGCATCTCCATCCACCACAAGGTCATCGAGGTTCAGGTGGACGGCAAGTTCGTACCTTATGGTGAGGACGTGCTGAAAACCAAAGCCAGCATCCGGACGCTGCCGCTCCTGCCTGTGATTGAAAAGCTGCTCCTGGAAGAAAAGGAAAAGCAGGAAACCTTCCGGCGGCTGTTCAAGAAGGACTACTGCAAGCAGTACCTTGACTACATCTGCGTGGACCAGATGGGGAACCTGCTCCGACCGAACTTTGTGACCGAGCATTTTTCCTATATGGTTGACAAATTTAATCTTAAAAAGATAAGATTTCATGATTTGAGACACCCAAATGTCAAGCCCAAGACAAAAAGTTTTTGAGGTTTTTTAGAAATTTTT
>CAJUSB010000199.1 GCA_910589115.1 uncultured Clostridia bacterium | reverse complement strand
TGACAGTCCATTTTTTTGTTGTTTATCATGTTTCCCTTTGTCAAGCGTTGCAATCAATTTGGAAGCAAAATTTGAAAAAACAAAGGTGGAAGTTCCGATCCTCGGGAAGACCGGGCGCGGCAATAAATCGACCGGCTGGAAGGGGACAGGTTCCGCGACATTCCATTTTAACACGTCAATTTTCCGAATGCTGATGAAGCGTTACAAAGATACGGGCGTTGATGTTTATTTTAATATTCAGGTGACGAATGAGGATCCGACTTCTCACGTAGGCCGTCAGACGGTTATCCTGAAAGAATGTAATATTAACGGTGGAATCCTTGCGAAATTTGATGCAGATGCGGATTATCTGAATGAAGATATGGATTTCACGTTTGAGGATTTCGAGATTCCGGAAACCTTCACACATTTGGATGGAATGCTCTAAGATTTGAATAATAGGAGGAAATCAAAAATGAGTTTATCTGCTTTTTTGGCTGAAAATGCCCTGCCGGCAGCGCACATCAAATACGCGGTGTCCAGCCGCTTTTTATCGGAGAAAATCGATCCTGAGACTGGTAAGCGGAAGCCTATGGAATGGGAGATTAGGACAATCAGCGGCACGGAAGACGAAGCGCTGCGAAAGACTTGTGTCCAGCAGGTGCCGGTACCCGGCAGAAAGCATCAGTTTCAGCGGGAAACTGATTATGATAAGTACCTTGGGAAGCTGGCGGTAGCCTGCACTGTATTCCCGAACTTGAACGATAAGACTTTGCAGGACAGCTATCATGTCATGGGTGCAGAAACGCTTTTGAAGACAATGCTGACGCCGGGCGAATACGCGGATTATATTGCGAAAGTGCAGGAGGCCTGCGGTTTTTGACGACACTCCAGGATGAGGTGGACGAAGCAAAAAACTAATTAAAGAAGGTGATAGCGAAGCAAATATTTGTTACTATTGCCTTCATGAATTTCATATCTTACCGCATGTTTTTTTATCGCTGCCCCGGCAGGAACGGGCATTTATTATCGCGGCAATCAATGAGCGGATAGAGAATGAAAAGAAGAAAGAAAAAGAGCTGAAACAGCGGCGAAACCACAGTGGGAAGCGACGCTGAATGGGGGTGAGGGAATGGCAACAGTAGAGGACGCTTTGCGGCTGTTTGACGGCTTTTCTGCGCCGCTCAATCGTATATTAAATGCGCTGGATCTGACAAATTCAGCGTTGGAGGACATGCAGCGGTTAAGCACAAGCCCGGTGGATACTTCTGCCATTGACGGGATGCGGGATGCGGTTTTGGAAGCGGGGGCGGCTTACCGGCAGATGCTGAATGAAATGGAACGGGTCAGACAAAATGTAGAGAATTCTGCATGTAATGTTTCACCGGTTGATCTTTTGGCAGCCCTGCGGATCGGCAGTATTGATCCATCGGTACCGCCTGTCGACATCCCTGTAAATCCGCCAGTCATCCCGCCGGTGACATGGTCGTCAAACAATTTGGATGTTTTCACATCAAGTGGGGCTGAACGGTACGAATTGGAAATTCAAAGTGCAAACGACATGCTGGAACGGTTGAATGATATGCAGTCTCAAATTACACAGCAGGCAGAAAGCGTGTCGTTCCTTCCGGCGGATGCAGTTATGGATATCCAAATGCTGCAAAACCGGATTGAAAATTTGCGCACAGCAATCCAGCAGACGGAGCAAAATCCTCTTGATATTGACAGCGATAAAGCGAATGCGCAACTGGAGAATTTACGCTCCCAGCTTGATCAGATACGGAACAGCCAAGTAAGCCTGAACAACGCTATGCAGGGCATGAATATTGAGAATATTAATGCTGCTTACCTACAGCTGTCGCAGAATGTAGGAAGCGTGGAACGCTCCGTGCGGGACCACTTTTCCCAGCCGCCGACCGAGCGTCCGGTTACGTGGAATACGCACAGGCTTGATGTGTTTACAACTACCGGAACACAGCGTTTTGAACGGGAAGTACGGAGCGCTAACGACATGATGAATACGCTGGAACAGAACCAGCAGAGAATTGCCGCACACGCTGCGGAAAGCAATATTTTTCCGCCCAATGCGGTGGCAGATTTGAGCGGATTGCAAAACCAATTACAGGCTGTTCAAAGCCGTATTGCGCAGATTGCGTCTCACCCGGCTAATATTGGTTCAGAACATGCTAGCAACGGATTGGAACGCCTGCGGACACAGCTGAATCAAGCATTGTCTGCGCAGGAAGCACTTAACCGTGCGGCGGATGGGTTAGATATCAGTGCGGCGAATGATGCCTACAATCGGCTTTCAGAAGCTGTGAACAGTACGGCACAGTACATTCGTGATAACACTGACGGACAGGGGCGCTTTCATCAAACGACCCAGCAGGAAACGGGAATTGGCAATCATCTGATGAATGCTATGAGTAGCGCGATTAGGAGCTATATCACACCACAAACACTTGGAAATGTGGTTAGCCTGTCCGATACAATGACTCAGACACGCGCTCGTCTTTCGCTGATCGTCGATGACGGAGGCAGCATAGAGGCGCTGCAAAATAAGATTTATGCATCTTCGCAAAATGCGAGAAGTTCATATCTGGAAACGGCGGAGACTATTTTCAAATTAGGAACGCAGGCTCCACAGGTATTTCGTTCCAATAATGAATTGATTGCATTTACGGAGCTGCTGAATAAGCAGTTTGTAAATGCCGGTACTTCCAAGCAGGGAATGGATTCCGTGATGCAACAGATTACGCAGGCTATGGCTTCCGGGAAGTTGGAGGGCGAAGGTTTGAACACCATTTTAGATAATGCCGCTCCGATTGCGCAGGATATTCAGAGGTATCTTGAAGATGTGATGGGCGTGGACGCAAGCAATATAAGAGAACTCGCGTCCGAAGGGATAATCACCGCAGATATCATTAAAAATGCAATGTTTTATGCGGCTAATCGTATTAATGAAAAATTTGAAAATATGCTGATCACCTTTGAGCAGCTTTGGCAATCTCTCAAAGATACGGCATTAATGGTCTTTCAGCCTGTTTTGGAAAAAATAAGCGATTTTGCAAATTCTGATATTTTCAAGAATTTTGCTGCGCTGGCGGAATGTGCAATATTCACTGTATCAAATGCTGTGCTTGTAATCTTTGACCTAATTTCAAATGTTGGCGATTTCCTCTATGATAATTGGTCATGGATTAGCCCGATTATTTATGGCGCTGCTGCGGCGTTGATTGTCTATAACGCGGTAATGGGGATTGCGTGGCTGACAACGCTAAAAGATCTGGCGGCTAAAGCAGCACACGCAGTGGCAAGCGCTGCGCAAACGGCAGCACTGATCGCGCTAACCGCAGCGCAGGATGGGCTTAACGATGCAATCCGCGCTTACCCTGTAACATGGATCGTTATTGGAATCATTGCAATTATTACTGCAATCATAGTGTTGGTTCGATATTTTGATCTTTTTGGAGCAAAATCTACATCCGTATTCGGAACGATTTGCGGATTGGTAAATATAGTGCTTCTGCTTTTCTGGAATCTGCTGTTAACAGTGGTAAACGTCTTTCTTGGAATTGTCAGAGCTGCCTACGTCTGCGGTGAAAATCTTTATATCGTGTTCCATAACGCTATTAGCGGTATCAAGGGATTCTTTTTTGATTTGCTGTCTACCGCGTTAAATGTAATTGCGCATATCTGCTCAGCACTAAATTGGTTACCATTTATAGATTTCAATTTTTCCGGGATTGTCGGAAAAGCGGATGAATTTGCAGAAAAAGCTGCAGAAGCAAAAGCAGATAAGCTAGTGTGTAGTCCTGCTGAAAATTAACCCAATTGCTGTTGTTAGAAGGAAG
>CAJUSB010000198.1 GCA_910589115.1 uncultured Clostridia bacterium | reverse complement strand
TATATTTTACATCATATCTCCCTCTTTGACAATGATTAATCGTTTTCTATATAAATCCTGATCCAGATAGCAGTATTCGGGTGGCATAACCTCAATGTGCGGAAAATGCTCACCCATTTCCAACTGGAAGCCACTTAACCGTTGGGTGTCCGCAAAATGTCCGCTTTTCTGTCCTAATATCGGCAATATCCTGCCCTTCCCCTGTGTGGACATACCCATCAGTGCAGCGGCAGTTCTGCCACAGGCAATGTTGTCTGGCCCGACATACGCCAGTCTGGCACTATCTGGAATATCCGTGTTGACCGTCACAATCGGAATCCCATGCGCATCGGACAGTTGATTGATCTTTTCGCGTATCAGCGTATGCGCCAGCGGCATCAGTGCCAGCCCATCAATCTGTCCATTTTGGACAAGGTCATCAATCAGTGCTAATTGATGATGAACGTTCGTGCTATCCATCACTCGCAGGGAGACCTCAACAGGAAGCAGGGTCTGCTCTGGGAATTTCAGCATAAGCTTTGCAAGGATCTGAACGAAATCAGAGATTCCTGTATGAAGAACAACTCCAATTCGGACGGGACGGATTGAAGACAGCGGGCTTGCGTGACGGGGAATATAACCCATATCACGCGCAGTCTCACGGATACGCTGTGCTACTTCCGGACGCACACCTTCTTTGTGGTGAAGGGCACGATCTACTGTGCCGCGTGACACCCCGCATGCCTCTGCAATCTGCTGTAAGGTCACTGCCATTTCGGGGACTCCTTTTCCATGTGTTTTGTGATTTATTATACCACAGAACGTACTTATTTTCCAGTGTTTTTATGTTGACATTCCCACTAAAAAACAAAAAACGTGCACATATCTTTTTGAAAAAGTCCGTTTATATATATTTTACGCACAAAATGCAATCAACAATTTAGTGCGTTTTTACGATAAAATGCACGGTAAAATGGGAATGCGCAAAACCGCTTGCACGTAGAAACAAACTATGGTATTGTTGTCCACAAGGATGCCGGGTACAGCAGCCGCAGCCTAAAAAAACATAAGGAGACATCAATCATGAAAATTGGATTCAACGAAGCAAATGACCGCTTTTGTGCAGGCCATTCGGTGATGCAGGATCTTGAGCTGTGCGAAAAGTATGGCTTTGATTTTATCGACATCCAATCCGAGTGCCTGAACCGTGATCTGGACAATGGAGCGGTCACACTGGAGGAACTGGGCGCATGGTTCCAAAACCATCACCTGAAAATGTTGTCCTACAACGCCCTCTGCTTTTTCAATATGAAGCAGACGGATGCTGAGAAGGCAGCCGTAATGGACGAGTTGGATGAAATTATTCGCCGCTGCCGCATCCTTGGCTGCAAGATGATTGTGGTTGTTCCTTCCAAAGACATGAAGGAACGCGGCCTCACCCCGACCCGTAAGGAAATTCGCGAGGATGCGGTCGCTGTTCTGCGTGAAATGCTGAAGAAGGTCGAACCCTACGGCATCAAGCTTTCCATCGAATTCTGCGGCGAGCCGTCGATGACCATCAACCGTTTTGAAGATGCGTATGCGATTGTTTCGGAAGTCAATCATCCTTTGGTCGGCGTGACTCTTGATCAGTATCACTTCTATGCAATGGGGTCTGGCTGGGACGCGCTGGAAAAGGCAGATGGCAGGAAAATTTTTGTATGGCATCTTAACGGTACAGAAGACCTTCCCTGCGGGAGCTATTATAATAACGACGAAAAACGCATGTGGCCAGATGCGGAAGGCGATTGCCTGCCCCATGCGCGCTATGCCGATACCCTGAAAAAAATCGGATTCGAAGGCGACTGCTGCACGATTGAGATTTTCCGTCCGGCCTATTATGAATTGACGCAGGAAGAAAACGTCAGGAAGTCTGCCGAAGTTACAAAGGCGCATGTTGCAAAATACTGTAAATAAAAAAGGAGTGCTCTAAAATGGCTAACTTGAAAATTGGTGTCGTCGGCTGTGGCCGCATTGGTAAACTGCATATCAATAATCTGTTGAACAGTGTTACAGGGGTTACCGTTGCTGCCGTGGCTGACCCTATGATGGATAAGTCCGGCGCACGGGAATGGCTGGCGGAGCGTGGTATTACCAACGCTACGACCGACTTTATGGAAGTTGTGAATAACCCGGAAATTGACGTTGTATTTGTCTGCTCCTCGACAGATACCCACTGTGATGTTTCGATGGCAGCGGTGCAGGCTGGCAAGCATGTATTCTGCGAGAAGCCGATTGACTACAATGTAGAAAAGATTAACAAACTGCTCGCTCTGGTGGAAGAAAAGGGTGTAAAATTCCAGGTCGGCTTCAACCGCCGCTTTGACCACAACCACAAGGCTGTTGCTGACGCTGTTAAAAACGGCACCATCGGTGACCCGCATATCGTGATCGTTTCCTCCCGTGACCCCGAGCCGCCCCCGGCGTCCTATGTGGCGGTTTCCGGCGGTATTTTCTACGATATGATGATCCATGACTTTGACATGGTGCGTTATGTGACCGGTTCAGAGGCCGTTGAAGTTTCCGCTGTTGGCGCATGCTTGGTAAATCCGAATCTTCAGGAAGAATCCGGTATCCCGGATGTAGATACCGCTGTTGTAACCATGAAAATGGCAAACGGCTGCATCGCTGTGATCAACAATTCCCGCCAGGCAGTTTACGGTTATGACCAGCGGGTAGAAGCGTTCGGTTCCAAGGGCATGGCATCCGATGGAAATGACCTCTTGAACACCACAACGATTACGACGGTTGATGGCGCACACAGCGAGAAACCGCTCTGGTTCTTCCTGGAACGTTATAACCAGGCATTTATCGAACAGGTCCGTTCCTTTGTGGACTCGATTGTAAACGATAAGCCGGTGGCCGTTGGTGCAGTGGACGGCTTGCGCCCGGTACTGATGGCGCAGGCTGCGACAGAATCCTGCCGCAATGGCGGCGCATGGGTCAAAGTTGACTGAAAACATAAGTGTGTTTTCTACCGACATAATTTAACAAAACCATTCCAATAAACGTACACAGCCGACCTGTTCGGGAATTTTTCGGATTCTGATCCGGAAAGCCTGATTGTACTGGTCAGTATTCCCCGCTCCCGAACAGGTCCATATTTTCGGAAACGGAATGGATGCCGGTTCAAAAGCTGCACCGTGAATATTTATACAATCAAAACAAAGGGGTAAAGGAGCGCGATTATGGTGTTTTTTAGTTCTACAGCATGGATTATTCTTACATTTCTGTTTTTTACCGCATTGGTAGCCGTTGTCGCTGCCTGGAAGACAAGAGGGGATAATCTGGAAACCGCAGAAGGATATTTCCTGGCAGGACGCGGATTGCCAGGCGTTGTAATTGCGGGTTCTTTGCTGCTGACGAATTTGTCGGCAGAACAATTGGTTGGTACAAACGGGCAGGGATGGGGTTCCAACATGAGCCCCATCGGTTGGGAAGTGGGTTCCCTGTTCACGCTGTTTGCACTGGCATATTTCTTCCTTCCCACCTATTTGAAAATGGGGACGGCAACGATGCCGCAGCTCATGGAACAGCGCTTCGGGCGCAATGTTTGCAGAATGTTTTCACTGATTATCGTAGTCATGTACTCTATTTTGAATCTGCCTGTCATCCTGTATTCCGGCGCTGTCGTATTTGTCCGTATTTTCAATCTCGATACTTTTTTTGGAGGCAACCAATTTCTGGCGATCGCCGTCCTCTGTGTCATTATCGGCATCATTGGCGGCTGCTACGCCATCTTTGGGGGATCACGGAAATCAAGTTTGAAAAAGAAGCAGAATATGGTATCATAAGGATATGAGAAAGGTATTCATACAGGAGTATTTTGAGGATGTGGAACTAGAGGAG
>CAJUSB010000197.1 GCA_910589115.1 uncultured Clostridia bacterium | reverse complement strand
AAGGGCTCCGCCCTCTGGACTCCCGGCGGGCTCTGCCCTGCACCCGCTGGGGCTTACGCCCCAGACCCCGAGATGCTGCGCATCTCCGCTTCGCCTGCGGGCGGGACGGGGGATATTGCTTGCGGGGCGGCGGAAGTATATATAAGTAGTGTAATCAGGTATTATTTATGTTATAATGAATTGGTATTGAAAAGTCTATTCTATATTTACGGATAGGGAAGGAAACTTTACCGGTATGGAACCGGAGGAGGGTTATATGAGAATTTTCACAGGGCGTGCCGCCAGCGGCAAAACGGCACGAATCCTTACAGAGATTGCCGAGGCATGTCAAACGCCTGGAACCAAGCAATTATTGATAGTCCCCGAATTATTTTCGCATGAATATGAGCGGCGGCTTGCGCGGGAGACACAAAACCATGGTGCAAGGAGTGCTGAAGTGCTGTCTTTTACCCGTCTTGCCGTGCGTGTTTTTGCGGAGGCTGGCGGATTGGCCGAGACGGTGCTGTCTCCGGCGGGGCGGCTGCTTACGCTGCGAGATGCGATTACGCGGGTACGCGGCCAGTTGGATCAGTGTGCGTATATCCTTGACCAGCCCGAGGCGCTGCGGGAAACGCTGTCTGTTATTGATGAGTTTAAGACCTGCCGTTTGGAGCCGGAAAAGATTTTTCGCGCTGCCAAGGAGGGGAAGGAAGCGGATTCCCGTCTGGCTGACAAGCTGACGGAGCTCGCGGTGATTTATACTGCATATGACCATTTATGCGAGGAGGGCTTGCCGGACCCGCGTGACCGTCTGACACTATTGGCCGACCGTCTGCCGAAAAGCGGGGTGGTGAAAAACGCAAGTGTATATATTGATTGTTTTGCATCCTTCACGCCGCAGGAGATGGAGATTATCCGTGTTATGGTTGAGAATGGCGTTGACCTGACGGTATCGGTGCTTTGTGATTTGAAGGAAAAGGATGTATTTGTTTCCGGCTGCAAGACGGTCAGGCGGCTGCAGGGGCTGGCGATGAAACGTGGCATTCCGTGTGAGATCGTACCGTTTGGCGGGAGCAAGCTGGAAAAGCCTGCTGATTTATCCATACTTGAGCAGGAGGGGCTGCTTCCGCTCAGCCAGTCGCATATATCGGATGGCGGAAGTGTACATATTTTTGAGGCTGCTTCTCCCTTTGAGGAGTGTGAACACGCTGCGGCTTATATCCGCCGGACTGTGCGGGAGACTGGCGCACGCTGGCGGGATTTTGCGGTTGCGGCGCGTTCGATGGACGGATATGCCGCCCCGCTGCAAATGGCAATGGCGCGGTATGATATCCCTGTTTTTCTGGCGGAAAAGGCGGATCTGCTTGCAAAACCTGCGTTGGCGGTTGTGACCGGGGCACTGGATTCCTGTGCGGGATATTGGCGGTATGAGGATTTATTTGCCTGTTTCAAGACCGGATTATGCGGCCTTGCGCCGGATGAAATTGACCGGCTGGAAAATTATGTGCTGACCTGGCGCATACGCGGCAGTGCCTGGGAGCACGAGTGGACCGGTCACCCGGAGGGCTATGGCAGGCCGCTTGATGAAGAGGTGAAAGCCGAGCTTCTAGCTTTGAATAAGCTGCGGGAAAAAGCAATCAAACCATTTATGGAGCTGCGCGAGGCATTGAAGACGGCCGAAACGGCGGGGGAATGCGTCAGGGCGCTTTATGGCTTCCTGGAGAAAATGGAGGTGCCGCAGGCGCTGGAAAACCGTGCAGCACAGCACGAAGCGGCGGGACGGCTCCAGCTTGCGGAGGAATACCGTCAGTTATGGGAAATCCTGCTGTCCGCGCTGGAGCAGATCGACTGGACGGCAGGCAGCAGGCCGATGCAGGGCGGCGAATTCGCGCGGCTGCTGCCAATGGTACTGGGTGAGTATGATGTTGGGACAATCCCGGTTTCGCTTGACCGGGTCAGCTGCGGTGAAATTGACCGTGTGTGTACCGGAACCAGCGTACCGTATTTGATTTTGCTGGGTGCAAATGACGGGCTGTTGCCGAAAACGCCATCCTCCCGGGGGCTGTTAAGCGAGGCGGACCGGGAATTGCTGGATGGACTTGGGGTGGAGCTTGCAGCGTCCGGGGCGGAACGGCTGATGATGGAGCAGGAGACGCTTTACCATGCGTTGGTGTGTCCGCGTGAGCGTTTGCTGCTTAGTTATTCGACCCATGACGCGAGCGGGAAGGAAAGCCGTCCTTCTTATATAATAGGAACGATTCGCCGTCTGCTGACAGATGTACCGTTTGCCTGCGGGCAGGAGGTGATCCAGCGCGACCGGCTGGAGGCGGAACGTCCGGCCATTGAGTTGGCGGCAGCACACTTTTGCGGGAACTGCCTCCCGGCAGTCGAAGCGGCGTATCAGAAATACCGGGAAGATGAACGCTTGCTCACGGTGCAGACCAGTCCGAATCTGCGGGGGCCGCTGACCGATCCGAGGACGATTGATGGACTGTATGGAAAGGATATCGGATTGACGGCATCACGGGTTGACCAGTTTTATTCCTGTCGTTTTGCCTATTTCATGAAATACGGGCTCAATGCAAAGCCCCGGAAGGAAGCACGCTTCTCCGCGCCGGAAACGGGGACATTCATCCATTACGTGCTGGAAAACTGTTTGAAACAGCTCGGTGAGCTGCCGGGCGGGGTCGGGCAGGCACAGGAAAAAGATGTACATCGGATCATGCGAAAAGTTGTCCAGCGCTATATTGAGGAAGAGCTGGGCGGTTTGCAGGATAAAAGCGCACGGTTTCGATATCTGTTTAACCGTCTGGTTTCCTCTATGGAAACGATTCTGTCCAGCGTATTGGAAGAAATGCGAAATTCCGACTTTGTTCCGGTCGATTATGAGCTTGATTTCTCCCGCACCGGTGATTTACCGCCGGTTACGGCACAGGATGGGGATCTATCGGTCTCACTGGCCGGCAAGGTGGACCGCGTAGACGGTTACATCCGGGGAAAACGCCTGTATATCCGGGTAATGGATTATAAAAGCGGTAAAAAGTCCTTTTCGCTGTCGGATATCTGGTATGGTTTGAATATGCAGCTGGTTATTTACCTGCACGCGCTGGGAGAAAAAGGGCTGGCGCGTTATCAGGATATGCTGAGTGAATCGCTGAATGAAATCGTTCCGGCAGGCGTGCTGTATGTACCGGCACATGATGAATTGCCGAACGCGGAGCGCGGTACGACAAAGGAAGCGCTGGATAATCTGCGTGCAAAGGAATTGCGCCGATCAGGGTTGTTGACTGACGATGTCGACATTTTAGAGGCGATGGAGCATGGATTGTCAGGACAGGCAAAATATATCCCGGTGACAGTAAAAAAACCGAAAAAAGAATCAGAATTTCCGGGCTTTGATAAACGTTCATCAATCGCGGATTTGGTAAAATTCGGCCGCTTGGCGCGGTATACGCAGCGTAAACTGCTCGAAATGGGACAGGAACTGCGCCGGGGATCCTGTGCGGCTGATCCGTATAAGCAAGGACAAAAAGACATTTGTGAGTGGTGTGACTATCGCGCTGCCTGCCGGTTTGATGAAAGCGCGGGCGATAAAAAGCGGATGCTGCGCAAAGTGAGTGACGCAGAATTTTGGAATAACCTGGAGACCGATGAATGGGATGAATAAGAGCCTGTCCCCCAAATAAAATTACAATTTTGATGAGAGTGTAAACCTGTAGGAGGGCATTTTGCCGCCCGCCCCGCCGTCCTTTTGGCGGGGTGGGCACGGCGCAGCTGCGATTATGAGCGTACCAAAATCCCCCGTCCCCGCCGCAGCGGAGGGAAGCTGCGTTAGCAGCGTGGGGTCTGGGGCGTAAGCCCCAGCGGGTGCAGGGCAGGGCCCGCCGGGAGTCCAGAGGGCAGAGCCCTTTGGCG
>CAJUSB010000196.1 GCA_910589115.1 uncultured Clostridia bacterium | reverse complement strand
TCAGAACTTTTTGTTTTCTTTCGTGCCGGTCAGCTTATTTATAATACCACGGGGTTCCAGGATTGTCAACACTTTTTTCAAAAATTTTTCGACTTTTTTCGGCCGATAATTTGCACTTGCATTTTATCGGCCGAAAAACAGCGAAATCAAGGTGTTTTTACCTCAATTTCCGCACCAATTGATAAGAAAAACAAAACTTGCCGTATCACCGGCTTTTCAAAGACCGTTTCGACCGCTATCCGATAGGCTTCCAGCTGCTCGCGATAACCCTCCGCGCGGGCCTGCACGCTGCCCTTTGTGACACGGTCGGTTTTGAAATCTACTACGATGAATCCCTCCGGCGTTTCGATCAGGCAGTCGATTACGCCTTGCAGCAGTACCGTTTCTTCCGGCACGCTCTTTGCCGCTTCATAGAACTGCGCCGCCGGGACAATCACGGAGAATTTGAATTCACGCCGGATCTTCCCTGACGCAAACCCTTCCTGATACAGAGGCGAACGGAAAAATCCTAGTATCTTCTCCGGCTCCACTGCCTCCGCCTGTTCCTCCGAAAGGATTTTCAGCGTCCGCAGGCGTGACAATTCCCGCTCGACCCCTTCCATCGTATCCAGCCCCTCATATTTCGCAAACTGCAAAAACAGATGATGCGCCGTGCCGCGCTCTGCCGCCGTCAGCGGCTTTTCCGCAAAGGTTGGCCTGCGCAGCTTGACCTCCCGGCGCGGCGGCAGCGTTTCCTCCGCCGCTTCTTCGGCCTTATAGGTGCGTTTGACGCCGGTCGCGGTCAGTTTGGCCGGAAGCTCTGACAAAAATGCCGCCGGATAAACCAGCTCGGGCGCTGCGTCCAGGCGGACAGCCTCCGCAGCTTCTTTAGCGGCAGGCAGTACGTCTGTCCGCTCCGGCAGACGTTCCGGCCACAGTATCTCAAACGCAAACACCTGCGGTGCATTCACATCCAGCGGAACCACCGCCCTGATGCGCTCCCGAAGGACCCCCGCCGCAGGATGACGCAGCAGCGGCGTCAGAATCCATGCCAACGGCTCACGTACTGCCCCCATTGCATAGTCCGGCAGCCGCTCCATGCCTGCAAACCGCGCCCACTTCTCCAACTTTGCATTGAGTCGGGTGCTTGACGCTGTTAAAATCAGTTTTTCCTTTGCGCGTGTCAGCGCCACATATAGGATGCGCAGCTCTTCACTGACACTTTCACGCCGTGTCCGTGCCTCGACTGCCTGCCTTTCAAGGCTGGGATATTGGATGCCGCGCTCAATATCACGTACCTTTGCACCAAAACCAAGCTCTGAATGTACGAGGATCGGATCATACAGCCCCTGTTCGTTGAAACTTTTAGCGCAGTCGGCCAGCACGACAACCGGGAATTCCAGGCCCTTTGACTTGTGGATGGACATAATGCGGACCGCGCCAACGCTGCTTTCCGCTTTTACTGTTTTGAAATCCTCTCCGGCATCCATCATCCCCCGGAGAAGGCGGTTAAAGCCGAACAGGCCGCGAAAGCCCTGCGCTTCATATACTCTTGCACGTTCAAAAAAGCTGAGCAGGTTCTTTTGCCGCTGTGCTCCATTTGGCTGTGCGCCATAAATTGCCAGCGCGTTGGTTTCGTCATAGATTTTCCACAGCAAACGGTAAACCGGCTGGTCACAGGCAAACTCGCGCAGCTGTGACAGGCGGCTGAGGAATCCTTTTACGTGTGGCATCTGCCCGGCGGCAAGGCAAGCGGCTTCATAGAACGGAAGTGATTTCCCGAACAAATGAATCTCCGCCAGCTCCTGTTCGCTGAACCCGAACAAGGGCGAACGCATCGTGCCGATCAAATCGATATCCTGACGGGGATTGTCGATCACGGCAAGCAGGGACACCATTGTCCCAACCTCCGCCGTCTGCAAAAGCCCCTCTGTCTCTTCGGTGCGTGCAGCCAGGCCATAGGCTGCCAGTGCGTCGCGGTATATAGCGGCTTTCCTCTTGGGGGAGCGCATCAATATGACGACATCTCCCGGCTCTGCCGGACGTGTTATGCCGCGCCCACGGTCAAAGATGGGCAGTCCTTCCCGTAGCAGGCGGTCGATCCTTGCCGCGACCATGGCGGCCTCGGCTTCGTCTTTTTTCGGCGCTTCCTCTGTGTCATCTGCGGCGTCAGATTCTTCCGATTCCACGTATCCTAACGAAGTATCCAGCAACAAAATTTCGGTATTATATCGTGGGTCGTCCGGCTCTGGATACTCCGCACCCAGATATAGCATCTCCCGCTCGGTGTATTCCAGGTCACCGACAGATTCCCGCATGATGGCTTTCATCAGATAATTGGTGCTGTCCAAAACCTGCCGCCGGGAACGGAAGTTCTTACTCAGCACAACACGCCTCGGCTCATCCGCGACTGCTTCGTCCACTGATTTTCGATATTTTTCCAGGAAAAGGTACGGGTCCGCCAGCCGGAAACCGTAAATGCTCTGCTTGACATCGCCTACCATGAAAAGGTTATGCCGTCCTAATGCTCCAAAGATTGCATCCTGTACGGCGTTGGTATCCTGATATTCGTCCACCATGATTTCTTCATATCGCTGGGCAACTGTACCTGCAAGTGCGGTCGGCTGTCCGTCCTTAAGCAGCAGCGCAACTGCAAAATGCTCCAGGTCGTTGAAATCCAGCAGGTTACGCCGTCTTTTTTCTGCGGCAAAGCGGGTCGAAAACACCTGAACTGCGTATGCCAGCCCGCGCAGGGCTGCTGCTGTCATTGCGCGGTCAACCGCCGCTTCGTCTTCTGTTACATTCAGCAGCCTATTGGAAATCCGTTTTGCACTGTCTTTCCATTCCTCGCGCATCCCTTTGAGCTCGTCAATCAGATCCTTGTCCGGATACCCGCGAGGCGTTTTCAGCCGGGGCGGTTTCACAGCGCGGGACGCTTCGACTGCGCCGTCCCAGTCCCCTGCGCGGATTTTTTTCAGCAGCGCCTCTGCCTGCCCGATATCTTCCTGGAATGTCTCAAGCGTGGTCGTTTGAAATTCTTCTTCATCCCCCATCTGCTGAACGCCAAGTCGCAGGAAGTCCAAGCCGTACTCTGCTGCTAAGCGTGCCTCATCAAGAATGACCCGGCCAAAGCGGGTATTTGCGGGGGAACCGGCTTCACCGCCGCTTGCCATGCGCTGCAAATAGGCATCCGGGTCGGGGTGGGACTGGATTTTCTGGAAGGTGTCCATAATGACGTTTGCCAGCCGCCGGTCGTCGCGGCCTGTGAGCAGTTGTTCGGTCAGTGCGATAAAATCGGGCTGATTTTCTTCATAGAGTTCCTCCAGGATATCTTCCAGCACTTCATTTTTCATTAGGATTGCTTCCTGATCATCGGCGAGGCGGAAATCCGGGGAAAGGCCAAGTGCGGCGGTCTGTTCCTGAATCAGGGACTGGCAGAAGGAATGCACGGTTGTAATTTTGGCGCGGTGCACCAGAAGCAGCTGCCGCCGCAGGTGTGCATTCAGCGGATTATTTTCCAGCTGAGCCGAAATTGCGGCAGATAATTTATTCCGCATTTCGGCAGCAGCTGCTTTGGTAAAGGTTACCAGCAAAAACTGGTCGATATTGACGGGACGCACGGGATTGGTCAGGCGTTCAATCACGCGTTCAACGAGCACAGCTGTTTTACCGGAGCCTGCTGCTGCTGAAACGATCAAATCGCCGCCGTGCTCTTGAATTGCCCGCAGCTGATCCTTTGTCCACATAATTCCATCTCCTATCTTTCTCGAAAGTGCCTGCCTGTCGTTACGCCAAAGGGCTCTGCCCTCTGGACTCCCGCGCCTCCGCAGCGAGCGCCAAAGGGCTCTGCCCTCTGGACTCCCGCGCCTCCGCGGCGAGCGCCAAAGGGCTCTGCCCTCTGGACTCCCGGCGGGCCCTGCCCTGCACCCGCTGG
>CAJUSB010000195.1 GCA_910589115.1 uncultured Clostridia bacterium | reverse complement strand
CATAAGCGGCCTGGACGGCGTATTTTATCGAGAGGTATCTGAAAATGGCGATTTTCAGTAAAAAACTTTGCCAGCAAAAACTGGACACATGGCTGAAAGCCGAGGAGCGGATTGCATCTGGGCAGCGATACCAAATCGGAACCCGGATGCTGACACGGGCCGATCTGAAAGCCGTCCGGGAAGAAATGGAATACTGGGCCGGTCGGCTGGCCGAAGCCGAGGCGGCAGAAAACGGCGGCGGCAGGAACCGCGTGTACCGCGTTGTGCCGCGTGACTTGTAAGGAGAGTCTGTATGAAAAGACCAAGCCTTCTTGACCGGGCGGTCGCCGCAGTTGCACCGGTGCACGCCTGCAAAAGAGCAATAGCAAGGAAACGGCTGTCGATCATTGACAGCGGTTACGGAAACTACGGCGCAAACCATACCAAGAAAAGCATGATCGGCTGGATGTATCACGGCGGCAGCGCGAAAGAGGATATTGAGGACAACATCGACACACTGCGCCAGCGCAGCCGGGATGCTTACATGGGCGTTCCTGTTGCCACCGCCTCTCTGAAAACTCTCCGGACAAATGTAGTTGCAGGCGGATTGATACCTGCGCCGCAGATCGACGCGGATTTCCTGAAGCTGACGGATGAGCAGGTGCAGGCGCTTCAGGCTCAAATTATACGGGAGTTCGACCTGTGGGCAGACACGCCAACGTGCGACGCAGACCGGATCGACAACTTCTACTCCCTCCAGCAGCTTGCCTACCTGTCCTATCTGATGAGCGGTGATGCTGTTGTGCTTCTGCCGATGAAGCAGCAGAAAGGCCAGCCCTACAGCCTGCGGGTGCAGCTGATTGAGGCTGACCGGGTATGCAGCCCCGATTTATACGACCGGGTTGTACCATGCGAAGTGTATGGACATAAGGTCCAAAGCATTGTGCAGGGCGTGGAAACAGATGCCGACGGAATGGTGACTGCCTACTGGATTTGCAGTCGGCATCCACTTTCTAATGATGCGGCGGCACAGCCGGGAGGAATGAAATGGGAGCGTGTGGAAGCCTACGGCAAAGCGACCGGCAGGCGGAACGTCCTCCACATCATGACCCGTGAACGGCCGGGTCAGCGGCGCGGTGTGCCGCTGCTGGCCCCGGTACTGGAAGCGCTGAAACAGCTCGGGCGTTATACAGATGCAGAAATTGAAGCAGCGCTGGTCAGCGCCCTGTTTACAGTTTTCATTAAGTCTGATCTTCCATCTGACGAAAGGCCGATGGGGGAGGTTATTCCACGGGAACAGCTGATTGATGAAGCCGATCCAAGAAGCATTGAATTGGGGAATGGTTCGGTTGTCGGTCTTGCTCAGGGAGAAAGCGTTGAATTTGCAGACCCGAAGCACCCGACGACCGGCTACGACGCTTTTACCGACGCCCTGATTAAACAAATCGGCGCGGCGCTGGAAATCCCTCCCGAAGTGCTGTACAAGCAGTTTGTTGCATCCTACAGCGCGGCCAGGGGCGCGCTCAATGAATTTTGGCGCTCCTGCGGCATGATGCGTGGCTGGTTCATTGATGATTTCTGCCAGCCGGTTTACGAGGCGTGGCTTACAGAGGCGGTCGCACGCGGACGAATCCATGCGCCGGGCTTTTTCGCAGACCCGGCTATCCGGAAAGCATACACAGGCTGTGTATGGAATGGCCCCGCGAGAACCAACCTCAATCCGGTGCAGGAGGTAACCGCGGCGGAGAAGCGGGTAGAAAACTGCTTCAGCACCGCACAGGAGGAGACTGCCCAAATGACCGGCGGCGACTTCACAAGGAATATTCGCCAGCGGCTTATAGAAGCAAAGCTCAAGCGGGACGTCGATGAAATTGTGCATCCGCAGCCAATGAATTTCAATGAGATACCTTTTGAAGACAAGCAGCCGAAGAAAACGGAGGAAAACCATGCCTAATAAATTCTGGAATTTTCGCAGCTGTGCAGACGGCACAAGCGCCGAACTGCTGCTGTACGGCGATATCTCAGACAGAAGCTGGTGGGGAGATGAAGTAACCCCGAAACAGTTTGCAGATGATTTGAACAAACTGGGGGCTGTAAGTGAGATAACGGTGCGGATCAACAGCGGCGGCGGCGATGTATTTGCCGCGCAGGCAATCGGGAACCTGTTAGAGCAGCACAAAGCAGCCGTGACGGCACGGATTGACGGCCTGTGCGCAAGCGCCGCAACGATTATCGCCTGTCACTGCGGCAAGGTGATTGCGGCAAACGACAGTATTTACATGGTACATCCGGTTCGGATGGGTGTTTTCGGATATGTGGACGAAACCAGGCTAAAGGAGTATCAGGCGGCGCTTGATACAATCCGCGAAAGCATTCTTTCCCTGTACGTCAAAAAAACAGGACGCGGCAAGGAAGAGCTTGCCGGATGGATGGACGCTACCAGCTGGTGGACCAGCGCGGAAGCAAAAGAAAACGGCTTTGTGGATGAATTGACCGACAGCGGGGAACAGGCCGTAGTTGAGGACCGCAACGGAATGTTGTTCGTCAACAGCGTCAGCATGAATCTGCCGATTGACAAAGCGCCCGAATTTTTACGGAACAGCCTGACCGCAGCAAATACCGTCAGTCGTCCGATCAATACGGCATCGGCGGAAACATCCACGAAAACGAAGGAGGAAAAGAAAGTGGAGATCAAAACAGTGGACGATCTGCGCAGGGAATACCCTGCCCTGGTCGATCAGATTGAACAGGCAGCAGCGCAGAAAGCAGAAAACAATGAACGCCAGCGGATTCAGGATATTGAGGAAATGGCAATCCCCGGAACCGAAGCGGTGACAGCGGAAGCCAAGTTTATAAAGCCTGTGAGCGCCAGCGACTACGCAAAGGCCGCTATGAAGCTGATCCGGAACCAGGGGGCCGCAATGATGAACGGCCTGCAAAGGGACGCTGACGGCAGCGGTGTAAACGGCGTAAAAAGTCAGTCTCCGCAGAACGGCGGGGCGGATGAGTTCTTGGACGCTATCAGGGACGCGGGGAAGAAGGAGTAAGAAGACGATGGGAATGAATCTAACAAGGCAGACCTTCAGCACTGCGCCGGATTACTTTATTGCTGGTACAAACATAGGTGTTACAACTACGGTAAAGGAAGCGGGCGAAACGCTTGCCGCACACACACCTGTTTTGCTGGCGGACGGAAAGGCAGCTGCTGTAAAATCATCGTCTGCGCTGACCGGGCTTTACGGTATCACTGCGGACTGCGCGGAGAGCGGAACGGGTGCAGTGATTTATCTGACCGGTGAATTTTTTGCAAAGGGACTGGTCCTGCCGGACGGCGTAACCGCTGCGGATGTGGAAGTTGCCCTGCGCAGCATCGGGATTTTCTTGAAATAGAGGAGGATTCTACAATGCCGAACGAAGTAAATATCTACACACCGCGTTATCTTGCGGAGGTCGTCAGGCAAGCGCCGCCGCTGCACACCTTCTTTCGGGATACGTTTTTCACGAATGTGAAGACGTTCGTGACCGAGCGGGTAGACATTGATATTGTAAAGGGCAACCGGCGCATGGCGGCGTTTGTTCATCCAAAGGCTGGCGGTCAGATACTGGAATCGGAGGGCTATGCAACCGAGAGCTACGCCGCACCGCTGATTAACCCGTATGATGTGACAACGGCAGATCGGTTCATGACCCGTCTGGCGGGTGAGGATCTGTACAGCAGTATGACACCCGCCCAGCGTGCCGCACGTCAACTGATGGATGACTATATGCGGCTGAATGATGCAGCGACACGCCGTGAGGAATGGATGGCGGCACAGGTGATTTTGACCGGCCAGATTCCGGTAAAGGGCAAAGGCGTTGACGAAGTGATCAGCTTTGGCTTTACAAGAGGCTGAATAATTAACTGTGTAAATGTCAATAATATCCATATTGAAAAATAAA
>CAJUSB010000194.1 GCA_910589115.1 uncultured Clostridia bacterium | reverse complement strand
TGCCCTGCACCCGCGATTTTTTTGTAAAAAAATCGAGTAAAAACTTTATTTCCGCCACGGCGGGGAATCGGTGCATCTACGCTCGTTTCTGCCTGCTGCCCCGCCCGCCAAAAGGACGGCGGGCGGGGCAGTATCATATGGAAAAGATTGTGAAATTGCAGGTATTATACAATATTCATGTTTATAATAATTGTCGTTTTCTGTTTCGTCACATCTTTCCTTTGATAAGGCGAAACAGCTTGCGGCTGTGCCAAATCCCTCCGTCCCGCCCGCAGGCGACAGAAGGGAGTCCAGAGGGACAAGTCCCTCTGGCGCTGTCCGCGTAGGACCGCTCGCCGCGCAGGCGAAACAAACGGTAATTCTTAGCATTTTCGAGTATAAAAGGAGGTTGTTCTGCTATGGAAAAGGCGCTTTCCCAGATTCTGCATGAGTGCACGCCCGAGCGTGTGATCCTCTTCGCAGAAAAACGCACGCTCACCAATGACAAACTGAAATCCCTTAGCTTCTGTATCGTTGTTCCTTCCTGCGAGGATAAAAATGCTCTGATGCAGCGGCTCTACCTCGCAATCGACAGCAATGTCTCTATCAACCTGACACTGTACACTCACGACGAATGGACGGTGCTGCTGGAAGACCCGAGCAGCTATGCCGCGTGGATCGGGCGTCGGGGGAGGGTTATCTATGAGCCGACGACGTAAAGGCGGCCACGACAGCCTCTACTACTACAAGTGGCTGGAAAAGGCCTTGTGCGACCTCCAAACCGCCCGCGTGCTGCTGACATGGGGCGGTGATCCGTGCAATATCGCCTTCCACTGCCAGCAGGCAATCGAAAAAGCCCTCAAAGGTTTCCTGCTCTACCGCACCGGTCGGCACTTCGACGGACATAACCTAACCTACCTCTGCCGTCAGGCCGCACTGATTGAAGAACGCTTTCTGGAATACCTCACAGAAAGTGCAGCCCTGAATAACCTGTACATCGAAACCCGCTACCCAACCGACTTGCCCCTGGACATTGACGAACATACCGTCCGTCAATACCTCAATATGGCGGAGGATATGTTCGCCGCTATCCGTCAGGAACTGTATGAGTCCGATAAGCCTGAAAGGGTTCAGCTGTAAACGCTGGCGCTGTGGCAATTTACTGCATTGGAAAGGAAATTTCTATGACCGATTTTTTACCAATTAACCGGGCGGATATGGAACAGCGCGGCTGGTATTACTGCGATTTCCTGCTGGTCACCGGCGATGCTTACATTGATCATCCGTCCTTTGGTACGGCGGTCATTTCCCGCGTGCTGGAAGCAGCCGGTTTCCGCGTTGCAATCCTTTCTCAGCCAGACTTCCGCGATCCGCACGATTTCCTTGCTATGGGAAAGCCGCGCTATGCAGTGCTGGTCAATGCAGGCAATATTGATTCTATGGTTGCTCATTACACCGCCGCTAAAAAACGCCGCCATGACGATGCCTATACGCCCGGCGGCGTTGGCGGACGGAGGCCCGACCGCGCCGCTACGGTCTACGCCATGCTCGCCCGGCGGGCGTTCCCCGATACCCCGGTTTATCTGGGTGGACTGGAGGCGTCCCTGCGCCGGTTTGCACACTATGACTATTGGTCGGATCAGGTCATGCCGTCTATCCTCGTTTCCTCGGGCGCGGACGGGCTGATGTATGGGATGGGCGAACGCTCTGTCGTTCAGCTCGCCAACAATCTGAAAAATGGTAAGAAAGGTGCGGCCGCGCTTGTGGATATCCGGGGCACGGCTTATTTAAGCCATTCGGCAGAAGTTCCTTTTCCTGCCATCGAATGCCCCTCCTGCGAAAAAGTCTGTACCGATAAAGCCGCCTATGCACGTTCGGTTAAACTGCAATACGACCATGCGGATCACGTGACTGGTAAGGCTGTATTGCAGCGTCACGGAAAACGCGTGCTTGTACAGAATCCGCCCGCCCTGCCGCTCTCTACAGCAGAAATGGATCGCGTTTATGGCCTGCCTTATGCGCGGACATATCATCCCTCTTATGAAGCGCAGGGCGGTGTGCCTGCCATTGCTGAGGTGCAGTTTTCCATTATCCATAACCGTGGATGCTTTGGCGCGTGCAATTTCTGTGCACTGGCTTTTCATCAGGGAAGGTATATTTCCGCGAGAAGCCATGAGTCCGTACTCCGGGAAGCCGAACAGATCATACAAATGCCCGGTTTCAAAGGCTATATTCATGATGTCGGCGGCCCAACAGCCAACTTTCGGCATCCCTCCTGCAAAAAACAGGACGCGCACGGGCTGTGCACTGACAAGCGCTGCCTGTTCCCGCAGGCCTGCCCCCAGCTTGAAGCAGGGCATCAGGATTACCTGGCATTGCTGCGTAAGCTCCGTGCACTGCCGGGTGTGAAAAAGGTATTTGTTCGTTCTGGCCTGCGGTATGATTATATGATGGCGGAAAAGGATGATACCTTCTTTACCGAGCTGGTGAAGCACCATATTTCCGGACAATTAAAAGTTGCGCCCGAGCATATGTCGGATCATGTGTTGTATTATATGGGGAAGCCGTCCTTTTCTGTGTATGAGCAATTCCGGGCAAGGTATACCCGCATTAACGAAAAGCTGGGACGGAAGCAATACCTTGTGCCCTATCTGATGTCGTCGCATCCTGGCGCGGAGCTGCGGGATGCGGTCAGGTTGGCCTGCTATCTTCATTCATTGGGCTATATGCCGGAACAGGTGCAGGATTTTTACCCAACGCCGGGGACGCTGTCAACGGCAATGTATTATTCCGGTCTTGACCCACGCACCATGAAACCGGTATATACTGCCAAAACGCCACGCGAAAAGGCCATGCAGCGTGCACTCCTGCAATGGGCACGTCCCGACAAGCGGGCGCTGGTACTGGAAGCGCTGCGCGAGGCCGGGCGGGAGGATTTGGTCGGCTATGGGAAAGAATGCCTGATTGCACCCCCGCCAGGTTGGAAGCCCTCCAAACCGGAACGTCCGCACTCAAAAAAACGTCCCCCGCAGCAGGGCGCAAAGCCCCGTGGCTGGGCACGTGCAAAGAAAAAATAATGGAAACAAGGCCTGCTTCAAAAGCTGTTACGGCAGCAGTGAAAAGTTTTCCCACGTATGAAGGTGGTACTGAATAATGGTATTTACGATCTCCATATATTACTGGATATCTGATGTATGGGTCGTTAGGGCTGACGGTCATGCCGATAATGCAAGCCGCGCCTGGAATCTTGGCGAATTCGAGAAAAGGCTACTGGCGTATTGCCGGCAGCCCGATTCTCCAAGCAGCTCTCTCTACCACAAAGTTAGAAAAGAGCGGTTTTCAGTATTTCTGTTCTTACTACAAATCTGTCAAAGCGTAAACTGTGGAACCTCCGTGTACCGAACGGTACGCACGGTGGTGTGAGAGGTCGGCAGGCGAACTAATCATCTGCCTCCTACTTGATGCTTCAAATCCCAAAAACACCTGCAGATAAAGCAAAAGAGGCGTATATCTCAGCGATATGCGCCTCTTTCATTGGTCCGAGTGACAGGACTTGAACCTGCGGCCTCTTGACCCCCAGTCAAGCACGCTACCAGCTGCGCTACACCCGGATAGTAGCCAAAGAACCCCATTCAGAACTCATGTTCTTATGATATCATACGAATGCATATTTTGTCAAGTCTTATTTTAAATTTTCCAGTGATATTGGATAAAAAAGTAGACATTCAAAAAGCCCATGAGTCTCTTGCGTTGCAAGCGGTTTGCGGGCTTTTGGTTTTCCTAATCGCTCCCTTTTATACTCACATGCGGAAAAATTCTCCGCAGCAGCCTCTTCGTCCCGCCGTCCTTTTGGCGGGACGAAGCCGCACGGATGAACAGACATATCCAGCCCCCGTCCCGCCCGCAGGCGATGAAAGGGAGTCCAGAGGGACAAGTCCCTCTGGCGCTGTCCGCGCAGGACCGCCCG
>CAJUSB010000193.1 GCA_910589115.1 uncultured Clostridia bacterium | reverse complement strand
CATTGACCCCAGACCCCGAGATGCTGACGCATCTCCACCTCGCCTGCGGGCGGGACGGGGGATTTTTTATGCCCATAAGCTCTTTCATATTTTGCTGAACGGCCCGCCAGAACGACTGCGGGCCGTTCGGCTTTTTGCACTGCATATTTTTTTATTTTTAATGTAAACGACAATCCGTATTTTGCAGAAAAAATGTGCGGTCGTCTCTTCCGAGATGGCCGCACATTTTATGATTATTGATCTCTGTCCCGCCAAAGACGGAACATTTCCCCAAATCGGACTGATTTTGCACTGGGGTTGGCCCGCAGCAACGCACGGTACTGACGATTTCGCCGCCGCATACGCTCTGCCATTGCATCCTCAATTTCTGCAAGCCTATTTCGGAGCTGTTCGCGCCCTGCATTCTCTATGCGCCGGTCGGCGGTACGTTCCTGCAACGCTTTCTTTGCTGTTTCCACACGCTCGCGGAGCTCTTCCTGCGCGTTTTCTACTACACTTTCTACTTGTTCACGCAGTTCACTCTGCGCATTTTCTACCCGCTCGCGCAAACCTTCCAAACGATCCTGCGCCTCATATACCCCAAGCTGGAGCTGCACGCGGAGTTCTTCCGCCTCACTGCGCAGCTTTTCAAGCTCCTCGAGCACGCTTGCGAACTCAAAGGCCGCTTTCGCTGATGTCACAGTATCATAAACAAACCAAAAACTGACCACCAAAACAAGGCCAGCCGTCATTTTAGAGCCAAGGTCTGTAATAAACCCGGCAACCGGCTTATGCAGCACATACGCAAGCGCCAATGAAAGGAATCCCCAGGCGATTGAGCTATCCAAACATATGCGCCCCTGAAACTGGAAACGATGCTCGGAATAATCCCAATACTTTACCTTAAATAAGGCCTCCATCAGCACACCGACAGCGTATTCAAATGCGGTTGCCGTTATCAGTCCGGCAAAGTAAAGGGCTGCCGGATATTGCATCAGCGGGATTGCAACATGCAGAATAATCGTAGCGCCAAACCCATAAATCGGCAGCATCGGCCCTTTAAGAAAGCCACGATTTACAAAATGCTTTTGCTGCACAGAAACAACAATACATTCAAATATCCAGCCTAAAAAGCAGTATACATAGAAAATCAGCAGCCATTGCCAGCCGTTATAATCGTACACGATGGCTTTCCCCTTTCTTTAAGTCTCCTCGGCAAAATGATGAAGCGCCGCATAAACACCATTGCGTTTCAGCAATTCTTCATGACGGCCCTGTTCAGCAACGCCGTCCTCTGTCAGAACAACAATATTATCTGCTCCCCGGATCGTAGTTAGACGGTGCGCAATCGTGATGACCGTCCGCCCCTCGGCCAGCCGGGAAAGGCTGTGCTGTACCAGCCGTTCACTTTCGTTATCCAGTGCCGACGTTGCCTCATCCAGAATCAGGATAGGCGGGTTTTTCAGGAATACACGGGCAATGGAAATACGCTGCTTCTGCCCACCTGAGAGTTTCACACCGCGTTCCCCAACATAGGTATCATAGCCCTCGGGGGTATGCAGGATAAAATCATGTGCTCCGGCTTTTTTAGCTGCGTCAATCACTTCCTCACGGGATGCATCCGGACGGCCATAAAGGATATTCTCATAGATTGTGCCAGAGAACAAATACACCTCCTGCTGTACAATGCCGATATTCCGGCGAAGTGCACGCAGCGACAATGAACGCACATCATGTCCATCAATCGTCAGCCGTCCGGCCGTCACGTCATAAAAACGCGGAATCAAATTACAGATTGTCGTCTTACCGCCGCCGGAAGGGCCGACCAATGCAACCGACTGCCCTGCGCGGATATCAAGCGTCAGCCGGTCAAGAATCGGATGATCCGGGTCATCCGCATAGGCAAACGAAACCTGGTCAAAATGGATATTACCCTGTATACTGTCCGGTGTTACTGCATTTTCCGGCTCAACTACATCGGGCTTTTCATCCATAATTTCAAAGAAACGCTCAATCCCGGTCATACCGCGCTGGAACTGTTCGGTAAACTCAACGATTCGGCGAATCGTTGCCAGCAGCGTGGTAACATACATCACATACGCCATCAAATCAGCAGGGGTAATCGCTCCGGCAGTCATCGCAAACCCGCCCGCAAGAATCACAGCAAGATACATCAGCCCATCAAAGACGCGCGTTGTCGCATGAAATCCCGCCATCCAGCGGTAATTATCCTGCTTGAGCCGGAGCCACAGGGCATTGCCCTGTCCAAACTTCTCAATCTCCCGCTGTTCGCCAGTGAAGGACTTAACAACACGCACACCCAGCAGAGAATCCTCAACCTGCGCATTGATTTCGCCCACCTGTGCGCGGTTCTGCCGGAAGGTCCGCCGCATACCGGTATTGAACACGGACGAGCATACAATCATCAGCGGCACCATCAGGAAAATCAGCAGCGTTAATGGAATATTGATCGTGCACAGAATCAGGAATGAAACGGTAATTTTCAGCCCGGCAACGAAAAACTCTTCCGGGCAGTGATGTGCAAACTCGGTCACATCAAAGAGGTCAGAGGTAATGCGGGCCATAATTTGCCCAACCTTGGTATTGGCAAAATAATGAAAAGAAAGCGTCTGCAAATGTTCAAATAAATCTGTTCGCATATCGGTTTCAATCATTGCGCCCATGATATGACCGCGATTGCACATAAAGTAATAGGCCGCTACATCAATCATCCGCAGCACCAGATAAACCGCGCCAACCCGGAGCACCAGACCGGCAGAAAGTAAGGAGACATCCTCCATGCCAATCTGCGCGAGATAGCGCACCAGCAGCGGCAGGACGACTTCACACAAGGCCGTCAGCCCGGCACAGAACAAGTCAAGGCAGAAAATGCCAAGATAACGCTTAAAATAAGGCGCAAAGCGGCGAAGCAGCGCCGGTGTAGAGTGCACAGAAAACCCCTCCAGCATCAAAATAATTGTAACTATTCTACCATATTGTCCAGCATCCGTCAAACGCTAATTTGCTGCCGGGCGAAAAGCGCTGACTGGGCTGCTCTATCTCTTCAGCCTGTCCTAAAAATCTATAATCCACCGTTTTTTAACAGGAATAATTTTGCCGTTTTATGCAATATTTCATGAAGTTTTTTTCATAAATCTATTGCATTTTTCCGCTCTTTATGCTATAATAAAAGCAGAGGTGATCGAGTTGAAATGGCACGAAAAGCTCCGATTTGAGCGAAAAAAGCGCAGACTTCGGCGGGAGGATGTTGTAGAAAAAATGCGCGCATTTCTGCCAGAGGGAGAATCGGTCAGCACCCGTACACTTGCCTCCTGGGAGCTTGGCGACAGCGAACCACGAATCCGTCACGCAGTCGCGCTGGCAAAGGTTTATCACATGGACGATTTGTCACAGCTTTTCTGGGACGCACCCGCCGAAACCGCCCTCAACGCCGAAGGTCAGGCGCTGCTTGACCAATACCGTATGCTGCTGCTCGAATCCCCGCGCTTCACCTGCCATCCCGAACGCAACAAAAAAGAAAGGAAGAAAAAAACATGATTTACATTTGTGAGCAAACCGGCTGTCATTTTGCATTTGACCGCGAAACCGCGCCCGATCAATGCCCCGAATGCGGGGGCACACATATTCATCCGGCCAAGCCAACCGAAGCACTGCGCTTTCATGAAGAACGCCGCCAGAGTGATTTGACACCCTATTTCGTCCTTGCTGACTGCAAAATATAAAAACGGCAAAGCCGATTGCGCCCTGCCGTTAAATTACTATTTGATATTAAATGCCTAACAATGATCAATGCAAAAAAACAGACCGGGCTGCCCTCCTTTTGGCAGCCCGGTCTTCGGCGTATCCACAATAATATCGCACCCAGTCCCCCGTCCCGCCCGCAGGCGAAGCGGAGATGCGTCAGCATCTCGGGGTCTGGGGCGTACAGCCCCAGCGGGAGTCCAGAGGGCAGAGCCCT
>CAJUSB010000192.1:1625-4142 GCA_910589115.1 uncultured Clostridia bacterium | reverse complement strand
CGCGATGGGGAGCAGATTTTCCTTCGGGATCAGCTGTACCATATCATGGACAAGCTGGCCGACGTACAGTCCTGTATCGAATATCTGAACCTTCCGATCGGGACGATCACCCGCCTGCACCGGAACGGTTACGGACAGTACGAGACAACGGAGGGCGACTGCCTGCATTGCGGCTATCCGCTTGAAGCGCTGATCTCAGACGAATACCATGCTGTTCCCTACTGGGCGCGGACGCGAATAGAACATAACGGCACAGATTATTACCTTGTAAAACACAAAGACACCCCGTTGGATGGCCTTACCGTCCGAATGCGCACGCGCGATTAAAAACAATAGTCTGTAAGGACACACGGCACATACAGAGCGGACGAAGCCGCCCGGTAACTGACTATTCAAACAGTTACCGGGCGGCTTTTTCCGTTTTTCAACCATTTCCCCGGCGACTGTAGTTACCGGGATATTACCGGCAAAGGAGGCACGAAGAATGCCATTAAAGTTAGATTATTTCTACGGCAATCAGGCGGAGCAGTACAGTTTTTACCGCATCCCCAAAGCGCTGTTCACGGACAGCCGCTATAAAGGGGTATCTGTAGAAGCGAAGGTGCTCTATGGCCTGCTGCTTGACCGTATGAGCCTGTCAGCACGCAACGAATGGTTTGACAGCAGCCGCAGGGTATACATTTATTTTACGCTGGAGGACGCGCTTTCGCAAATGGGCTGCGGCAAGGATAAGGCGATAAAGCTGTTTAAGGAGCTGGACGTTGTAAGCGGCATCGGACTGATTGAGCGCAAGAAACAGGGACAGGGCAAACCGACGAGGATTTATGTAAAGAATTTCATCATCCCTGAAACGGCGAATCCGCCCGCGCTGCCAGAGCCGTCCGCTGCCCCTGACCCTCCGCCAGAGCCGGAACCGCCAACGACTCCCGAACCTTCGCCCATGCCGGATCCTTCCCCCGCGGCAGAAGCGCAGACTTCGGAAAATCAGAAGTCTAAACCTCTGAACATTATGGGAATCAAGGCTTTGGAAGAGCCGAACCCTGAATTTCCGGGCGCTCCCGAAGTCAAGACTTCTGAAAACCCGAAGTCTGCAATTCGGCAAACCCGAAGTCAAGACTGCGGAATTCCCGACTCTAATAAGACTGAGAAGAATAATACTGAGTTTAACGAGACTGATCCATCCATCTATCCCCCTACCCCCACACTGCGGGCTTCGCCGCCTTTCGAGCAGCGTCCCAACGTACAGCGCCGGAAGCGGATGCTGGAGGAAATCGAAACCTACCGTGAGATCATCCGGGAAAACATTGACTACCCGGAACTTCTCAGGCAGTACCCCTACGAGGACGACATTCTGGACAGCTGCGTTGAGCTGATGGTCGAGGTGTGCTGCACACGGCGGGAATTTACACGCATTAACCGCAGCGATCTCCCGACCGAAGTGGTCAAGAGCCATTTTCTCAAGCTGACCAGCGATCACATCAGTTTTGCGCTGGACAGGATGAACCAAAATCCCGCAAAGGTGGAGAATGTCAAAGCCTATATGCTGACCACGCTGTATAACGCGCCCATTCTGATGCCGCAATATTACAGGTCGCTTGCCAGCCATGATATCGCACACGGTCTGGTGTAGATTCAGAAAAACAAGGAGGAATTTCTAAAATGGCAAAGAAAATCAACATTCTGGTCGTAGAGCCGGGGAAAGCGCCGCGTCCTGCAAGGGTGAAGAACACGCTGCGCACTTTTTCGGAAATCGTCGGCGGATCGATCGAGATGGGCTGCTATTTGCCGCAGCGCGTCATGCTGGTTTACCGCGAGAACGGCAAAAACCTCGGCTTGCCGCCGAACCGGGCGAATCCCCGCGCACAGGATTATATCGCCGGAACGTTTCTGCTGTGCGGCTTTGAGGGCAACAGCTTTATCTCGCTGACCCCAGCGCAGCAGCTTGAATTTCAGGAATATTTCGCGAAGCCCGGAGAATTTATGCTGCTCGGGGCGGAAACCGTGTGCGCGGCTCCTGACGCGCTGGCAATGGCGGTGCAAAAGCTGTGGTCGAATATGAAAAACGGCGAATCGGTTGTCATGACCAAGTGGAGCGGTTCGGAACACAGCATAACCGCATAAAACAATTACGGAATGAAAAGGAGCAATTTTGTGAAAATCGTAGCTTTTACAAACCAGAAGGGCGGCGTCGGCAAAACCAACACGACCGTGAACCTTGCCGTAGGACTTGCCCGAATGGGCAAAAAAGTGCTGATCGTGGACACCGACCCGCAAGGCGACGCGACCAAAAGCCTGGGCTTTGATACGCCGGATGCAATACCGCACACCCTTGCGACCCTGATGGAGAAATCCATCCGCGACGAGCCGATCTCCCCGGAGGACTACGCCGAAACCATCGTACATAATGCTGAAGGCGTTGACCTCATCCCTTCCAACATCGACCTTTCCGCAATCGAAGTTTCGCTGGTCAACGCCATGAACCGTGAGCAGACGCTGGCTCCCATCCTGCACGATCAG
>CAJUSB010000192.1:0-1525 GCA_910589115.1 uncultured Clostridia bacterium | reverse complement strand
CTGACAAAAGAAATCCGCAGCATGATCCAGAGCGCCTATGGCTCCCAGCTTCGGATTTTTTCGACCGAAATCCCCCGCGCAGTACGCGCCGCCGAAGCTAGTATCGAGGGCAAAAGCATTTTTGCCTACGATCCGCGCGGGAAGGTAACGGCAGCCTATGCAGAACTCGCAAAGGAGGTGCTTGCACTTGAAAGAACGCACAAAAAAGCTGACCTCGCTCGATGATATTTTCCGCACCGACGAGGAACGCGCAGCGGACAACGCCGAACGCGTGACCACCCTTCCGATGGACAAGCTGCGCTATTTCAAAGAGCATCCGTTTCAGGTACGCGACGACGAGGAAATGCAGTCGTTGGTCGAAAGTGTCGAGCAGTTTGGCGTGCTCTCCCCGATTCTTGTTCGGCCAGTTGAGGACGGAATGTACGAAATCGTGTCGGGACACCGCCGACATCGCGCCAGCGAACTTGCCAAAGTGACCGAAATCCCAGCGATTGTACGGGATTTGAGCGACGATGAAGCCATAATTTTAATGGTGGACGCCAATTTGCAGCGTGAAAAGCTGTTGCCCTCCGAAAAGGCGCTGGCATACAAGATGAAGCTCGATGCCATGAAACGGCAGGGAAAGCGAACCGATTTAACTTGTGCCCAAGTTGGGCACAAGTTGGGGCCAGCGCCGAAATCTCGTGATATCCTTGCAGAACAAACAGGAGAAAGTCGTAATCAGATCCAACGATATATCCGTTTAACTCACCTTGCCCCTGAGCTTCTTGACATGACCGACAAAGGAAAACTGGCATTCAATTCTGCGGTTGAGCTGTCCTATCTCAAGCCGGAGGAACAGGCGGCAGTATTTACCGCTATGGAGCGTGACGAAGCCGCGCCATCCTTGAAGCAGGCGCGGGAATTGAAAAGGCATAGCAAGGACGGCGAACTGACCGAAAAAGCGATAGATACCGTGATGAGTGCGGAAAAGCCTGCCGAAAGCAAGGTTGTTTTGCAGGGCGACACACTCCGCAAATACTTCCCCGCCAGCTATACGCCCCGCCAGATGGAGCAGCAGATTTTAAAATTGCTGGATAGCTGGTTCCGTCAGAAATCCCGCCCGGAACGCTGATATGGCGAACTTAACACTGATCCCCGTGACGCTTAGGCAGGCAAACGCATTTGTCGCGGAGTATCACCGCCACCATAAACACGTTGTCGGCCATAAGTTTTCGATCGGCTGTCAGAAGGACGGCGCACTGGTTGGTGTGGCAATCGCTGGCCGACCAGTCAGCCGGTATCTGGACGACGGCTTTACGTTGGAGGTTACGCGGCTTTGCACACTCGGCGACCGGAACGCTTGCAGTATGCTCTACGCTGCTGCCGCAAGAGCGGCAAAGGCAATGGGCTACCACAAAATTATCACCTACACACTCGATACCGAAAACGGTGCAAGCATCCGCGCAGCGGGCTGGCGCTGTACCGGTCAGGCGGGCGGCTTGCGCTGGACAGGCGTGCGCCGCCCTGCTTTTGACCAAAGCCC
>CAJUSB010000191.1 GCA_910589115.1 uncultured Clostridia bacterium | reverse complement strand
CTGGTCCGCCCGCGGTTGTCAATATTAAAGCAAGCTCGCTTGCTTTCAGCGGCACGATGCGCCAGACAAAGAAAAACAAGGCGTGGGAATCCTATAAACTGTCCGGCATTGCAAACGAACTGGCAGGCGCGAACGGGCTTTCCTGCATGTATGAAGCATCCTCCGATCCGTTTTATAAGCGTGTCGAACAGTCCAAAGAAAGCGATATTGATTTCCTTTTAGGCCTCTGCAAAGACGCAGGAATTTCACTGAAAACTACGGACGGTATGATTGTGCTTTTTGATCAATCGGAGTATGAAAAAAAGCCGCCTGTAATGACGATCCAGCGCGGCAGCGGTGTTTATACAAAGTATCAGCTGATTGCAGGTACGGCAGATTCGCAGTATTCCTCCTGCCGTGTTTATTACGCTGATCCGAAGACTGGGAAATGTATTGAAGGGATTGCAAAAGTTGATGATTATAATAATGATGCAAAAACAAATCAGCAGCTGGAAATCTCTGCAAAAGTATCCGATGCAGCCGAAGCGAAAACACTGGCGGAAAAGCATTTGCGGCTGCATAACAAGATGAACCGCACCGCGTCCCTTACGCTTCCCGGAAGCCCCGAATTAGTTGCGGGTGTAACGGTACAGCTGGAGCATTGGGGCGGATGGAGCGGCAAATATATTGTGAAAAAGGCCACGCATAAGGTTGACTCTTCCGGTTATACGACAAAGGTCGAACTGCGCCGTGTGCTTAGTGGGTATTGATTTATGGATGAGAATGAGAAAAAGATTCTTTCCAATCTGGTTCGTGTTGGAATTGTAACTGCCGTCAACAACGAAGAACACCTTGCACGGGTGATGTTTGATGATACGAAGCTGCCTTCCGGCTGGCTTATCGTACTTGACAACCGGCCCTTTATCCCGGATTATGGCGGGCCGCAGCGCACGGAATATTCAGCAGGCGGAAGCGGCTTTCCTGCCTATGAAAACCATAAGCATGACCTGATTATAAAACAGTGGATGCCTGTAGTAAATCAGCCGGTTCTGGTGTTGTTTCTGCCCGTCAAAAATGCGGACGGCTTTATTCTGGGAGGAATGCAGTAATGGTTGTAGGCTGCCTGGGAGAAATCGTTTTTCAGGTCTCCGATGAGATTGTAAAAACGATTAACAATATGCAGTGGTCGGGTTCGGTGCGCTTTGCAACGCATCAGCGGCATTTACAAAATGCGCTGACGGAATTTACAGGTGTTGACCCGGATAAAATGTCGTTTGACATTGATCTGGTGGAAGAGCTTGGCGCAGACCCGATGGTCGAAATGGTCAAGCTGTGGGAATATGAACGCGCCGGAGAAGCTGTGCCTTTGGTCATTGGTGAGAAAGCTTATGGCAAATACCGCTGGACAATCCTGAGCCACAAAATGAAAGCAAAGGCGCATGATTACAAAGGCAGTGTCAGCTGTGTAACGGTCTCCGTAGAATTGCAGGAGTATTTGGAGCGATAATCATGAAACAGACTTATCAGGTAAATGCAATGGATTTGAAAAAGCTCCGTCTGCTGGAAACGGAAACAGTCGCTTCTGTACTGCAAAACATTGCAATTATTTTGAAAACGCCCAAAGGCAGCGTGCCGATGTATCGTGAATTTGGCCTGTCACAATCCTTTCTGGACAGGCCCATGCCAGCGGCAAGAAACATGCTGAAAGTTGCCGTCAGGGAAGCTATAGAGCGCTGGGAGCCGCGTGCGGAGGTTGTAGATGTGTCCTTCACGGGAAACGCCTCCAGCCCCGGTGAACTGAATCCTCTTGTGGAGGTGAAAATCATTGGCGAATAGAAATTCGGAGTATCAGTTTTTAAGTACAAATCCGGCAGAACTGGAGGCCGAACTTGTTTCCAGATTTGAAGAAATTACAGACCGGAGCGTACATCCGGCAGATATGGAAAAATTGATTATCCAATGGGCGAAAACGTCCATTTTGCAGGAACGTATTCTGAACAACTATACCGGGAATCAGAACATTCCCAGCCGTGCGGAAGGCGAAAACCTGGACGCGCTGGCGGAGCTGGTTTATATGCAGACGCGCCCGGAGGCGGAACCGGCTTACTGTACGGAACGCTTTTATATTTCAGAGCCGCAAAATACGGCAATTCTGATTCCGGCAGGCACGCGCGTAACAGATGCAAGCGGCACACTCGTTTGGGAATCAACCGAGGATTCTGTAATCGAGATTGGCGCGGTATATGCGGATGTGCGCCTGCGCTGTCAAACGCCTGGTCTGGCCGGAAACGGTTATGCAATCGGACAGATCAGCAAGCTGGTTGACCTGTATGATTATTATGATCGGTGCGAAAATATTACTGTAAGCGGCGGCGGCTCTGACCGGCTGGACGATGAGGCATTTTATAACCTGATGCGTGCCAGTATGGACGGTTACAGCACGGCGGGAGGCACTGGGAATTATATTTACCATGCGAAACGCGCGTCCTCCGAAATTGCCGATGTTGTAGCAAATTCACCCGCCCCGGCCACGGTTTATATTTATATCCTGATGAAGGACGGAAGCCCGGCCAATGAGGAAATGAAAGCCTCTGTATATAATGCCTGTAATCCTGCTTATGTGCGGCCCTTAACTGACTTTGTACAGATGGGTGACCCGGAAATTGTGCCGTATGATATTGATTTCAGTTATTGGGTGCACGATACGAAAACGGTTGGTTCAGCGGCGATTCGTGCAAGGATTGATGCGGCTGTGCAGCAATATATTAAATGGCAGAGCGGAAAACTCGGACGGGATATAAACCCTTCTTATTTAATCAGCCTGTTAATGCAGACGGGGATAAAGCGCGTAGAAATACGCGAGCCTGTATTTACATCCCTGCGGGATGGCACGCTTGCGCTTGGGTGGGAATATGAGTACCCGGAGACGGTTCCGCAGCTTGCAAAAGTTGGAACTGTTTCTATTGTGAACGGGGGCTATGAGGATGAATAATCCGCACGGTATTACAGCGGAAAACCTGCTGCGGACGCTTCCTGTTGGTATCGGATGGGATGAAACCATACAGGCGCTTGCGGCTTCAATCGCGGAAGTGCTTGCACGCCGCCCGGAGGAAATCAGCCGTCTGTTAATCTATTCCAATATTGATCATTTGGATGAAGAATTGCTCGATATCCTTGCCTATGATTTTAAGGTCGACTGGTGGGATGGGGATTATTCCCTGGAAGAAAAACGCCGCACATTGAAAGACAGCTGGCGCGTTCATCGGATGCTTGGAACGAAAGCAGCGGTTGAAACTGCTATCTCTGCGATTTATCCAAAATCTGCGGTAAAAGAATGGTTTGAGTACGGGGGCAGGCCGTATTATTTTAAGCTGGAAATCAATGCCACGGGAAGCAATGGGGATTTAGATAAACAGCGGCGCGTATTGCAGCGGCTGAATTATTACAAGAATCTCCGTTCCCATCTGGACAGTGTTGACTATACAATCGACCTTCCGCCCGCAACTCTTTATCTTGGCGGTGCAGTCGGTACCCTCACCGAATTCGGAACCCCGGAACAGCCCAATACCTACGATTTCCGGCAGTCCCTGCATATCGGCGGTACAGCCGGGATGCACACGCAAACGAGCTCTCCGGAAGCGCCGTATAAACCGGATTTTGAAAGCACGCTCCATGTAGGCGGCAATGCCGGAATTCATGCGGTGCATACAATACCGCAGAACCCGCCGCCGTTCAGCATCCAGCGGAACGGAAGTGTTTGCACCATCATTATGAACCCACCAGAAGGGAGCTGATAGCCAATGGATCAGGCTTATAAACCTACCACGCACGGCCTTGCCGTTATGGCGGCGTGCCTTGCATTGGAACGACCTTTTAAGATTACCCGTGTTGCTTTTGGCAGCGGCAAAGTGGACGAAAACACCAACCTTGCGGATGTGCACGAGCTGCTTTCTTTCGTGACGGACGGCGCAGTCTGCGGCCGCAGGCACGAGAACGACCGGTTTTTCTTTACGATCCAGTTTTCCAACGCGGAGCATCCGGAGGTAAACACCTTTTATTTATCGGAGTTTATGGTTTTCACGGAAGACCCGGAAACCGGTGAAGAAACTGATTTGATTTACGGTACGCTTGGAGATTATCGGCAGGCTATTCCGGCGTATAACCCGATGTATCCGCCCAGTACGTTTAATTTCCCGCTGACGCTTATCCTCT
>CAJUSB010000190.1 GCA_910589115.1 uncultured Clostridia bacterium | reverse complement strand
TTTGAAATCCATTTGGAGTATACTATTCCATTTTGAATTTCACGGATTCAGGTATAAAGCATTCCGCTGTCTTCCATTAACCCGCCAACCGGACGTTCCGGCGGGTAGTAGGCGAAGGTCAGCGTTCCGCTTCCGCCACAGATCATATCCGAACGCGCCGCTTCTTCACTCGTAAGAGCAAACGGCATTTCCACGTCTGTTTTCGTCTCAAATACTCGAAGCGCCTGCCGGACGGCGTTCGCTTCCAACGCGCCGCCGCCGATACTGCCTTCGGTATCGCCATTTGCCCGAACCAGCATCCGCGCACCCGCATGCCGCGGCATGGAACCGCTGCCCGCCGTCACGGAAACCAGCACAAACGGCTGCCCTGTACGGTGAAGCTCCCTGATTTCCTGTTCCAGTTTCGTCATAAAACCCAGCTCCCATATTTCGGATTTCCGTCCTTTTGAGAAATGCCGGAACAAATTGTCCGGCATTTCAAAAAACGTCTTATTTTGCGGTCAGGAAGTTGTAGCACTTCACCGTATTGGTGCGCTGCACATAGTCCATCATCTCCGGCTGGCCGATATCCATGGGGCAGCGGTCGGCAAAGCTGATATTTGCGATGCACGCATCCAAGTCCCAGCCCTTCGCAATACCGGCTGCAACCGCACCCAGCCATTCATATACAAAGGTACGCTGTTTCACAATGTAATCCTTGGTAACTACCGGGCCATGCCCCGGAATAATATAATCGACGTCCAGCGTGTCGAGAAAATCAAGCGATTTCAGCAGCGCGGCAATATCCGCCGAATGCAGCCAGGTCTGGCAGTCTACGAACAGGGTGTCGCCGACAATCGCGACACGCTCCTCCGGAACATAGACGCATGCCTGACACGGAGAATGCCCAGGGGTATGGTAAATCTCAAAGTGCGTGCCGCCCAGTTCCAGGCTCATATGATCGCTGAAGGTGATGTCCGGACGCATCATCATAATGTATTCACCGCGCGGCGGCATCTTCGGAAGCATTTCCGGGTCCTGACGAGTCAGCACGTCGACGCTGTAATCATAAGCGTCGAGCGTACCCGGAACCTTCCAGAGATCGTCGCACAGCTTTTCGTGGCCAATCGTAATGGATTCCCCCGCAAACCAGTGGTTGCCGAAAATATGGTCGATGTGCGCCTCCGTATTGATGAGATAGCGGATCGGCCCGCGCGACAGCGCGAACTCCCGCATTTCAAACAGCTTGCTGAGCAGCTGCGCGGTGTCTACAAACACCGACCCCTCCGGGGTCAGGACGATGCTGGGGTTACAGCCCCGGATTTTTGTTTCCGTATATACGTTCTTGGTAACCTGTTCCACAAGGTTTCCCTCCCTTTCATTGTTCCGTAATTTCCCGGATCACATCCTCGCCGACGCGGCGGCGGCATTCCGCAGCCATCATACGCGCGATCGCCAGCGCGTCTTCGCGCATCGGCCCGGAGGCCGTCACTCGGATCAGCACGCCCTCCGGCTGCGCATATGTTGCGACCGTCGGGTTTTCGCTGTCCAGCAGGTCGTCCAACCGCCGCGCGACC
This sequence comes from uncultured Clostridia bacterium, assembly GCA_910589115.1. Taxonomy (GTDB): domain Bacteria; phylum Bacillota; class Clostridia; order Oscillospirales; family Butyricicoccaceae; genus QXXE01. The sequence goes on along the minus strand of CAJUSB010000190.1, from coordinate 2,719 downwards.
GGCGCTTCCCCGACACGGTCGGGCGGCGCTTCCTCGCGCGTTTTCAGGCGGATGCACACCGACGCGATCGCTTTACTGACAAGCTTGAACAGAAAGCGTTCTACACACTGTTCAAACATGGGCTTCATCTCCCGCGGGGGACCCGGCAGCAGGACGGCGGTTTTCCCCTCATGCTGCATCACGCAGCCGGGGGCCGTGCCGTATTCGTTCGTTAAAATCAGCGAATCGCTGGGGACCATCGCCTGCTTGCGGTGGTTCTCGGTGATTTCCGTCGCACCGAATGCGTGCACCTGTTTGACGACATTTTCAAATACCGCTTCGTCAAATCCGAGCGTTTTGCCAAAGTACGCCGCCAGCATTTCCTTGGTCAAATCGTCCTTGGTCGGTCCCAGTCCGCCGGTTAAGACCACCAACTCCGCGCGGTTGTACGCAACGTCCAGCGCCGCTTTCAGGCGTTCCGTGTTATCGCCGACCACCGTCTGGTAATACAGATCGAAGCCAAGCTCCGCCAGACGTCCCGCAAGATACTGCGCGTTGCTGTTGACGATATTTCCCAGCAGCAGCTCCGTGCCGACGCTGATAATTTCTGCTATCATATATGGTGTTTCCTTTCTACCGCAGCGGACGCCTTACCCGGATTCAAAGTGGAATGAAGAGTATACAAGAAAAAGAGTAGGCAAAATAGGAGGTACCTGACAAACATGGACATGGGTAAGGCGAACGCACAGTAAACAGCTTCCGCAGAAACTGCGGCAGGTTGTTCTTATTCAGCGGTGGGCAGCTTGCCATCGTCCCAGCGCATAATCTCCAACAGGTTTCCTTCGGGATCCTTCGCATAGATCAAGGTGAGCGTCTGCCCCTTGTTTTCGTAATAGTGGGAGGTCACCTGGCCGTCCGAGCTGCCGCCGTGCGCAAGCAGCTTCTGATAGGTTGCCTCTACGTCGTCAACCAGGATGCCAAGGTGGCCGAATCCGCCGTGATTGAACGCGCCGGGTTCCCCTTCGCCGTTCTCGTGGGTGAAGATTTCCAACACCGGTCCGCCCTCGCCGTAGCCGGGCAGGGCGACATGGCAGCCGCGCACATGCGCGCCCTTCATGCCGGACGCCTTTTCAAACCACGCGCCGCCCAGATCGCGCTCCGGCGGGACAACCTTGCCCTCGAATACATCGCAGTAAAAATCACGCAGTTTCTTCCAGTCCTTCGCATTGACGTTGGTATGTGAATATTTCATGACAGCTCCTCCTTACGCTTCCTCGACCCGGTTGCGGATCGTCCCGATTTTTTCAATGGTAAATTCAATTTCGTCCCCCGCCTGAAGCCAGCGGCCCAGCTTGGAACAGGTTGTGTTGCCCTCCGGGGATGTGCCCAGACCGATAAAATCGCCGGGGTTCAAATAAACGTCCTCCGAAATCTGTGCGACCAGCTGGCCAAGCGAAAACAGCATCCCGGAGGTGCGGTTTTCGGTGACAATCTCGCCGTTAACGCGCGCCGTCATCGCCAAGTCGTCATAATCGGGCAGTTCGTCCTTCGTCACGACGCAGGGGCCCATAACCAGACTGTTCCGGAAAAATTTCCCCTTTGCCGGGCCGAGCGCCATGACGGCCTCGTCCGCCTGCGCGTCCCGCGCGGAAACGTCGTTGAAAACAGTAAACCCGGCTACATAGTCCAGCGCCTCCTCGGGCTTGATGCTGAACCCGCGCTTGCCAATGTAGAACCCCATCTCAAACTCGAAGTCAAACTGCGAGGTGTAGCTGGGCTTATACAGCGGCGCACCCGTGCCAACTACGGTTGAACCGCTTTGGGTGTTCCACACCGGGCGCTTATAATAACCCTTCGGAATCTCTCCGTAATGATGCTTCACGTGGCCCTCGTAAACCATTCCGTCAAAAATGATGTTCGGACGCGTGACCGGCGCGAGGACCGTTACATCGCACAGCCGGTAAACCAGCTGCTGGCCTTCCAGCCCCTGTGCGGGTGTTTTCTCGCGTATAAATCGCAGGGTTTCTGTCCCGGCAGACAGGCTGCGTTCCCCATTATGGAAAAACGTAATCATATCGTTGGGCAGGTTCGCGTCCGCAAGCTGCTGCGGATTGGTATCGCCCTGCGCCTGATAATATACGCCGCCAGCGGCGTTCAGATCAACGAGCATCCCGTCGTCCTCTGCCATCAGCCGGTTCACGCCTCCGACCGGGGTTTTCACCTGTACGGTGTAAAGTCTCATATTCTTCCTCCTTCATACAATCGATTATCTATAATCTATTCCATAAACCTCCCCCAATTTTTTCAAGTGGCATCTCCGCCAATTTTCCAGTTAATTTTTTGTCGAATTCAGAGAAATCGTGGTTTTGCACTCCGAAAACGCATTTTTTCAAAAAACGACTCTTGTAAATTTCTTGTCTCTGCCTTATAATAGATTATCGATTATAGTTTAGGAGGAACCGCTTATGTCCATCATTTTTGCAGCGCCCGGAAAATACATCCAGGGCCGGGGCGCACTGCGCAGCCTCAGCGAACATGTTTCAAAACTTGGGAAAAAAGCGCTCGTCATCGCCAGCGAGCTGGGAGTCGAGCGCATCCAGCACGCCATGCAGGGGGCGGACTGCACCCCCTGCGCCCTGCATTTCGTTCCTTTCGAAGGTGAATGTTCTATGACCGAAATCGAACTGTAGTGGTCAAGCTTTTTTGCAACACTTGTGGCTAAAAAAGATTGGATTGCTGA
>CAJUSB010000189.1 GCA_910589115.1 uncultured Clostridia bacterium | reverse complement strand
CCCCCCCCCCCCCCCCCCCCCCCCCCCCCCCCCCCGCCCGCTGCGGAGGCGATCCCGGGGGTCCTTATTTGGAGAAGACGCTTATTTTTTGTTTGCCTTTGATGCCCGTTTCGTCCTCCAAGGCCTTGATTTGGTCGCGCAGCTCCGCCGCCAGCTCGAATTCCAGCAGCTTCGCCGCCTCCTTCATCTGCCGCGTCAGCCGGGCAATCTCTGCCTGCGCTTCCGCCTTGCTTAGCTTTTTACGTCCCTTCGGCAACTTCGCTTCACTAGATATCTCAATAATATCTCGCACGGTTTTATGCACCGTTTTCGGTATGATGCCATGCGCCTCATTAAACGCCATCTGCAAGGCCCGCCGCCGGTTCGTTTCCGTAATCGCACGGTGCATGGAGTTCGTCTCGTTGTCCGCATACATCACGACCTTGCCCTGCGCATTGCGCGCCGCTCGCCCAATCGTCTGCACCAACGAGGTCTCAGAACGCAGAAACCCTTCTTTGTCCGCGTCCAATATCGCAACCAGCGAAACTTCCGGCAAATCCAGCCCTTCTCGCAGCAGATTGATGCCCACCAGCACATCATACAACCCCAGCCGTAAATCACGAATTAGCTCCATGCGCTCAATCGTTTTTACATCATGGTGCATATACCGTACCTTGATGCCTACGCCCTCTAAATAACTGGTCAGATCTTCTGCCATCTTTTTCGTCAGCGTCGTTACCAGTATTCGTTCCCCACGAGCTGAACGCGTGTTGATTTCGCCGATTAAATCATCTATTTGTCCCTCTACCGGACGAACGTCTATCTCCGGGTCAAGAAGCCCCGTCGGCCGGATGACCTGCTCCACAATTTGACCTGAACGCTCCCGCTCATAGTCGGCTGGCGTTGCCGAAACATATATAATTTGATTCAGCCGCCCATTGAATTCATCAAAGTTTAACGGACGGTTGTCCAAAGCAGAAGGCAGGCGGAATCCGTTCTCAATCAGGCTCATTTTCCGCGCCCGGTCGCCATGGTACATAGCACGTACCTGCGGCAGCGTGACATGGCTTTCATCAACAATCAACAAGAAGTTTTTCGGGAAATAGTCAATCAGCGTGAAGGGTGCGCTGCCCGGTTCGCGCCCGGCCAGTACGCGCGAATAGTTTTCTATCCCGCTGCAAAAGCCGATTTCTTCCAGCATTTCAATATCATACCGCGTCCGCTGACGGATACGCTGCGCTTCTACCAACTTACCGTTGGATTCAAACCATTTTACCCGTTCCTCTAGTTCGCGTTCCAAATCTTTAATTGCAGCCGCTAACTTGTCGCGCGGGGTAACATAGTGGCTCGCCGGATAAATTGCCGCATGACCAAGCGCACAGACCGCTGCCCCGGTAAGTGGGTTGATTTGGCTGAGCCGGTCAATCTCATCCCCGAAAAATTCAACACGGATGCAGTCATTGTCAGAATACGCCGGCCAGATTTCCACAACATCGCCCCGCACTCGGAAGCGGTTACGTTCAAATGCAATATCATTGCGCTCATATTGCAGCTCTATCAGCTTGCGCAGCAGCTCGTCCCGGTTTTTTTCCATGCCAGGCCGGAGCGAGATTACCATGTTTTTATAATCGATCGGGTTACCCAGCGAATAAATACAGGAAACGGATGCGACAATGATAACATCATCGCGCTCATTCAGTGCAGAGGTCGCCGAATGGCGCAGCCGGTCAATTTCATCATTGATAGAGGAATCCTTTTCAATATAGGTATCCGTTGATGCAATATAAGCCTCCGGCTGGTAGTAATCATAGTAAGATACAAAGTATTCTACCGCATTTTCAGGAAAAAATTCTCGCAGCTCGGAACAAAGCTGCGCTGCAAGCGTTTTGTTGTGTGCCAGCACCAGCGTCGGCCGCTGTGTCTGCTCAATAATATTCGCCATCGTGAAGGTTTTGCCCGAACCGGTTACGCCCAGCAGTGTCTGTTCGTTCAAGCCGTTCTCGATGCCTGCAACCAGTTTTTCGACTGCGGCAGGCTGGTCGCCTGCCATCTGGTACGGGCTGACGATTTTGAATTTTCCCATTTGAAACCCCTCCTGAATGATCCGCTGGCGGCTAAGGATTCTGCAATTACAATCAATAATTTTGCGAATGCAGTTGGAACTGCCTGAAATAAATCCTGCATATGATATGCAGACAGTGGCATATATATCATTTGCTTTTGCAGCTTTTTAGAACCTGTATTCACAAGATGGCAGTCATAGATATGCGGAGCTGGCAGCATCAGAACCGTGCAGACGAGGCTGACAGCCTGTGAATATGGGTTCTTTAGGACGTGCTGGCAGCAGATGAATCAGCACACCCTAAAAATCCGGCGGAAATGCCGCCGGATTCATCGAAAAGGTGTCAGCTCTCCGTGGTCATGCATGGAATAATAAGTGTTGCCATCCCCGAAAATCAGATGGTCAAAAAAGGTGATCTGCATGGAATATAATACCGTGTTCAGCATATTGGTTGCGCTGCGGTCCGCTTTGGATGGGACGGCCAAGCCATCTGGATGATTATGCGCCAGTACAAGCATTGCCGCATTCAGGTTAATCGCCCGCTGGATAATCGCACGAAAATCCAATTTACTGTAGTTGACCTGACCCGGCGGGAAAACAACGGTATCCATTACAGCGCACTTATTATCCAGGAATATTGCGATGACACGTTCATGCTGGAGATCGGTGAAATATCCCAGCAAATATTCAGCAGCCTTTTCGCTGGAGGTGATGCGTGCTGCTGCACGGCGTGTATTTTCTTCCCGCTGCCACCGCGTGAAAAGCTCGCGGCAGAGTTTAATCAGCAATGCTGTCTGCGGGCCGCATTCTTCGACTTCACGCAGGGCATCCAGCGGCGCATTCAGTACCTTTCCAAGACTGCCAAAGGTATCAATTAGGCGGTGCGCAATCGGATTCGTGTTTTTGCGCGTGTAAACAAAGTAGAGGAGCATTTCCAGAACTTCATGGTCTTCCAGCGTGTCAAAGCTGTGACGGCTGTTCTTCAGTACGCGGTCGAACATCCGTTTTCGGTGTCCGGAATGGAGTGCTTCCGGTTTCTTTGCAGCGGGCTGTTCCACAATAGATTTTTCTGTGTCAGTATCCATTGCCGCGCCCCCTTTTCCCTGAAAAACATGATGTTTCATGATAGCTGCTTTCCATACATTATATCATGCTTTTTGCCGGGGTGCAAGATGAATATACCCCACTGCGGTGGATAAAATACGTGTACAGAGCGGCGTATCCCGCAGGTCAGGATATGGTATGGTGGGGCTGGGTGCAGTGTCATGCGGACGCAATGATTTTGCCATCCATATCACATCCCGCCAAAGGCCGAATTTGAACATACTGTCCTGATATGAACCTGAAATCACGAAGCCCATTGCACTGTGAAATTTAATGCTGCGCTCATTCGGGGAAGTGATGCCGACAAAGATATTATAGTAACCCTGTGCGGCAAGCAGTTCAAAGAGTGCGGAATACAGCGCCCGTGCAACCCCGCGCCGGTGGAAGGCTTGCGCCACATAGATGGAGGTTTCTGCTGACCATTGATATCCCGCGCGGGTACGGTGCGGGGAAGCATAGCCGTAGCCTGCCAGTTCGCCGTCGATTTCACAGAGGAGCCAAGGCAGCTGGTGTGTGTAAGTGCGCATCCGGCCCAGAAACTCAGCAAGGGACGGAGCCTCATATTCCGAGGAAACGGTTGTCTGCTCTACATAAGGCGCGTATAGAGCGAGCATGGCTGGGGCATCTGCTTCCTCAGCCGGGCGGACGGTGATTTGGGACATGGGATTGGCATCCTCCTGAAATAAAAAGTTTTCTGCCTGTGAAACATAATCCTAATGCTATCATTTTATGCGGACGCGCGAAATTTGTCAAGTAAAAAGCCGCAAAATGAATTGCGGCAGAGACGGCGGCCTGATAGCGGAAAGGTTTGGAAAAGGCGGATGGACAGGAGGGCGAAAGTCTGATATACTTATAGAGTCGGATCATACATTGACTCCCCGACAGGAAGGGGGTGCAGCAGATGGGTGTGATTCGCGAAATTATAGTAGCGGTCATGGCGGATTTGATTTGCGAATGGTTGAACCGTGACAGATGATCCGAAACACCAGGGCCTAAGTCCTCCCGAAAATGGAAATAGAAGCCCCCCGAAGAAGTAGCAGTTCTTCGGGGGGGCTTCGCCCGCTGGAATAAAGGGTGCAGCGAGCATAATTCGCGAAGCTTTTCAGCATCTATAAGTATAGCGTACATAGGGCAGATTGTCAAGTGGATGAAAAGCAAAAATTTCGACAGAAGATAGACAACCATCGCAAAATCTGATATACTGGTA
>CAJUSB010000188.1:1777-4385 GCA_910589115.1 uncultured Clostridia bacterium | reverse complement strand
GATTTGGAGGTGCAGGTGTCCCAGCTTCGGCTTTTGAAATCGAACCACCAGAGCGAACAATACCGTTTGGAGGACAAGGCCAAAAAGTGGATACCGGAGCGAATTGCAGATACCAGCGACAGGATCATCAGGCTTGAAGCCGACTTGAAAACGCTGGAAGCGCACCCGATCGCGAACGCTGAAGACTATTCCATAACGATTAACGGTACGGAATATCATAAGCGCGAAGCCGCCGGGGAAGCGATAAAGGCATTTATGGACGCGCACAGAGGGCAAAAAGATGTTTCGCTTGGCGAATATCGCGGTTTTCCCCTCATATTTGAAGAACTGCCGTTTTTCGGGGAGCAGGAACTGGTTGTCCGTGGTAAATTGACCTACAAATTCGACCTGGGTGACGATTCACGGGGAAACACGATCCGTCTGGATAATGCCCTTGGCAATATTATGAAGCATTTCGATCAGTCGCGAGCATCGCTGGCCGATTTAAAGCAGCAGCTTGAGGACATTAAAACGCAGATCGGCAAGCCTTTCCCGCAGGCGGAAGAACTGGCCGAAAAGGAAAAGCGGCTGGTCGAGCTGACCGCCAAACTGCGGGACGACCAGCAGCCGACCGAAATCGCAGATAACACCCCACCTGCACAGCCGCCGCCCCGTGAACGTCGGCGATTCACTGAACACGAACGATGAAAAGGAGAAGCTTATGAACAAGACGCCGTTATACCACTATCCCAGCAGCTATGCCCGCGAACACAACGAACTGCCGCTTTACCGGGAATCTTTTCAAGCAAATGTAGCCTGCAAGGAAGCCATAGAAACGGCGATCAGCAAACACTACAACGATAACTGTCTCGGTAAGGACGCTGTGACGGAGGTCGTAAGAGAGTTTGGTTTTGAGCGGACGATGTACGTCCTTGCAAATACTGTCCGGCATAAGGACTGGGACGGTCGGATTTCACAGGACAACAAACGCTGGGCACGGACAATTCCGGTTTTTGAGGATTTGAACGGTTTCGGGCAGGATTGCTGCGTTTATTTTGTTGTCGGCCAGTGTCACCCCGGGCTGACAAATATTTTCATCAATCAGGTGCGGCATGATTACCTGCTGACCCAGCCGCTGAAAGCGCAGGATATTTACACAGAAGCACTGAAAATCTGCTGCACATTTGAGAATGCGCCGCACCCGAACGCCCCCGAAAAAGACGGCTTTATAGCAAAGGTTTCACCGGCGTTTATGGAACGCGCAAAAAAGCGTGACATCACCCGGCTTGCAAAGATGCTCCCGCATCCGTCCGTGCAGCTTACGGAAATCGAAGGTCGGGAAGGGCTTTTTGCAAAGATTTCCGCCGAAGAAAACCGGCATTTGATACCGAAAAAGCCGCGCGTCCGCAAATCGCAGGAGAGGTGATTATGGCATACGTTACGAAAGACCAGATCGCCGCCGCGCGGGAGCTGGATTTGCTTACTTATTTGCAGCGCTATATGCCGGAAGAACTCGTCAAAGCCAGCGCCGGCACTTACTCAACCCGGAGCCATGACAGTTTGAAGATTTCCAACGGCAAATGGTACTGGTGGTCGCGGAAAATCGGCGGTGTCAGCGCTCTGGATTATCTGGTTAAGGTGCTTGGCTTCCCGCTTCCCGTGGCGGTCGCGCACATTTATGACTGCGCAGGCCGCACGCTTCCGGCACCCGTCCGACCGCGCGGCAATCCCCAGCACACTCTGCCGACCGCTGCGAACGCTTCCCCGCGTGCATCTCCTGCCAGGATGCAGGACGACGGAAAGACGCTGGTTCTGCCGGAAGCCTATCCCAATAACCGCCGTGTATTCGCGTATCTGTCCAGCCGCGGCATTGATGGTGAAATCATCAATTTTTGCATCGAACACCGGATGCTGTATGAAGATGCTGCGCATCACAACGCGGTTTTCGTAGGCTATGACGGCAAAACACCGCGCTATGGTTTCGCGCGAAGCACCCTGTCATGCTCGACCTTCATGCGGGAGCTGACCGGAAGTGAAAAACGCTTCTGTTTTCAAATCCCTGCGCAGAAAAAGGATGCAAATATGGTCTGTGTTTTTGAGAGCGCCATTGACGCTCTTTCTTTTGCGTCCATTTTGAAGCAGGACGGCGTCGATTGGCGAATGGCGCATTACTTATCGCTTGGCGGCGCAGCCATGAAAAAGGAAGGTCTGCCGCCTGCGCTTGTCCACTTTCTGGCGGTTCATTCGCAGGTTCAGAAGCTGGTACTTTGTCTGGATAATGACAGTACGGGGCAACGTGTCGCACAGACGATCATTGCCGCCGCGCCAAATTTCAGAGCCGCCTATGTGCCGCCGGCCACCGGCAAGGATTTCAACGAAATGCTATGCGCGATGAAGGGCATCACGTCCCGCGCGAAGACGCGCGGCCACAAGGAGGAGGTACGATGAACAGACAAGCTGATAACGTTATCAGCTGTGTGACGGTGAGCGGAGGAAAGGACAGCTCGGCGCTCCTGCTCCTGATGATCGAGAAAGAAATGCCGATCGATTATGTGTTGACGGCTGATACCGGGATGGAATTTCCGAAAATGTATGAGCATCTTGCAAAACTGGATGAGCACCTGTTCCG
>CAJUSB010000188.1:0-1677 GCA_910589115.1 uncultured Clostridia bacterium | reverse complement strand
ATCGCGGCTGATGAAGCGTGGCGCTGCAAGTCCGATAAATACCCACTTGTAGAATGGGGCGTCACCGAAGCCGATGCACTGAAAATCTGTTATGACCGAGGGTTTGACTTTGGCGGGCTGTACCAGATTTACCGCCGCGCATCATGCTTTTGCTGCCCCTTTCAACGCATCGGAGAGCTGCGTAAGCTCCGCGCCCACCACCCCCAATTATGGAAGCGATTGATGGACTTGGATGCTCGTGCCCGCGCACAGTTTGGCGACACGCCATTAGGACAATTCCGCAAAGGCTGGACGGTTGCCGCACTGGATGAGCGCTTTGCAAAAGAGGAAAACGAAACGTATGAAAAACAGGAGGTTTTGAAGCATGGGATTTAAGGAGAAATGGAAGCTGATGAAACGGCTTGACCAGAGCCTGCTCGATCAAGCAGCGCTGCTTGGGGCGCACCCTACCATTGAGAGTGTCTACCGATTGCAGAGCCTTGCGGACACGCACTGCACCCTGAAAATCCGTCACCGGCTGACGCTTGGCGAGGTGCAGACGCTTTCGGAATTTGCCGACCCACTGGAGGTCGCGCACCAGTGCCGCATGGTCAACGGCTTCGCTGAGGACTGGCCGATCTGTGCGCTGCTGGATGAAATGAACGCTTTCGAGCGTTTCCCGCTGACAGACGCAGCGGCTTCCAGACCGTCAGGGCGACTGCCGAAAACTCGACTTAAAAGCGAGGGATGAACGGATGAGGATAGAAATCGGAAAGGCACGCGCTCCGCCCGTGCCTTGTAATAGCCAGCATGTCATTTGTTTAACACAAACGACCACTGGTTAGGGGAACACCCCTAAAACCCCGGAAAAGGAGGTACGCGTGAGTGCGTTCAAAACAGAAATTCGTGGGCGCGTGGCTCTCCGAAATTGAGTATCACCACCTGCGTCAGCAGATGGACAAAAGCGGACAAAGCGCATCCGATATCCTCCGCGGATTATTGATGGGGCTGGACGTGAAGCCGCGGCCAGAGCGGGACACGGCAGCACTTCTCCGGCAGCTTTCTGCAATCGGAAACAACATCAACCAAATCGCACACACCGCGAATGCGACCCGCTCCGTTACTTCTTCGCAGGTAAAAGAGCTTCGGAAACTGCTGGAGGAGGTTTGGCAAGTCGTGATGGAGAACTACTAATGGCATATACCAAAATCATCCCCATCCGTACACGGCTGGATGTATGCCTGAACTATGTCAGCAATCCTGAAAAGACCGATTTAGAGAACGCTCTGAACTACATAGGGAATATGGACAAAACCGGAACTTTGCAGTCGGCGTTTCACTGCCAGATCAAAACCGCATTCCGGGATATGCAGATGGTCAAGCGTCGATGGAAAAAGGACAGCGCCAAACGAGTGCAGGGCTATCATGTGATCTTCTCATTCAAGCCGGGTGAGGTTACACCAGAAAAAGCGCATGAATTAGGCTGTGAACTTGTTGCACGCTTTCTGAAAGACGAGTATCAATCCGTTGTCACGACGCACGTAGACAAGGCACACCTTCACTGTCATATTGTATTCAATTCAGTAAATCTCATAACCGGCAAAATGTTTCGTGACAGCTTCGCCAATTACTTTGACGGCATCCGAAAAACGGCTGACGAAATCTGCCGGGAAAACGGTTTATCGACCATCAAGCCGA
>CAJUSB010000187.1:2156-4385 GCA_910589115.1 uncultured Clostridia bacterium | reverse complement strand
TGAACACGAAAAAGGGCAGTTTGATTGTCAAAAAAATCGACAGCATCACCCGCGAACCGATTTCCGGAGTAACCTTTGAAATCAAGGGCGACGGCTATCCGACCACTTCCCACACGACGGACAGCAGCGGGCAAATCAAGCTCGACTATCTTCCAAACGGCAGTTATTCGATTACGGAAGTGCGCGCGAAGGACGGCTATAAGCTCGATACCACCACGCGCACGGCGACCGTTGCAGCGGGGAAAACAACAGAAATCACTGTTGAAAATGAACCGCTTGGCGGGCTGCTCATTAAAAAGATGAACTCCGTAACCAAAGAACCGCTTTCCGACGTGATTTTCAAAGTTACACGCGCAGACGGTTCGGCGGTTGGCACTTCGGGCGGAGAATTCCGCACGGATGAACGCGGATTCATCATGATCCCCGACCTGGAACCGGCGGGTTACGTCATTCAGGAAGTGCAGGCCAAACCGGGCTTCCTGCTGGACGATACGCCCAAAACGATTGAGGTTAAGGACCATCGGACGTACACCGTTGAGTTTTTCAACCAGCCAAAAGGCGGGCTTGTTGTGGTCAAAAAAGACAGTATTACGGGAGAACCGCTGAAAGGCGTGGAGTTTAAGATTACGACTTCCAGCGGCGAACTGGTTTCCGGGAATGAGGGGCAGACCTCGACAAACGGCATTTTTACGACGGATGAAAACGGCGTTATCGAGATCAATAAGCTGAAACCCGGCACATATACCGTTGTCGAGACGAAAACCCTGCCTGACTACGTTCTGGACGCGCAGCCGCAGACGGTTGTTGTGGAAGCGAATGATACTCAAACGCTTACTTTTACGAATACTCCGAAGGGTTGTTTAGTCGTGAAAAAGATCGACAGCGTAACGCATGAACCGCTTTCCGGCGTAAAATTCGAGGTAAAAGGCTGCAATGGCTGTGACTATCCGGCGGGGACGTATACCACGGATGCAAACGGTATGTTCCGCCTGAGCCACATTCCCAGCGGCTGCTATTCCATCGTAGAAACGCAGGCAAAGGACTGTTATCGGCTGGACGATACCGTGCATACGGTGAAGGTCGAAGCCGGGACTTGCAAAGAGGTTACGTTCGAGAATGAACCGCTCGGCGGACTGCTTATCAAGAAAATGTCGGCGTCGAATAAGGAGCCGCTTTCAGATGTGACCTTTACCGTTTTGACCGCAGACGGTACGCCTGTAGGCACTTCCAACGGGCAATTCCGTACAAACGCGGATGGTTATATTTCCATCCCCGACCTTGCCCCTGGCACGTATGTCGTGAAGGAAACGCAGGCCAAACCGGGCTATATTTTGGATGATACCCCGCAGACCATCACTATCAAAGATCACCAGACGTATCTGCTTGAGGTGTTCAATAAACCGAAAGGAAATCTGGTTGTCGTCAAAACCGACAGTCAGACCGGAGAAGTGCTGCCGGGTGTTGAGTTTAAGATCACCACTGCGAACGGTGAGCTTGTTCCAGATAATGAAGGTTTGACTTCCTCCAACGGGATTTATACGACCGATAAAAACGGCGAAATCGTCCTTTCCAAGCTCAAACCGGGCACGTATATTGTGAGCGAAACGAAGACGCTTGACGACTATATTCTGGACGCACCGCCGCAGACCGTGGTGATTGAAGCAGATGACACGCAGGTTTTGAATTTTACGAATACGAAAAAGGGCTGTCTCGTGATTACAAAGGTTGACAGCGTGACGCGCGAACCGCTTTCCGGCGTAAAGTTTGAAATCAAAGGCTGCAATGGCAACGCTTATCCGGGCGACATTTACACTACGAACAGCAGCGGCGTGATCCAGCTTGACCACATCCCGAGCGGCGACTACACGATTATGGAAACGCAGGCAAAGGACGGTTATCGTCTGGATGATGCTGCGCAGGTCGTGAACGTTGAAGCCGGCAAAACCCGCAAAATCACGGTCGAGAATGAACCGCTCGGCGGACTGCTCCTGAAAAAGATGGATTCCGTCACGAAGGAGCCGCTTTCGGATGTCATTTTCAAAATCACGAAAACAGACGGCACAGTCGTAGGCGAATCCGGCGGCGAATACCATACCGATGAACGCGGCTACATTTCCATTCCCGACCTCGCGCCGGGTGGTTATATCGTGGAGGAAGTGCAGGCGAAGCCCGGATATTTGCTGGACAATACGCCCAAAACCATTGAAATCAAGGATCACCAGACGTATG
>CAJUSB010000187.1:0-2056 GCA_910589115.1 uncultured Clostridia bacterium | reverse complement strand
TCGAAATCAAGAGCGGCGAAAACGCGCAGCTAACCATAACCAATCGCAAGAGCGCGTCCATCCTGCTCCGCAAAGTCGACAGCGTAACCGGGAACGGCATTTACGGCGTGAAATTCCTGATTTCCGACGCAAACCGTAACCCGATTATGGAAGTCGAAACCGATCAGGACGGCTACATCTACATCGACAGGGAACTGGACGACGGCAAGTATTTTATTCGTGAAATCCAGCCAGCAGACGGATATATTGCCGATAATACGGTGAAAACTTTCCATATCCAATACGGTTCGACCAGTGAAATCACGTGGAAAAATACGCCGATCCTGGCGCAAATCCAAATCGTGAAAAAGTCCGCGAATGACAATACCTACAACGGATTCCCTGCCGGGACGCTGCTGGAAGGGGCAGTTTTTGAAATCGTGGACAAGGCTGGAAACGTTGTCGACACGGTGAAAACCGACGCGCGGGGGCTTGCCAGCTCGAAGCCGCTGCCGCTCAGCCGGTACATCGTGCGCGAGATTCAGGCTCCTGATTTTTACGCGATCAATCCGGCAGAAACCACGGTTTATCTGGAGCACGAAGGGCAGATCGCCCGGATCGAGGTACTTGATGAATCGTCGTTTACCAACGTTTCCATCAGCAAACGCGGCTACACGCAGATCGTCCCCGGACAGGAAATCCGCTATGATTTCAGCCGGATTGCAAACAATTCCACGGTTTCCCTTTCGAGCTTCTACTGGCGTGATACGCTGCCGAGCGCTGCGCCTTTGCAGAAAATCGTCACCGGAACGTACAATCAGCAGTTATCCTATAAAATCGTCTTTAAGACGAATCAGCGCGACTACACGACGCTGGCGGATAATCTGTTGACCAGCCAGAATTATGTGCTTGACGCTTCCCCGACTGCGTTGGGGCTGGCGTCAAACGAGTATGTCACCGAAGTGATGTTCTCTTTCGGGACGGTCAAGGCTGGTTTTGCACAGGTCGAAGCGCCGCACATCTACTGCAAGGCGCTCTCGAACCTTGCAAACAACACCAGTTTTGTCAATCAGGCGGACGTTGGCGGTCTTTGGGGTACTCGCTGGATCATGGCGACCGACCGCTGGGTGACGACGATTTACAGTACGCAGCCTGCGCCGAAGCTGCCGAAAACTGGCTACTAAAATGAGAAGGAATCAGAACAGCGTCGTCCTCTGGGCGGCGCTTGTCCTGCCAATTATTTGGCTTGGTGCGCTGGCGGCGCAGTGCTGTGGCGAAAACATCAACCTGATTGGCTGGCTGGACGGGCTTTCCGCAGTCATGCAGAACCCCTTTGCCCTGCGCTGGACACCCTACACGCCGCGTTGCATCCTTGGTGCGCTGGTGCTGTATGGTTTGGCGATTTCCGCCTACTATTCCTCGAAGGGAAACCGGCGGCCCGGTGAGGAACACGGCTCCGCAAAATGGGGTGATGCAAAGCAGATCAATGCGGTTTACCGCGAACACAAAGCCCCGGAAAATAACATTATTTTAACCTCGCATATCCGCATGGGTTTAGACGGGCGCAAGCACCGCCGTAACCTGAATGTGCTGGTGATTGGCGGCTCCGGCGCGGGCAAGACTCGGTTTTATGCAAAACCGAATCTGATGCAGTGTAATTGTTCGTACATCGTTGCCGATCCAAAGGGCGAAATTGCACGCGCAGTCGCCCCGCTTCTGGAGAAAAAGGGCTATGAAGTGGTGGTGCTGGATTTGGTCAATATGGCGCGGTCGGACGGCTATAATCCGTTCTGTTATCTGCGTTCGGACACCGATGCGCTGAAATTGGTGACAAATCTGATACGAAACACCACTCCAAAAGGCGCGTCCCAGAATGACCCGTTCTGGGAGAAGGCCGAAACCGCGCTGCTCACCGCGTTCATTCTGTACCTTTTGCACGAAGCCCCAAAGGAGGAGCAGAACTTTTCGACCGTGATGTATATGATCGAGAATGCCGCCGCCAGCGAGGAGGACGAGAACTACGAAAGCCCGGTTGACGAGCTGTTCCGGCAGCTTGAAATGAAGGACGAGAACCATA
>CAJUSB010000186.1 GCA_910589115.1 uncultured Clostridia bacterium | reverse complement strand
TTTGAAATCCATTTGGAGTATACTATTCCATTTTGAATTTCACGGATTCAGGTTGAAGTTTACAGCACGATATGGATCGTCATAATATTTCCGGTCCTTTGTTTCTTTTTCACATGGTAAATTTCATGTGTTTTTCCATGCCGTGTTCTGCACAATATAGGTAGTTATTGTAACTCCCATACCCTGCATCCGCTACTGGATATTTGGGATAAAATTCGTAGTTTTTATGAAATTGCTCCATAAGCAGCTGAAAACAGTCCGAATCCGCTGCATATTGGAAAATGTTATATACAGCAATATATCCATCACAGATACCCATCTGGATATTATAGGCTGGCAGCAGCTGGTCGTTACCCATATAGTCTCTTTTCATACGAATAAAAGTTACGTCATGATTGGACCTGGAATAGCTATTGCGATGCTTTCCACAAATTTCGACACTTTGGTAGTGCCTCCTCAGTTTCTTCCGACTTTCGTCAATTCGCTCATATAAACGCTGGACTTCGGTTTTCCTCCGACCTGAACCATGTACAAAATCCGCAGCAGAAATGTCGGCAGCTTTTAAAAGCTGTCCCAGCACAAGCTCCAGATAATCCATACTGTACTCTTCCCGAAGCTCCAGTTTCGCTCTCTAGTATTGCAGCAGCGTTTCGTTTGCTTCCTGTATCGCCTTTGTCAATTTCCCAAATTCGCGGAGGATACTCTTTTCACAACTCTTTTTCCATACCCAGGTGTATTTATTTGCATTCGCCTCTATTTTTGTGCCGTCTATATACACATGGTTCAAATCCACTTGTTCCTGACGGAAAATATAGCTGTTGATTTCACGCAGGATTTCCTCAAGCGGACCATTCAGTTCTTCATTGATGAATGTGCAGAGTGTTGCATAGCTCGGTGCAGGCATCTCATCTAAAAGCCATAGGAATCGGATATCTGTCTTACAGAGTTTCTCAATTCCTCGAAGCAAAGGATATCCATACTCCACAAATGCGAACAGCACTACCTTCAAGAGTTTTTCGGGTCATATCTTGAGCGGCCTGTTTTGCAGTCCTTTCCTGCAAAATATTTGTTTAGATCAATATGTCCCACCACTTCTTGAAAGGAATATACCGGATCTGTTGTTTCAACTATTTTTCCATATCCACTGGCAATTTCAGTTGGATTGGTGTATAATATTTTTTAATTGCATTCATTTGAATGCAATTAAAATTTTACCACAAACCGGCTGCTCCTTCACTCGGGAACAGCCGGTTCTTTTTGGGGATCAGGGCTGTTTTTTAATAGCCCCTTCTGTTTCCTGCTGGTACAGCAGGTTATTCCGTTTTTGGGGCGGGCGGCTGCAACCGTTCCTCCAGCCAGTGCGAAATATCACCAAATACATCCAGCCGGTTGATTTCATTCAGGATTTCATGCCGTCCACCCTTATAAAAAATCACGTCAACATCTTTTTGTCCCGAGGAACGGTACATTTTTGCAACCTGCCGCACGCCTTCCCCATAACCACCGACCGGATCGCAGTCGCCCGCGATCAGCAGCAGCGGAAGCAGATGCGGCGTCTGCCGGTAGCACCGGATCGAATTGGCTTGTACTACCAGTGTAAACAAATCCCGGAATCCGACTGCCGTAAAAACAAAATTACACTTCTCGTCCGATTCATACAGCTCAACCACCTGTGCATCTCTTGTGAGCCAATCAAACGGAGAATTTGCGGGCTTGATTCGCCGGTTATAACCCTTAAATGCCAGCCGAGAAAGAATCCCGGAACGGTATGTCATTCCCTTGGCGCGCGCCACCGAATCAGACAGGCGTATCCCTGTTTTCGCCATCGGGTTTGGCCCGACTGTGCCGCAGATCATTGCGCCTGTCAGCTGGCTGCCGTATTCGGTCAGATAAAGCCGCGCAACCAGCGAACCCATAGAATGCCCCAACAGGAAATATGGAAGCTCTGGATAGCGTGCTTTCATCAAATCAGTCAGCGTTTCTGCATCCTGTATCAGCACACGCCAGCCATTTTTCGGAGCAAAAAAGCCCAAATCATCTGGTTTAGAGATGGAGGCTCCATGCCCGACATGGTCATGTCCGCAGACAGCCAGTCCCAGCGAACATAAATATTTTGCAAAAAATGTATACCGTGAAAAATATTCGCACATCCCATGGATGATCTGCACAACTCCACGGATTGGGACATCCTCCGGGCAAAGGATGTAATAGGAGACATTTGACACCCCGTTTGCGCTTTTGAACATATTTTGAGTACATTTTACATTCATGCGATCAAACCCTTCCGTTCAGTTGCGGCAGCTTGCCTTTAGAACTATTCTACCACAAAACCGACTGGTTTGAGCCTTGTTTTTATGAAATTTAACAAAACATTCATAATTATAATGCACGTGGCCAAATCACGCTGTAAAGTTCACCGCAATGTAGGAAAATGTCGAAAATCGGCCTTTGACTGCCGCTTTGGTATGCTATCGGAGGATTGTGCACATACTGGAACATGTTTGACGATGAGCAATGCACGCAACTTTTTCCGTCAGTCAAAGATAATTTCCGCCGTCCGGCGCGGGATCACGCTGACCCAAAGCAGGTTTTTAAGAAATCCAGCTTCTTAGCAGTGCTTATGATTCAAGAAAGGTAACTACAGGGAGGACTCTCCATGACCCGGATATTTGCTGAAAATGACTATATGCTTACCAATGCGCTCCATATTGATCAAAGTTTTGATATCATCCGCCGTCCGGTGCGCCTGGGCGGACGGGATGCTGCATTTTATTTGATTGACGGCTTTGTAAAGGACGATTTGTTTGAAAAGCTACTCGAATTCTTTTTTGCATTGACCGCAGACGACCCGGCTTTTACCGGTGCGGAGGCGTTCCTTTCCCGCGCGGTGCCGTACTGCGAAGCCGCACTTGAAACCGATATGCAGAAGATATTGACGTCCATCCTTTCCGGGCAGACCTGCCTGCTGATTGATGGTTTTTCATCGGCTGTCCTGTTGGATATCCGAACCTATCCCCAGCGAGACACGGCAGAGCCGGAGAAAGACAAGGTGCTGCGCGGTTCACATGACGGCTTTGTTGAGGCAATGGTGCTCAACTGCGCCCTGATCCGCCGGAGGATTCGCTCCCCCCAGCTGCGTATGGAGTATCACGCAGTAGGAACACTTTCACAGACTGATGTTGCACTGTGTTATCTGGATGGCTCCGCCGATCCAAAACTGCTGGCAAAAATACGCGACCGCCTGCAAAACGCCAAGGTCGGCGCACTGACCATGAATCAGGAAAGCCTGTCTGAAATCTTATTCCGGCACAAGTGGTATAACCCCTTTCCGAAATTCAAATACACTGAGCGCCCGGATGCAGCGGCAGCGCAGATCCTGGAAGGGGATATCGTGATTTTGGTTGACAATGCACCGGCCTGCATGATTCTTCCTACCACCATTTTTGATGTGCTTGAGGAAACAAATGATTATTATTTTCCACCGCTGACCGGCACATACCTGCGTTTAACACGGTATTTTGTATTGCTTTTAATGCTCCTGCTCACGCCGGTCTGGCTGCTGCTGACCGAAAACCCGGGCTGGCTGCCGCCGGAATTTTCTTTTCTCCTGCCTGCGGAAACACCGGCTGTCCCGATTTTCTGGCAGCTGATGATTCTTGAGGTCGGCATTGACGGGCTCAAGCTCGCCACCCTTTCCACGCCCTCCATGCTCACGACTTCCCTTTCCCTGATTGCGGGTATTGTAGTTGGGGACTTTGCAGTGCAGTCTGGATGGTTTTCTGCGGAAACCATGCTTTATATGGCGCTTGTTGCGTTAGGCGGATACAACCAGCCCAGTTGGGAACTCGGCTACGCGATGAAGTTCATGCGCCTTGGCCTGCTTGTGCTGGCGGCTGTATTCGGCCTGTGGGGGCTGGTGGGAGGCATGGTGGCCATCCTGATTATTCTGGTTTCCAACAAAACGTTTGACGGACAGTGTTACCTGTACCCGCTGATTCCGTTCAACTGGAAGCACCTGAAAAAGAAACTGTTCCGGCCCAGCATCCGCCGTCAATAAATACTTTTGCTGGATAAAATAAGAACCTGTATTCACAATTTGCAAAACTGACAGTCTGTGAATACAGATTCCAAGGTTTTCTGTTGCCTTCCAAGCAAAAAAATGGGGCTGTTAAAAAAGGCCCCTGATCCCCAAAAAGAACCGGCTGTTCCCGATTGAAGGAGCAGCCGGTTTGTAATAAAATTTTAATTGCAAACAAATGAATACCACAGGAAGATATTATACATCGATCCAACTGAAATTGCCAATGAATATGGAAAAAATAATTGAAACAACAAATCCGGTATATACCTCCTGAATCCGTGAAACTCGTCGTAAAATCACATGCTCATTTTGCACTGTTTTGT
>CAJUSB010000185.1:662-4459 GCA_910589115.1 uncultured Clostridia bacterium | reverse complement strand
GCTTGCTGAACTGCGGAGCGCGACGGGCCGCCTTGAGGCCGTACTTCTTTCTCTCCTTCATTCTCGGGTCACGGGTCAGGAAACCAGCAGCCTTGAGAACAGGGCGGTATTCCTCTGCATTTGCCTGAAGCAGTGCACGGGAAATACCATGACGGATCGCACCAGCCTGTCCAGTGAAGCCACCGCCGGAAACAGTGCATTCGATATCGAATTTTGCAGTTGTATTGGTTGCCTCCAACGGCTGACGGACAATCAGCTTGAGGGTATCAAGTCCAAAATAATTGTCGATTGTACGGTTATTGATTTTAATATCACCAGTACCACCGGGGAAGAGACGAACTCTGGCTACAGAGGACTTTCTTCTGCCGGTGCCGTAGAAATATGCTTTCTTAGGGGTATACATAAGTCAAATTCCTCCTTACTTGTCCCAGATTTCGGGCTTCTGAGCGGCATTTTTATGATCGGGGCCACGATAGACCTTCAGCCGGGTTGCGGACTGGCGGCCGATAGAATTTTTCGGCAGCATCCCCTTAACTGCAAGGTGCATAGCGGTCTCCGGCTTTTCAGACATCATGGTTTTGTACTGTACTTCCTTCAGTCCGCCAACCCAGCCGGAGTGATGGCGGTAATACTTCTGCTCCAGCTTTTTGCCGGTCAGGACTGCCTTGTCCGCGTTTACGATGATTACAAAATCACCGCAGTCAACGTGGGGGGTAAATTCGGGCTTATGCTTGCCGCGCAGGATCATTGCAGCGACTGCAGCAGTGCGGCCCAGCGGCTTGCCCGCGGCATCCAGCACATACCACTTGCGTTCAAGCGTTTCTGCTTTTGCCATAAAAGTGGACATGATTACTTCCTCCATATATTATTATAGATGATACATTTTCAGGGCTCTAAATGAACCTTTCTTATTAAACCACATCAAAACCGTAATGTCAACACAAATTTGGAAGAATTTAATTTATACCCAAGAGAACTCGCTCAAACGCCTGTTTTCTCACCTATGCTTCGTTTTTCTCGTTTTCAATTTCAAAATTACCGCACCGTTATTAAAAAGGCGGGCACAGCCGCTGTCAGCCGTGC
Organism: uncultured Clostridia bacterium; assembly: GCA_910589115.1. GTDB lineage: Bacteria > Bacillota > Clostridia > Oscillospirales > Butyricicoccaceae > QXXE01. Next base: position 3,376 of record CAJUSB010000185.1, on the reverse strand, counting down.
CCGCCCTTTGTGCGACGGATGTAAACCGATTATTCTGCGTCATCCTTGCCGAACCCGAACAGCTTCCGCAGCAGACCGTTCAAATATCTGGGGCTTTTCCAAACGACGACTTTCATAGCTTCTCCTCCTAGCAGCACGATTTCAGCAGGATAACTCCCGCAATGATCAGGGCAATGGCGAGTGCCCACTTCGCCAGCAGATACGGTATGACGCCGCCGACCAGGATACCTATACCGAATAAGAAAAGGCCCAGGCCGATTGGGCAGCGGTGAAAGCACATGGCACATCACCCTCCTTTACCCCATTATAAGCAGGAGAGGCGCGGTTGGTTACAGTTTTTTATGACGGCACAGTTTTTCGGTACAGGCAGCACAGGACAGGGCTGCATTGGTTGTGACAGAAAAACGTTCCGGGTGCCGCCGGACGGTAATTTCCCATTTTACCAAAAATGCAATGCCGAGCAGCAGCAGGCTCCAGGTATAGAAACTGCGGATGAACAGCAGAGGTGTAAACATCATTGCATAATCCCAGTCATAGATCCGGCAGCTGATACAGCAGCGGTTTTTCATAATCCATTTCTGGAACGGACAGAAAACCAGTACGCAGAGCATATCACATACTGCAAATGCCAATGCAAATAATATCAGTGCACCTTTGCCTAAATGACCGTTTAAGTAGGCTGCGCCAATAACGGCATTGAATGCCAGCCATACGGCTGCGACGGCAAGGATCCTGCGGGCTGACGGAAGTACAGGCGCGGACTGCGGTTGTGCAGGCTGATAGGTGTGCGCATATTGTTTTTGACAGCCTATGCTTTCATATGAAACAGGCTTGAACCGTATCAGCATTTCTACAGCAAAAAACAACCAGATAACGGCAAAGACTGGCACCGGGCTGAGCGTCGGAAATCTTTTACGCAGCGCCAGAGATACAGCGGCTGCAAGGAACAGAAGCACACGGCAGATAAGTTTCAGTAAATGCAGAAAGGTTGGTCTGGGTATGGTGGACATATCATTGATACCGCCTTTTGTCAAAATCATTTTGAAACGTTGTTGCCCATAACTGACGTGCTATAACAAAGTCATAATAGGAGTGGCTAATATAAAAGAGATACGTATTATGTCATTACAATGCACTTAAAGTGTTACCAGTTACAAAAATACTTGGCCACGCTCCCAAGCGCGTCTATTCATTTTTTTCCGCCAGGTGGTCAATTACGGTTTCACACAGGCGGCGCATATATGTGGACATCGCGGTCAATGATAAACAAAGTGATAAGGCGGCCTGTGGGTCATTTAGATCAATTGTACCGGCAGCTTTGACCAGCTCTGGCGGAACAAATTGACGGAGACCATCTTTAATTTCCAGGAACTTCTGATAACAGTATTCAAAATCAATCTCGTTACTTCTGGCAGTCAGCGATTTGATATCGGACAACAGCAGCCCCTGCTTTAGCTGATAAATACAAAGCAGCTGCATGATATGCTGTCGTGTATATTTCTTCCCTTTTACAGGCAGCAGCAAGCGCTCCTTAGAATAGTTGTTTATCATCGTTTTCGTCATCAGTTTGTCACTTGAGGAACGTTTATTATCACTCAGATTCTCATCAAACAATGTGAGCACCTGATCCATATACAGGTCCAACCGCGGGATGTCTTCCGGCAGCAGATCATGGTCAGCAAATACTTCGCACACAATTTTTTCAAACATTTTGAGCCTCCTTAGCCTTCCAACAGCCATAGGGATTTTTATAACAGCGGGCTTGTCTGGCGGCTCTTCTATTATAACGGATGTGCGAAAAAACTTCAAGAAGGACTTGCATTTCTTTTGCAGTGGGTGTATACTACATATAACATAGTAATTAAAACCACATTCAGAAAGGAGCGCTTTGTTATGCCGAAGTTATTTGCGAAAGCCAGAGAGCCGTTTTCCAGTTATTCACACTTCATAGGCGCTGTGCTGTCTGGGGCTGGCCTGCTGGCCATGCTGATCCATATAGGTCTGTGCGGTGCAAGCGTGCGTACAGCAGTATCTGTGATGGTCTTTGGACTGTCGCTTATCGGGTTGTATACTGCTAGCAGCGTATACCATTTTTCACTGCGCAGCGAACAGATAATACGTCGTTTGAAAAAGATTGATCACAGCATGATTTATGTCCTGATTGCCGGAAGCTATACGCCAGTTCTGCTCAAATTTATGGCTGCCCCACGGTCAATTTATTTTACGATTGCTATTTGGGCGGTTGCACTGTTCGGCATTACTGTCAAGCTGCTGTGGATTGATGCTCCACGGATGATCGGTACTGCACTTTATCTTGTACTTGGTTGGGCGATTATGGTTGATTTCGGAACCATTCTGCGTATGCCTGCTCCTGCTGTTGCTTTGTTGGCGGCTGGCGGCATCTGCTATACGCTTGGTGGAATCGTCTACATCGTGAAAAAACCGAATATTGGCATTGGATTTCACGAGCTGTTCCATCTGTTTGTCATTGGAGGTAGTGCTTTTCACTTTCTTATGGTGTTTCTTTATGTTCTTTGAGCTATCAATATGATATTGTCAATATCACCCTGATCTGCACCACACCGCTTTCCGGCAAAGACACGCCGGAGACTGTGGCGGAGCAGCTGTTTTACCGCTTCAACAACGCTCCCCAAGGAAGACCCTCCATGAGTGTCAGCGACATCGTTGCCATCCGGCAGGATGGTGCGTTATCC
>CAJUSB010000185.1:0-652 GCA_910589115.1 uncultured Clostridia bacterium | reverse complement strand
TCATCAACAACGGTCCCAAAGAGCCGACCGTAGCCCAGCTGGAACAGCAGGCCATGAGCGGCCAGCCGATTTCCCCGGCAGATGGGGGCCCTGCAAGATCGCAAGACCTTGTGGGGAAAGTTCAACTATAAAAAGTCAAGAGGGTAATCAAAAAAGATTGGATCGTATAAGATGGAAAAATATGCACAACAAGAGTGCAAGCCCTCTTGAGCAGGCCGGATGAAACGATGGTAGAATCAAAGGTTTTGAGAGCGGTAAGGTTGATTGTTTTTGAGGACAGCGAATATGACATTGCAGAGCTTATGTGCAACTGCTCCGATAGCGGTCAGATGGTGCTTTCCTTCAGCGCGTTTCTTTTGATAAAAGGCTGAAAATACGGGTTCATGAAAGGCGGCGACCAGAGCAGCTTGAAAAAGGGCTTTGCGTAGATAAGGCAATGTCATTAAGTTAAGACAAGCTGGACTTCACAGAAATGAGAGGTCCAGTTTTTTTGTAACAATTTTAGAAAAAACACTTGACAAATAGCAGAAAATGTGTGGTCTTTTTGCTAACTGTGTTAGCAAAAAGACCCTTGTAACTGCGCCCGGCATGGGCAACAACTAGTGTGTAGTCCTGCTGAAAATTAACCCAATTGCTGTTGTTAGAAGGAAGG
>CAJUSB010000184.1 GCA_910589115.1 uncultured Clostridia bacterium | reverse complement strand
GCGCCGTCCGAGTAGGACGCCTCTCCGGCGAGGAGCGCCGTCCGAGTAGGACGCCCCTCCGGCGAGGAGCGTCTAAATAAAGGAGTTTCCGAATGAAAAAGGCTTGTTTGCTTTTGGCTGATGGTACGCTGTTCTCTGGGTACGCCGTCGGCGCAGACGGCTCCGCTGTCGGCGAAGTCGTCTTTAATACCGGCATGGCCGGTTATCAGGAGGTCCTTACCGACCCCTCCTATTACGGGCAGACCGTTTGCATGACCTATCCCCTGATCGGTAATTACGGTATCAACTTTGAAGACTACGAGTCCCGCAAAAGCTGGGTCTCAGGTTTTGTCATGCGTGAATTGTGTGAGTATCCCTCTAATTGGAGATGCAAGCTCACGCTGGGGGAATACCTGAAACACCAGAATGTTGTGGGGATTGCCGGAATCGATACCCGGGCGCTTACAAGACGTATCCGCAACGCAGGCGTGATGAACGGCATCATTTATTCCGAAGGGTTTGAACCTGATGCGGCTAAAGTGCAGGAAATGAAAAATTATTCCGTTCACGATGCTGTGAAAGCTGTTTCTTGCAGCAGTCCCGTTGTTTATCCGCCTGATTCCGGCTCTGTCCGCTGGCGGGTTGCCCTTTATGATTTCGGCGTGAAGTACAATATCGAACGCGAACTGCGCAAGCGCGGCTGTGAAGTAACTGTTGTGCCAGCACTGACTCCGCCTGAAGCGCTTTCCGGCTTTGACGGCGTGATGCTCTCCAATGGGCCAGGCGACCCGGCTGAAAATATAGAGATTATTGATAATTTGCGCCGCCTGCTGGATACCGGTATGCCGGTTTTCGGTATCTGCCTCGGACATCAGCTGCTCGCACTCGCTATAGGCGCAAAAACCGAGAAACTACGCTACGGACACCGCGGCGTGAACCATCCCGTCAAAGACCTTGACACCGGCCGCACCTATATCACCAGTCAGAATCACGGTTATGCTGTGGTTTCTGACAGCGTTCCCGCAGGGCTCGCCCGGGTGCGCTACGTCAATCTTAACGATGGCACCGCCGAGGGGCTTGAGTATCCGGGCCGTCCCGTCTTTACCGTGCAGTACCATCCCGAGGTCTGCCCCGGCCCTATGGATACCGCATACCTTTTTGACCGCTTTGTCAGCAACATGGAACACGCGAAAGGGGACGATGCCGTATGCCGCTGAGAACCGATATCCACAAAGTAATGGTGTTGGGCTCGGGCCCGATTGTAATCGGACAAGCCGCCGAATTTGACTACGCAGGCACGCAGGCCTGCCGCGCGCTGCGTGAGGAAGGGCTTGAGGTCGTGCTGGTCAATTCCAATCCCGCGACCATCATGACTGACAAGGCTATGGCCGATAAAATTTATATTGAACCGATGACCGCCGGGGCCGTGCAGGAGATCATCAAAAAAGAACGCCCTGACGCATTGCTTCCGACCCTGGGCGGACAAACCGGCCTCAACCTTGCAATGGAGCTGTGCGAGAACGGCTTTTTGGAGCAGTTTGGCGTGCGCCTGCTCGGTGCAAATCCCGAAACCATTGCCAAGGCGGAGGACCGCCAGCTGTTCAAAGACACCATGGAGAAAATCGGTGAGCCAATTATTGCGTCAAAGGTCGTGCATACGGTAGAGGATGCAGAGGCATTTGCCGCTGAAATTGGGCTGCCGGTCATTATCCGCCCAGCCTATACGCTGGGCGGCACGGGCGGCGGTATCGCCGGTACGCTGGAAGAGCTGCGCGAAATCGCTGCCTCCGGCATTATGCATTCACGTGTGAATGAGATCCTTGTCGAAAAGTGTATCGCAGGCTGGAAGGAAATCGAGTACGAGGTCATGCGTGACGGCAAGGGCAATGTCATTACCATATGCAATATGGAGAATATTGACCCGGTCGGCGTGCATACCGGTGATTCGGTTGTTGTCGCGCCCAGTCAGACGCTTTGTGACAAGGAATATCAGATGCTGCGCACTTCTGCGCTGAATATCATTACCGAACTCGGCATCGAGGGCGGCTGCAACGTGCAGTTTGCACTGCATCCGACTTCGTTTGAATATGCTGTGATTGAAGTTAATCCCCGTGTTTCCCGTTCATCCGCACTTGCTTCCAAGGCGACTGGCTATCCAATCGCCAAGGTCGCCGCGAAAATCGCAGTAGGTTACGGGCTGGACGAAATCAAAAATGCCGTTACCGGAAAAACGGTTGCCTGTTTTGAGCCTGCCCTTGATTACTGCGTTGTGAAATTCCCACGCTGGCCGTTTGATAAATTTGTTTATGCTGACCATTCCCTGGGTACCCAGATGAAGGCCACTGGGGAGGTAATGGCAATCGCTAATTCCTTTGAGGCCGCTATGATGAAAGCTGTACGTTCCATTGAAATGAAGGTAACGTCCCTGATGATGCCGCACCTGCGGGAACGCAGTGATGAGGAAATCCGCACGGGCGTGCACAGGGTCAATGACGAGCGGATATTTGTCATCAGTGAGGCGTTCCGGCGCGGTCTGATGAGCATTGAAGAGGTATTTGAAATCACAAAAATTGATACCTGGTTCCTGCACGGCTTTTACCGGATTGTCGCAATGGAAAAGGAGATTGCGGCGGCAGGAAACGGCCTTACCGAAGACCTTTATCTGCGGGCTAAAAAGATGGGTTTTCTCGATCGTACGATTGAGGAGCTTTCGGGCTGTTCCGCAGAGCGGGAGCATCGTCTGCCGGTCTACCGGACGGTAGACACCTGCGCCGCAGAATTTGATGCGGAAACACCTTACTATTATTCGTCCTACGATGACGAGACCGAGGTCAAGCCCGGTGATGGCCGGCGCAAGGTGCTTGTGCTGGGTTCCGGGCCGATCCGTATCGGTCAGGGCATTGAGTTTGATTATTGTTCGGTGCATTCAGTGTGGGCGCTCCAGCGGCTTGGCTGCGAGACGATTATTATAAACAACAACCCGGAAACGGTATCGACAGACTTTGATACGGCGGACAGGCTGTATTTTGAGCCGCTCACCCCGGAGGACGTTACCGGGGTCGTCATGGCGGAACATCCGGATTTTGCGATTGTGCAGTTTGGCGGACAGACAGCCATCAACCTGGCGGCGCATTTGGAACGGCTGGGCGTGCCAATTCTGGGTACACCGGCCTGGTCGATTGACGCGGCGGAGGATCGGGAAAAATTTGATGAGATCCTGGAAAAGTGTGGTATTCCGCGGCCCAAAGGCGGTACGGTCTTCACGGAGGAAGACGCGGTAAAGGAGGCGGGACGCCTTGGATATCCGGTGCTGGTGCGTCCGTCTTATGTACTGGGCGGCCAGGGCATGGAAATTGCATATAATGAAAGCGACGTACGGGAATATATGCGAGTTATCACGCGGGAAAAGGTCGAAAACCCGGTGTTGATTGACAAGTATCTGATGGGCCGGGAGATTGAGGTCGATGCGATATGTGACGGAGAGGATATTCTGATCCCGGGCATAATGGAGCATATGGAGCGTGCGGGCGTACACTCGGGTGATTCGATTTCGGTTTACCCGTCGCTGACGATCAGCGCCCGTCACAAGGATACGATTATCCGGTACACGCGGGCGCTGGCGCGAAGCCTCGCAGTGCTCGGGCTGGTAAACATCCAGTTTGTGCTGTATGACGATCAGATATATGTGATTGAGGTCAATCCCCGCGCATCCCGGACGGTGCCGTATATATCAAAAATAACGGGTTTACCAATGGTAGATCTTGCGACGCGCTGCATGTTTGGGGAAAAGCTGCGGGATATGGATTACGGCACGGGGCTGCTGCCCGAGCGCGAATATTACGCGGTGAAGGTCCCGGTCTTTTCGTTCCAGAAGCTGCGGGACTTAGACACGCAGCTGGGTCCGGAGATGAAGTCAACGGGTGAAGTATTAGGCGTATCGAAATCCTTCCGAACGGCCTTGCTAAAGGGCTTAATGGGCGCAGGCTTTCAGATGAAACGCCGAGGTGCGGTGCTGATTTCGGTGCGGGACGCGGACAAGCAGGAGGCCATACGCCTTGGCGAACGTTTTGAAAAGCTGGGCTTTGAGCTATACGCTACGAGCGGCACGGCGAACATGCTGAACCGGCACATGGTAGCGGCGAACGCGATACGAAACGTAGACGAGCCCTCACCGAACATCATAGACCTGATAGAGAGCGGCAGAATCGACTATGTCATAGCCTCATCGGTAAAGGGGCGACATCCGGAGCTGGGGGCGGTACACATCCGGCGTACGGCGGTAGAGCGTGCGATTCCCTGCCTGACCTCCATGGACACGGCGGATGCGCTGCTGCGCTGCCTGGAGGGTGACATTCAGATTGAGAACTGCGAGATGGTAGACATCAACGCCATCTAGTTTCGCCTCTGCAGCGGGCACCAGAGGGCTCTGCCCTCTGGACTCCCGCCCCTCGCCGGGGAGGCGTCCTATGCGGACGGCACCAGAGGGCTCTGCCCTCTGGACTCCCGCCCCTCGCCGGGGAGGCGTCCTA
>CAJUSB010000183.1 GCA_910589115.1 uncultured Clostridia bacterium | reverse complement strand
AAGACAGCAGAAACTTGCCTTGAATCTGCATCAGCGTGTCCCGCAGCCGAACATGATCTTTGTCCGTGAATCCTTCTTCGCCGATGTTTTTGTAGTATCCCTCGGTTGCATGATACGGCGGATCGAGATAGAAAAAACTCTCCGGACGGTCATAATGCTTGATCAGCTTTTCAAAGTCACGGTTCTCGATTACCACGTCGCCAAGCCGAATGTGCGCCTGCTCGATCAACGGGAAATCCTTGCGGATGTTGTGCGGTTGACCGCCAAAGCTGGTCAGTCCGGAAGCGTAGCTGTAGCGGATTAACTGGTAAAACCAAGCGGCTTTCTGCACGTCCGTTGCAGGACTATCCCGCGCAAGCTCGGTACGGATACGGTCAAATTCCTCGCGGGAATTGAGCGCGTACCGCAGCTCGTCAATCAGCTCATCGTGCTTGTCGCGGACACAGCGATAGAGGTTCACGAGCAGGCTGTTGCGGTCATTGTAGACCTCAAAATCGTTGCGCGGCGGCTTGTGAAACAGCACCCAGCCACCGCCGCCGAACACTTCAATGTACCGTTCGTAGTGCAGCGGGAAGCGTTGAACGATCACATCGCGCAGGGCTTTCTTGCCGCCGATCCAACTCATAAAGCTGTTTATTTGCTCTCACCGCCTTCATTCTCACCGCCTTCATTCTCGCCGAAGCTGTTCAGAGCGTTTTCAAGCCCGACGATTGCGGCTTCCAGCCCGTTCGCCATCGCGCGAAGCTGGCGGATCGTCGAGTAAACTTCGCCAGCCGTGACAGCGTAGTAATAGCCGTCCGCGCTGCTGCCAATCGGCACACCTTCGCGCCGGAGCCGGTTCACGCGCCGCCGCAGCTCGTTGCCACTGATGTGCAGGGAATGTTCCAGTTCGGAGCCTTTCCTTGCGTTTTTTCTGCCTTTGCACTCCACTTTCAGGTGCATTACCAGGGGTTCATATTTCATGTTGTCCTCCCTTTTCCAGGGCTGTTTCCCGAAAAAGGGTACGAAAAAAGGGCCGCAGTCCTTTTCCGAAAAACGGTCCTTGTTGGTATCATAATATTAACTTACAAGCTCATGCTTGGAGTTGAGTTTTCCAGCTTTTCATAGCGGGAGGGGTCTGCGGCGGGAGTATCCCAGCCGAACATGCTGCCGCCGACCATCGCTTCTTCCTGCGCAGGCGTGATACCGCGCCGCTGGTTGTGATAATCGACGATTTGCCGGTTCTTTTCCGCGTTCCCCGTCTCCCATTCGGATGGATAGTAGCCGCTTTCGCCGCGCTTGATGCAGATAATTTCGCCGGTCGAGGGCAAGGTAGAAAGACAGACTTCCGGAAGCTCCGACGGGGAGAACCGTTCCTGCTCTGTCTGGATTGTCCATGTCTTGTCAGCACTCCAAAGGGAAGCATAAATCATACTGTTATCTGGGGTTTTCACCCCTCTCTGCTCGAATCCCTCTCCAAAACCGTCAGAAGCCTGTCCGACTATCGCGTCGATCAAATTGCTCATTTCACTGGCATTTAAGGGTTCCCGAAGTTCACATTTTGCCACGCCCCACAATTTTCCCTGCCGCACATCTACATCAAACCGCAGCGATTGTACCTTCACGCTGATGCTGTCATCTTTATTGCTGTAAATCATGAGTCCGCGCTCGGATTCCTCCGGCATACGCTCCTTCAAAATTGCGTCGCGAATAGCATCGGCATAGACGATGGATTCCTGGTCAGTGAGCTTTTCCGGTTCATCATTGATGTAGTCGCCCCACTCATCAACCCATTCAGCATTTACCGTCATCGGCATGTAAAAGTTCAGATTTTGCAAGTGCTGGATGCTGAAGCTGTCTTCCCCCGGAATCAGGCTCAGGGAACGTCCGTTGTCGAAATCCACTCCAACATGACCGAGGTCGTCGATGAACCGAACGGTTCCGCCCGTCCCAGGCTCGACCGGATACGGATCGTCCATATGCTCAAGCTTGATTCGCGTCCCCGGCGGATACTGCTTCCGCAATGCGTCCACCCTCGCTTTGTCAAAGGTCATAATGTGATACCTCCCGTTTCTTTCTGATATTGTTCGGCTGGGTCTTGGAGCATTAACTCGTCCAGTGTCAAAATACCATGATAGGAAATGTAGCCGTACTCGTTGAATTGCCCGTTTTCCGCGCTGACTTTCTGCCTGCCGTAGCCTTGGAAATCGTAGAAATCTTCCAAGTTCGGGTCGTATTCAAACCGCCCGGATTGCTGAATCATGTACTTTCCGTATTCCTCCGGCGTTTTCACATCGGGAACAAACTCGAACTGCTCCAGATTTTCGGCAAGCTGGCGGATTTCACTGGCGTATCGGGATTGTGCCATTAACACGACAGCATTCAGTTTATTGCACTCCTGCGGGGTTAGCTTGGCAATGACCTCGCACATCCCGTTGAGTTCGACCAGCGATTCCTGCTGTAAATCAATTTTCTCGGAGACTGCTTTGGGAAGTTGATCCACGGTGATTTGCATTCGGCTATCGGCTGCGTCGGTCGCTCCGGCGCGTTCCAGTGTTCGCGCGAGCTGTTGATCTGGCGCTGGAAAGTACAGGTAATCGCTTGCCCCTGTGTCGCCGTTTGCCGGTCGGATTTCGATTGCCATCCGACACGGTTCGTACAGATATGGCGGGAAATGTTGCCCGTCGTAGTGCTGTTCCAGCTTCATTCCATTGTCGTAAACCACACCATATGGGGTCACACTGCCGTTTCCGCTTTGAAGAAGTTTCAGCGCTTCTGCTTTGCCGTCAATGTGCTGATATTCCTCCGCAGGTATCCCGCTGCCGCGAATCGTCATAATGTGGCTGCGTCCGATCTGCTCCAAGTCACTGAAATCGGTGATTACTGTCACCTGCTGACTACTGAAAGTTAAGTTGATAAAATCACGAATATTTGACAGCTGCAATTTGCTTGCCATTGCCTGAAACTGCGACGCTTCATAATCGTCGAAGCTTTCCAATCGTTTGGCGAAGTAGTCCAATTCGTCCATATTAACCACCTGACCGGCAAGCGGCTTCAACACAGTGTACCAGCTGTTCAGCGTATCGATTTTGCAGTCCGAATTTTGAACCGCGCCGATGCCGAGCATTTTCAGCTGGGCGACTGCATGACCGTACTGCTCGTCCAGAACCGGAAACTCAAGCGGTATGGAGCCGTATTCGGGGTGTTCCGCATTGCTGAGCACCGTTCTAACCATGAATACCGTCCTCCTTCTTTGTCGTATTTTGGATTTTTTGCATTCGCGTTTTCATGCACTCGCCATCGCTGCCGCCACACAGAAAACCGATTGAAGAGTATGGACAATTTTTGCAGTCAGCCGCAACATTTGAGCTGTCCAAACGTTGTTTTGGGTTTGACATTTTTCCTCCTAAATCGCTATTTATTGATCATCTTACATTTGCATTTCTGGCGCTTTTGGACTGTTATCCTGCGAAATCTCATCATGTGAAGAGCTGAAAATGTAACCGGTTTGATCGGATGTCGGAACGTAGCCGTTTTGGATTAGAATTTCTTCACCGTAAGCTTTTAAGTCAATCGCATCCGAGCGGATAATTTCTTCTGAAACACCCTGATCCCGTAATTCTTTTTTCGCAATTTCTTCCAAGCGGTCGCTTGAAATCCAATCGTAGAATTCCGGATTTCGAGCAATTTCCAGCGCAAGGTGCAAGTCCTGGCAGTTTTCATACTACAACGCCGCCCACAGAAAATCTTTGAAATCGTCCGATCTCTGACACCTGTTTTCCAACACAAGTCCCAAATCGTTCGCGTCATACATCAGATCGGCGATGTCGCTGTATTGCTCCGTCAGATTCCATGTTCCAGGAAGCACGCACCGGGTGTCCAACACCGTCAATTTTTGAATGTTTTTTGCACCCAGAGCATCCAACGCCAGTGAAATTTCATCCGGATTGTTATCCATATCACCTTGGTGGTCCGGGAAGCGAATCCATACCCCTTCGGAACTTGCAGAAGTTGATACTTTCAATTTGACGCTCCAGTCGGTATCTTCGGGCAGTTGTCCGGTTTGCGGATCATATCGCTGTGCGGAGGGCTGTTCTGGAAACTCCACATAATGGCCCTCACAGAATTTTCCGGGATGGGCTTCCGCATATGTGCGTCCCAGCTTTTCCAAGTTGAGGTGCGGACGCACATCTTTCGGAAGCATAACTTCGCTGGCAGCGTATTCGCCCAGTTGCTTGTAATCCCCTGCATAACCGCAGATTTTGTAATCTGGAAGGGTGAGCAGTTGGCAGATTGCGTCGGAGGCTATACCAGGAGGGTCGCCGTCCAGTGCCGCCGTAAGGATGATGCCTTCTTTCACGCTCAACGTGTCAAGCCGCTCACGCATCCACGCCTGTTCCTGCGGCGTACCGGGAAGTTCAGCCAGATATTTGAAACCCTTCACTACATCATCTCCATTCCTCCCTGCTGGGGCTGTTCCTCTGGTGTGTGAACCGGTTGCCGATCCTTGCGTTCTACCATACCGTAATCGGTCAGTTCGGCGTTCAGCCCTTTGACAAGGGCTGCTCCGTAACCTTCCAAGTCAAGGTATGGTATCATGACCTCTGCTGACCTTGGATCTACAATTAAACCTGAATCCGTGAAATTCAAAATGGAATAGTATACTCCAAATGGATTTCAAAT
>CAJUSB010000182.1:3234-4727 GCA_910589115.1 uncultured Clostridia bacterium | reverse complement strand
AGGATGCGCGAAGACCACCTGTAGAAAGCAAAAGGGTTTTGGAAACGAAGTCAGCTACCATTGTTTTTGTTCGATTTTTCCGCCCTGGCGAGTTTCTATAAAAGACGGCCAATAATTTTTTGTAAGGTGCAAAGCGGTTCCCATCCGACCATAAAGCAGCCTGTGGCGGGCTGTTCCGCAATGACAGCGTCAGGGATAATGATACTCCCGCCTACGGGCGGTCGACAGAGATCCTGCCGGGGGTGAGACTCCCGTGAAGCGGTGTGCCAGCCGCTGTCCAGAAATACCGCCCTTTTAGCCGGGGAAGTAGTGTCGAATACGGCTAAAATCTTGATATCAGAAGCAACGGAGATCACCTTACCTGAAAAAATGGGTGATTCAAAGTAAGCAAGTGGTGGTCTCCGTTTTTGTGGTATCAATATCATGAAAAAATCAACATATGGAGGTGAGAAGCCATGGCTGTTCGGAATGCGAACGTTGACTACTGCGGCGTGGTAAATCTGCTGCGCGACCTGATAAAACGTAAGATTTGCACGAAAGCCGAAGCAAAGAAAATCGCGGTACGGATCGCGGTTCAGTACGGTGCGGACATCATAATTTCTCTCTGATTTTCTTCAGGTTTCAGTAGCTTTCCGGCGTGAGATGTGGTATTGTAATTGTAACGAAAACAGCGGGTTTTAATAGGAAGGAGTGAACGATATGAGCGAAAAGCAGTTAACGGAAGGCACATCGGCATTAGGCAGTAGCCAGCAGCGAGTCATCATAATCAACGCTAAGGAACAGCCGCAGGAAATCAAGCTGCGCGTAGCCGCTTACGCTCGTGTCAGCACCGCATCGGATGACCAGATCAACTCCTTCGATGCGCAAAGCAAGCACTATACCGACCTGATTGCCAGCAAAGAGAATTGGCAAATAGTCGATATTTATGCAGATCGGGGCATTTCTGGTAGAACCGCAGAGAAACGCGAGGACTTTCAGCGGCTCCTGTCGGACTGCCGAAAAGGAAAGATCGACCGCATCCTGGTAAAATCCATCTCCCGCTTCGCACGCAACACCAAAGAATGCCTGGAACTGGTTCGGGAGCTGAAACTGCTCGGCATCAGCGTATACTTTGAGAAGGAAAACATCGACACCGCGAAAATGTCCGGCGAAATGATGACGGCAATGTTCGCATCGCTCGCGCAGGCGGAGAGCCAATCTATCTCTGGCAACATGCGGTGGGGCTACCAAAAGCGTATGGCATCCGGAACGTTCATTCCATCGACAGTTCCTTATGGGTATCGGCTGGTCGAACGTACAATCGAAGTCGAACCGGCAGAAGCAGAGGTTGTCCGCTGGATTTATCAGGCATACCTGTCCGGTGAAAGCAAGGATGAGATCGCCGACAAGCTGAGCGAGTTGGAAGTCGCGCCGCTGTCCGGAAAGCCGTGGCAGTATCGAGCCGTCGCTTACATCCTCGCCAACGAGTTCTACGCAGGCGACTCCCGCTGGCA
>CAJUSB010000182.1:0-3134 GCA_910589115.1 uncultured Clostridia bacterium | reverse complement strand
CATGACGGATACCTTCCCGCCCCGGCTGATTGTCAATCAGGGGGAACGTCCGCAATATTATGCAGAGGATCATCATTCGGCGATTATCAGCAGGGAAGATTTCCAGAAAGCGCAGAACCTGCGCCATGAGCGGCGCGAGAGATACGCAATCTCGCAAACCGTAAAAGAGAACCCGCTCCGGAGAATGATTCGGTGCGGGTGCTGCGGTTCACCAACACGCAGGAGCGTCAGCAATGACGCGACCTATTGGGTCTGCGCCGTACATAAAAAGGATTCGCACGCCTGCCCTGTCAAGCCAATTCCGGAAGACTCGATTCAAAAAGCGTTTCTGCGGCTGTACTATAAACTTAAGCATCAGGCACAGCCGCTTCTCTCCGAAATGCTTGCGAATCTGCAAAGTGTTCGTAACAAACGGATGCTCTGGAGCGCGGACGTTGTAGAACTGAATCAGAAAATCTCAGAAATTAGCAGTCAGAATCAGATGCTGGCCGAGCTGAACAGGCAAGGTCTCATCGATCCTGACTTTTTTATATCCCAATCCAACGGGCTTGCGGAGCAGCTTCGCACCGCGAAACAGGAAAAAGAGTGTATGCTGGACGCGACGGGAGACAAGACGATCAGTCAGACCAGAGAGCTTGTCGAGATACTCGAAAACGGTCCGTATTTTCTGGACACCTTCGATGAAGCCCTGTTCAGCGAGCTGGTCGAGCAAATTGTCATAGAAAGCAATGTAACCTTGAGATTCCGGCTCTTCAATGGGCTGGAAGTGCAAGAAATCATCGAAAGGACGGTGAGATAATGGGCAAAAGAAAGCTCCCCTTCGGCTATCAGATGAAGCAGGGAGAAGTGACGATTCATGAAGCGGAAGCGGCTGTGGTGCACGAGATTTTTGAGAAATATGTGTCTGGTGCGTCGTACCTTGAGATTACCGGAATGCTCAGAAATCAACCGGTCACCTATCAGCCGGATAAGCTGTGGAACAAAAATATGGTTGCACGGATACTGGAAAATGCCTGCTACATCGGAGAAAATGGATTCCCTCCTATCATTGAAAAGGGTGTGTTCCAGGGAGCGGCTGAAAAACGCAGTGGCAAGCAAGGCTCGCCGCGAAAGACGGCAGCACAGAAAACGTTGAGCCGTCTGTGCAAAGGGATCTCTCCTGCAAAAGCAGAACCGCGCGTGCTGGCAGCACTCAACAGGCTGATTGAGATTCCCCAAATGATCCAGCCGCCAGAAGTACAGCCAAGCGAAAATCCGCAGGCGGCTGCACTTCACCAACAGCTGGATGCGGTTATGGAGCAGCAGCCCATAGACGAGGACGCGGCGAGCATTCTGATTATGCAGCTGGTTTCGGCGAGGTATAACGCCATCGGCCCTGAAGAATACGAAACCGAGCGATTAAGACGCTATTTCGGGATGAAAACGACTATGACAGAATTGGATGCAGAAATCCTTCGGGAAACGGTATCCAATGTGACAATCTGTAGCAAAAAGGCAATTCTGACCTTGAAAAATGGACAAACTATAGAAATGGAGTGATGTAAAATGACAGCAATTGCGCCCAACGTTATTGTAACTCCCCCGAACCGGGAGCAGGCCCAGGCGGCACGCCGCCAGCTTCGTGTCGCGGCATACTGCCGGGTATCCACCGATGAAGAAGAACAGCTCAGTAGCTACGAAGCACAGCAGGCCTATTATACTGATAAAATCATGAGTAATCGAGAGTGGACGATGGCCGGGATTTTCGCAGTTGAAGCGCGTTCAGGGACTTCAGCATACAGGCGTCCCGAGTTTCTTCGGATGATTCGACAGTGCAAACAGAAGAAAATCGACATTGTGCTGACGAAGTCTATCTCACGCTTCGCACGGAACACGGTTGACTGTCTGAACTACATCCGAATCCTGAAAGAACACGGCATAGCGGTGATTTTCGAGAAGGAGAACATCAATACGTTGGAATCCGACAGCGAGCTTCTGATCACGATGATGGGAGCCTTCGCGCAGGCGGAAAGTGAGAGCATCAGCGCGAATGTCCGCTGGGGAATGCGGCAGGCGATGCACGAGGGTAAAGCTACGATTCAGTACAAAAAGCTGTTCGCTTACGAGCGCGGAGAAAACGATAAGCCCAAAATCATTCCGGAGCAGGCTGAAATTGTCAAGCGGATTTACCGTGAATTCCTTGCAGGAGCGAGTCTCAGAATGATTAAGGATGGACTGGAAGCGGATGGGATTCTGAACGTCTCCGGCGGCAAAGAATGGTCGATCACGGCGGTGCGCAGCATTCTCACCAGTGAGAAATATTGCGGCGATGTGCTTCTGCAAAAGACCTTCCGGAGCGACTGCATCAGCCGCAAGACGATCCGCAACACTGGTCAGCTTCCGATGTACCTGGTACAGAATCACCACGAAGGAATCGTGGATCGGAGAACTTACGATGCAGCGCAGGCAGAGATGGCTCGGCGAAACGCGGCGCGAAGCCCTTCGAAAAAGTGCGCTCCGACCGGACTGACCTCCTACGCCAGTAAATACGCCCTGTCTGAGCGGCTGGTGTGCGGTGAGTGCGGCACACTCTACCGCAGATGCACTTGGGCACGGAACGACGAGAAACGCATCGTGTGGCGCTGCGTAAGCCGCCTGGACTATGGCAAGAAATACTGCCATGACTCCCCGACGCTGGACGAGGAGCCGCTGAAACAGGCCATCATGAACGCCATCAATTCGGTGATGAGCGAGAAGGGCGACCTTGTCCGGCAGATCGCCAGCGTGATGGAACGGGAACTGATTCCGCTCCCCGGCGAGAGCATGAGCCTTGCCGATATCGAACGCCGCTTGCAGACGCTCGAACAGCAGACGCAGGAGCTGGTTATGCAGGCGGTGCAGGAAAACGACGCGCAGAAGTATGCTCCTCAGTTGAAGATCATCATGGACGAAGTTTCTACCCTGCGGAAAAAGCGTACCTTCCTTAAAGAACAGCGTCGGAACAACGCTGCAGCCTCCCAACGCATTCAAAGCGCCGCTTCCGCGATGGAACATGGGCAGGCGGAAAAGCTGGAATGGGATGAGACACTCATCCGCCAGCTGGTGGACACGGTCAGGGTGATATCTGCCGAGAAAATCGTCGTGTACCTGCGCGG
>CAJUSB010000181.1 GCA_910589115.1 uncultured Clostridia bacterium | reverse complement strand
GCGGGTGCAGGGCAGAGCCCGCCGGGAGTCCAGAGGGCAGAGCCCTTTGGCGTAAGTAAACGGCAGCGATAAACAACAGAGGAGGCGGCGTCTTGGGAACAGAAATCAGCGGTGTGAGTAATTGGCGGTTGACCGTCCGAAGAGAGAAAGAATGGATCACCGTTCTGCGGGCGGTGACCTGCGACGAAGAAGCCGCCCTGCCGGAAACTCTTTTCGGCCTCCCCGTCGCAGTGCTGGATTCCCGTGCGCTGGCAGCCGATGAACGTACAGTGCAGGGTGAGGCCGCTGTCATTACCGGCGCGCCCCGTCAGGCCGATTGGGACAACCATAACCTGCGCACCCTGTCCCTGCCCCGCACGCTGCGCCGGGTAGGGCATTATGCGTTCCTGAACTGCGGCCGCCTGCATACACTTTCCATGTTTGACAACATTGAAATGTGGGGCGGCGGTGTGTTCATGAACTGCCGCGCACTTGATACCTTCCAGCTGGTGCGGGAGCAGCCCCAACAGGGTGAAACCCTCTTTTATCTAAACGATGTGCTTACCCGTGAGCTCGATATCACAGTCACAGAAGCGGATGGATGCACCGCACGGCTGATTTTCCCCGAGTACATCGAAACCTATGAGGAAAACTGTCCCGCACACCATTTTGACCTGCGTATCCACGGCGCAGGCTATCCTTATCACCACTGTTTTAATCAAAAACGATTCGATTATGCCGCATATGACCGACTTTGGCCGGATTTCCTGCGCATCGAGCACGAAGAGAATACCGCACTGCGGCTCGCATGGCACCGGCTGCGCTGTCCGGTTAAACTGAGCGAAGCGGCACAGACGCAATATCTGGACTATTTGCAGACGCATACGTCTGAGACAATGCACTGGCTGCTGTCCGCGCAGGACGCCGAAGGACTCCGGCTGCTGCTGCGGCAGACCACGCCGGAACCAGCCCTGCTGGCAGAAGGCTGCAAGCTGGCCCGCGAACAAGGGAATACCCAAGCCGTTGCTCTGCTGCTTGAGGAACAGCACCGCCGCGCACCTGCTATAAAAACCTTTGACTTGTAAACAGAAGGGAGGCCTGCCGCATGGCGGAAACCCGGCAGTTGTCAGAAATCGGGCAGGACATCCTGTTTGCCGCCCGCAATGAACTCTATATGAATTTGCCGTACCTTGATGCGGCGCTTTGCGCGCTGCGTTTTTGTCCCGGGGACGAGGTGACGCAGTCGCTGGCCACCGATGGGGAAACCCTGTGGTACTGCGGGGCATATCTGGCGGACCGTTACCTGCGCTCGCGCACACTGTCCAACCGGGCATACCTGCACCTTGTCCTGCACTGCATCCTGCGGCACCTGGCAAAAAAGCGCGGGAAAGTACCTGAACTGTGGGATTTGGCCTGTGACGCCGCAGTGGAAAGCATCCTGGACGGCCTGGGCTGTCCCTGCCTGAAAGAAACAATCAGTCCGAAAAAACAGACATTTTACCATGAATGCCTGCACAATATGCCAGTGCTGACCGCAGAAGGTATTTATCACAGGCTGCTCCGCCTGCGATTGCCAGAGTATGAGCTTGCACAGCTGCAAACCTGCTTTTTTGCAGACGACCACGGCCTGTGGTCTCCGGAAGAACGCGAGAACCGCGAGCAGAACGAACGTCAGGATGAACGCTGGCAAAGCATTGCCGAAAAAGCACAGACCGGCATGGAAACCATGCTGGCCGGACAGGCAGAGGGCGGGGAGGCTGTGCAGGAGCAGATCCGGGCTGCCGTGCGGGATGATGTAGATTATCGGGCATTCCTGCGCCGGTTTGCTGCCCCGCGTGAAATTATGGCAGTGGATGGCGATGCGTTTGACTACGTTTTTTACACCTACGGATTACAGCTGTACGGGAATTTGCCGCTGGTTGAGCCGCCCGAAACACGGGAGGACCGGCGGATTGAGGATTTCGTGCTCGCTGTGGATACGTCCATGTCAACCTCCGGCGCGCTGGTGCGGCAGTTTCTGGCGTGCACTTATGCCATCCTGCGCAGTACGGAAACCTTTACCCGAAAGGTCAATATCCGCATTTTGCAATGTGACGATCAGCTGCGGTCGGATATCGCCATACATGACCTTGGCGAGCTGCGCCGATATATGGAGGATTTCACACTGGCAGGCGGCAGTGCGACTGATTTTCGCCCGGTTTTTGAACATGTCGCACGGCTGCAAAAGGAGGGCGCATTTACTTCGCTTCGCGGGCTGGTATATTTTACGGACGGTATGGGGATTTATCCCGAGAAGCGCCCGCCCTATGAAACGGCCTTTGTCCTGCTGGAAGAGCCGCCGCTGTCGGTGAAAATGCCGCCGTGGGCAATCCGTCTCGTGCTGACAGAGGAAGGGCTTTCACGGGCGGTTCAAGCCGAGATGGAGGACGACCCGGAGGAAATGCCGTGGCTGTGATGTCAGCCCGGCAGCGGGCTTTCTGATTAGAGAAAGGAATAAGCAATGAATATTAAACAGGCAAAACAGGAAATTGCAGATACACTAAAAGCATATTTGGCAAAGGATTCGCTGGGGAACTACCGTATCCCGCCAATCCGGCAAAGGCCGATCCTTCTGATGGGCCCGCCAGGAATCGGCAAAACCCAAATCATGGAGCAGGCAGCCGCTGAAAATGGGGTCGGCCTTGTGGCGTATACGATTACGCACCATACGCGACAGAGTGCGGTCGGTTTGCCGTTCATTGAACACCGTTGCTATGGCGGGGAGGATACCGCAGTCACGGAATATACGATGAGCGAAATTTTAGCCTCTGTGTACCGTCTGATGGAGCGTACCGGGCTGAAAGAGGGTATTCTATTCCTAGATGAAATCAACTGTGTCTCGGAAACATTAGCGCCAATGATGCTGCAATTTTTGCAGTGTAAGACCTTCGGTAATCAGCGCCTGCCTGACGGATGGCTGATTGCGGCAGCAGGCAATCCGCCGGAATATAATAAATCAGTACGCGACTTTGACGTAGTGACGCTTGACCGCGTCAGGCGGATCGATGTAACCGAGGATTTCGGCGTGTGGAAAGAATACGCTGTGCGCAGAGGCGTGCATGGTGCAATCATATCTTATCTGGATATCAAAAAGGACTGTTTTTACCGCATCGAAACGACGGTGGATGGACTGCAATTCGTCACCGCTCGCGGCTGGGAGGACCTTTCCGAACTGCTGACCGTTTATGAATCACTCGGGATGCGTGCCGGACGCGGGGTGATTGGACAATATCTGCAATTACCACGTATCGCAAAGGATTTTGCAAACTATTTGGAGCTTTACTATAAATATCAGCGCACCTATCATGTTGATGATATTTTGACAGGGAAATGGCAGTCGGTGACAGCGTCAGAGCTGCGAGCAGCGCCCTTTGATGAAGCGCTTTCTGTGCTTGGATTGCTGTTTGCGCGTTTGTCCGCAGAAGCCCGCAAGGCAAGAAAACAGGATGCGCTGACGACGGCACTTCATAATGAACTTTTGACGCTGCGGGAGGCATTAGACCAGGGGGCAGAACCGTTGTCAGAGCTGACGAAACTGGCCGTCCGGCGGCGGGAGCAGCTGCGCACAGAACAGGAATCCGGGCGGCTGGATCTGGAACAGCGGGAGCTGTTACAGCGTGAAATCCAAGTTTTAGAGGCGTATTACAGCCGCCTGCAAGATGGGGGAGTTATCTCACCAGCGGATGCAATGGAGCATATCCGTGCATGGTTCGGGACGGAAACCAGTAAGCGTGACGAACTCGGCGGTCAGGCGAAAACGGCGCTCGACCATGCGTTTCGTTTTCTGGAGGAAAGCCTCGGTCAGGGACAGGAACTGGTCATATTTGTTACCGAGCTGACTGCCGGTTATGATACAAGCTGGCTGATAGAGAATTTTGGCTGTGATGCTTATTTCCGTCATAATAGAGAGTTGTTATTTGACGATACACAACACCGTATTCGAGAGGAAATCATTGCCGCAAAAGCTGAAACCAATCTTTGAAATGAAAAGGACTGCAAACGGGAGAAGTCCCGGCAGTCCTTTTTTATGAGGTGCGGAGATATCATGTATATCAGCACCCGTAAAATATAAAGTTGAAATGTATATGCAGTTATGATATACTTTGTTCGTATCAATTCGGTGAATCGGAAGTTATAGAGGAGGCTGTTATGCTAGAAATCATACCAGATAAGGAACAAATGACGGCTTTGGTTGGACAATCCTTATATGAGATATGGAATCAATTATGCGCCTGCATAGATGAAAAATATGATATGGAGCGGTTGTGGAATAAAGGCGGCAAAGCATGGACTTATGAATATAAATATAAATATCGCCGGGGCGGCAAGACACTTTGTGCCTTATATGCAAGAGAAAACTGTATCGGATTTATGATTATCCTGGGAAAAGATGAACGCTTAAAATTTGAAAAAGACAGGGAAAATTACTCCGGGGAAGTTCAAAGAATTTATGATGAAACGCAGACTTATCATGATGGAAAATGGATGATGTTTGAGCCAACGGATACATCTTTGTTTGATGATTTTATAAAATTATTAAGCATTAAAAGGAGACCGAACAGAAAATAAATAATTTATAGGGGGATTTCACCTTTTGGGCGAAATCCCCCTTGATAAATTTTCTCAAGAGAAAGCCCCCGTCCCCGCCGCAGCGGAAGGAAGCTGCGTAGCAGCTTGGGGTCCGGGGCGCAAGCCCCGGCGGGAGTCCAGAGGGCAGAGCCCTCGGTGCCCGCCGCATAGGTGCGGGTGCAGGGCAGAGCCCTGCCGCTGTCCGCGTAGGACGCTCCCGGCGAGGGCGGGAGTCCAGAGGGCAG
>CAJUSB010000180.1 GCA_910589115.1 uncultured Clostridia bacterium | reverse complement strand
TCGCTACCTCCACCTTGGCAAGGTGGCGCTCTACCAGATGAGCTACATCCGCATATCCCCCCCGAAAACGGGGAAGTCTTGGGAGAACGATAAATGAAAAGGCGGGAGATGGGGTGATGGGGATGACGCCCTCCCAAGAATGGTGCCTCCGGGCGGAATCGAACCACCGACACGGGGATTTTCAGTCCCCTGCTCTACCGACTGAGCTACAGAGGCGTACTGTCCGGCGAAAACCGCCTGACCACCAGCGCCGAAAATTATTATACATAATTTCCGGCGCGGTGTCAACACCTTTTTCAGAAATTTTCGGAGTATCTTCTAAAATTTTCTTTTGGCCCCGTCTGCCTGTTGAAAGTGCGCCCAGCGCTGAAGGGTGTGCGGACAACTTCCAAGCAAAGACTGACCTGTGGCATAACGGCCATTTGTGCTTATTTTGCCTCCCTGGCGGCACGGAATTCCAGGAATTCATCATAAGTGCATTCCTTATCCAGCACACCGTCCGGGCGAAGCTCAATAATACGGTTCGCAATCGTCTGCACAAATTCATGGTCATGTGAAGCAAAAAGCACGTTTCCCTTAAAATCACGTACTCCGTTATTGACCGCTGTAATGGATTCCAGATCCAAATGGTTGGTCGGCTGGTCAATAACCAGCACATTGGAGCCAAACAGCATCATACGGGAAAGCATCATGCGAACCTTTTCACCGCCCGAAAGCACCTTGACCTGCTTATATACATCATTCCCGGAAAACAGCATCCGCCCAAGAAAGCCGCGCAGCGTCGATTCCAACGTATCCGTCCGGGAATACGGCGCCAGCCAGTCCAGCATATTTTCCTCATGCCCATCAAAAAAGCTGTTGTTATCCTTCGGGAAATAAGACTGGGAAGTAGATACGCCCCATTTGAAGCTGCCTTCATCCGGCTCCATCTCGCCCATCAAGATCTGGAACAGCGTCGTCATTGCCAGCTCATTGTCTGAAACAAAGCCGATCTTGTCGCCCTTGCCTACAATGAAAGATACATCCTTCAGCACCTGCTCGCCGTCAATTTTCTTGGAAATCCCCTTGACCTCAAGGATATCCTTGCCAGCCTCACGGTCCATGACAAAACCAACGAACGGATAACGGCGGGAAGATGCCGGAAGTTCTTCCACCGTCAGCTTTTCGATCAGCTTCTTACGGCTGGTCGCCTGGCGGGACTTGGATTTATTCGCGGAAAAACGCTGGATAAAACTTTGCAGCTCCTTGATCTTTTCCTCATTCTTCTTGTTCTGGTCACGGATCATGCGCTGCACCAGCTGTGAGGATTCATACCAAAACTCATAGTTACCGACATAAATCTGTACCTTGCCAAAATCAATATCGACAATATGCGTACATACATTATTTAAGAAATGACGGTCATGCGAAACCACAATCACTGTCCCCTCAAAATCAAGCAGGAAATCCTCCAGCCAGTGAATCGCGTTCACATCCAGATGGTTTGTCGGCTCGTCCAGCAGGATAATATCAGGCTTGCCAAAAAGCGCACGCGCAAGAAGAATCTTAACTTTATCAGAGTCCGGCAGCGACGACAACGGGCTTTGCAGCACGTCATCCGCATGAATGCCAAGCCCCTCCAACAGCCTGGATGCATCGCTTTCCGCTTCCCAGCCGTCCATTTCTGCAAATTCGGCTTCCAGCTCCGCTGCACGGTTGCCGTCTTCCTCTGTAAAAGGGTCCTTTGCATACAGGGCTTCCTTTTCCTTCATAATATCGTACAGGTGCTGGTTTCCCTGTATCACCGTATCCAGGACCGTATATTCATTAAATGCAAAATGATCCTGCTGGAGGACAGACATACGGGTGTTAGGCTTCACCGATACCTCGCCCGTGGTAGCATCCAGCTCCCCGGAAAGTATCTTCAAAAAAGTAGATTTCCCGGCGCCGTTGGCACCGATCACACCATAGCAGTTCCCTTCCGTAAATTTGATATTGACATCCTTGAATAATGGCGTACCACTGAAATTCAAACTGACATTGCTGACTGTAATCATAGCTTGCAGTAAAACCTCCTGAAAAATCTTACAAAATTCTTAAACGAAACCATTATACCACAGAAACTGCCGTTTTCTACCCCTGCCCTGTGAATTTCACAGCCAAAAATAAAAATTTGTAACCTTTGCTTGATTTGCAGCCCTGGAAGGACTATACTATTATTGAAGTATCCATCATTTCAAGGAGGGACGAACGATGTCTGAACTGTTGACGGTCATCAAAGCCCGCCGTTCCACACGGGCTTTTCAGAGTGGGCTTCCGCCCAAAGAACAAATATTGCAGCTGGTCGAAGCGGCCGAATGGGCCCCTTCCGGCATGGGCAAATTTCTGTGGCACTTCACTGTAATCTATAATGCAAAAAAATGCCTCCGCCTGGCACGCGCAGTAGACGCTGCCATGGACCGCGGCCCTGACTATAATTTCTATGGTGCGCCGGTCCATATCATTATTTCATATAAACGGGATGAAGTGCACGCCATGCTGGATGGCTCGGCAGCCATGGAAAACCTGCTGCTGATGGCAACTGCACTTGGCCTTGGCTCATGCTGGATCAACCAGCTGCGCAACTGCTGTGACAATCCAGAGGTACGCTCCCTGCTGACCGAATACGGCGTGCCGGAAGATCACATTGTTGTATGTTCAGCCGCAATCGGATATATCGAAAAGGATACCCCGCCCAAACCACGCAAACAGGATATCCTGACATTTACAGAATGAAAGGAAGGGACACCAAAATGGATGCAAAGATTCAGACACTCAAAGACTGGGTGGACGCAAGCGACAATATTGTATTCTTTGGCGGGGCGGGCGTATCTACGGAAAGCGGAATCCCCGACTTCCGTTCGGTGGACGGTCTGTATAACCAGCATTACAAATTCCCGCCGGAAACCATCCTTTCCCACAGCTTTTATATACAGGAAACCGAAGAATTTTATCGTTTTTACCGTGACAAAATGCTGTGTCTGGATGCAAAGCCAAACGCAGCCCATCAGAAGCTCGCCGAGTGGGAAAAGCAGGGCAAGCTGAAAGCCATTGTCACACAGAATATAGACGGGCTGCATCAGGCCGCAGGCGCACAGAATGTATATGAGCTGCACGGTTCGGTGCACCGCAACTACTGCCGCAAATGTCATGCTTTTTACGATGCACGGTTTATACTGGACAGCACCGGCGTACCGCGCTGTGAAAAATGCGGCGGCGAGATCAAGCCGGACGTTGTCCTCTATGAGGAAGGGCTTGACCAGGCAACGATCGAAGGCAGCATCCGTGCAATCGAGCGTGCCGATGTACTGATTATTGGCGGAACCTCGCTGACCGTTTACCCTGCGGCGAGCTTCATCAACGGCTACCGAGGCAGCAAGCTCGTACTCATCAACAAATCTGCAACTCCGGCGGACCGGCGTGCAGACCTTGTCATCCATGCCCCGATCGGCGAAGTTTTTTCACAGCTTTCATAATACGCTTTTCAGAAGCTGCGGCCATATGGAAAGAAGCGCCTGCCCCCTACTTGCGGGGCAGGCGTTTTAACTCGTGAACGTTGGAAATTGCCGTTTTGTCCGCCTGCGCGGCGGGCGGTCTTGCGCAGACAGCGCCAGAGGGACTCGTCCCTCTGGACTCCCATTCCTCGCCTGCGGGCGGGACGTGGGCTGTCGATGTCCGTTCATCCATGCTGCTTCGTCCCGCCATGTTGAGGCGGGACGAAGGGGCAGCTGCGGCAAAAATTTCTGTGCGCGAGTTTAACGGCAGTTACCGGTCCATTAAAATCAGGTTTTGGATATTATTGCGTCCTCTGCCGCTTTGCAGCAGGTAAACGCTGTATATCGCATTACTGACAACGTTCAGGTACAGGGAACCAAATGTCTCATAAGGCGGATATACGCCCAACCATGCAGAATCAAGCGTTTCAATATCCGCATAGGACGGCATAGGCGTCAAATTGGTATCCGCATAGAAGAATTGATATGTTCCCGGGGCAATGCGTTTGAACGTGCCAACCTCCTTAAACCGCAGATCACTATAAACAACCCTTCCATCGCTCATCAGTACATCCAGCGGGCCGCTGTTATAGGCCAGATTGCCAATACGGAAACTCGAATACCCGTTCACAGGCGGGCAGCAGCTGTCCGTGATTTCCAACAGGTCTATGCCGCTGGCCGTATTGATGATCGCTATGGTCATGATGGAATTTGACTGGAAGGGCATCGTTTTCTGAAGGTAAACATAGCCATCCATACCGACTATGCTGACAGTCCGATAACCGGCCCGAACCTGTCCGTAGGTACTGGCAGACGCATAGTTCAGCAGGTTCACAAATCGGTTATTCCCAATCAGTACACGAAATGCCGGATAATTAAATGCCGCATTCAAAAAACGTACCTTTGCAGACCCGGCCAAAATTGAGCCAATAATCGTCGGCAAAATTACGCTGGGACTCCAGTTGCCGTTATTATTGTTGTTATTGCCAGGATAAACCGGGCCTCCCTCTCCGGGATTCGGCAGCGGGATGATCGGGGTCGCAGCATCGTCATTGCCGGGATAAACCGGCCCCCCCTCTCCGGGATTCGGCAGCGGGATAACCGGGGTGGAAGCGTCTCCATTCCCGGGATAAACCGGGCCTCCCTCTCCGGGGTTCGGCAGCGGAATGACGGCCTCACCCATTTTTGCAGCGCTGACCTGTTCCTCAGCGGAAGTATAAAAACTGTTATGTTCCATATGCAGTCATCCGGAACGATGGTTCCGGCAGCCTCCTTTCAAATGGTGCTGAACCATCCTATGCCGGTACGTCCGCAGCGGTTCCACAAAACTTTCCGCACGCGCAGAAGGATTTGCCCCCTTCGTCCCGCCCGCAGGCGATGGAAGGGAGTCCAGAGGGACAAGTCCCTCTG
>CAJUSB010000179.1 GCA_910589115.1 uncultured Clostridia bacterium | reverse complement strand
ATTATACCTCTTCTTTCCGCTGTTTGCGAATAGTTTTTCGCCGATTGCTCTAAGATGTGCTAAATCAGGTGCAGATACTTTGTAATTCACCGTTCCAAATACTCCTGTAATCTTATCGATACAACACCAGAAATAAAATTCCCTTTGCTATCCGTGTTTTTTACTGTTAAGTCATGACTTAGAATGGTCCAGCGGTATTTCCCGTAGGGCCTGGTCCCTAATGTTAATGGCAGAGCTTCACCTGCCCGCTCATAATCCCATATCTTTTTTAACTCGGTACGCGGTGATGATCCGTATTCCTCTGGAAGAATGATTTCAAAAGAATATTGATCCGGGTCTACCCCCGTGAATTCGGTAAGGGCATTCCCGCCGTGCCGCTGGTGGGTGGCATACCGTGCAGAACCCGACCATTTTACATCGTTGATCGCGGCCATGGTTTTATCGGATACCTGAAAAATAATATCGCCCAGACAACCGACGACTGCCATATTACAACCCTCCTAACACAAACCCATCGCCGTCCTCCACTGGAAGAAAAACCGTTAATACCTTTCGTCCAACCGACGGCATCCATTGATCGATTACTAAATCGTGCTTGTGGTTTTCGTACGCGGGAAAACCACTGCCGCCCGCTGCATATTCTGTTCTCTGCGCCGTGTTATGTCCCGGAATAAAGGACCTTGTATCAATCACACGCAGCCAATCGGATGTATAATTTGTGTCTTCAAATTTTACGCGTACCATATACTTTTCGAGATTAACAGCAGTCACGATCCCTATTCTGACAATCTCTTTCAAAACCCGCACGACTTCATCCATCAATATCCCTCCAGCACTTTCCGCAGCTCAATTTTAGTGGTATATCCGTCGCTGACGGTGTGGGCTGCACTGCGGACAATATACTTTCCGTCCCACGCTCCGAATTTTTCCAGCATCAGCGTAACCCCTGACACCAGCGCGGTATCCCCCGGCAAAGTAAAGCTTGCTGTTTTGGAAAATTTATTGTGAAGCCGCAGGTGCTTTTCTGCAAGTGTTTTTGCTTCGTCCGCAGTATAAACTTTTGCCGTAATCTCAAGCTGCTGATTATTGGAATCGTCCTTGTTGTAATCTTCCGTCTTTGCGATCCCTTCAATACATTTGCCCGCGGAATCCACATAACTTACCCGGCAGGACGCGTACTGCGTATCCGCTGCGCCGGTGCTCAAACTATAATCTTTGTACCCGTTCCCACGTCTGATTGTCATAACAGGCGGCTTCTTTTCATATGCAGTCTGGTCGAACAGAACAATCATAGAATCAGTGGCTTTCAACGAAATCCCTGCATCCTGACACAGCTTTTCCAGGAATTTAATATCGCTCTTTTTCCTCTGTTCTTTCCGCTTATAGAACGGATCAAACGCTGCTTCATACATACAGGTCATACCGTTGGAGGCGGCAATTTCTTTTGCAATCCCTGAAAGGGTATAAGATTCCCATGCCTTTGATTTCAACGTCTGCCGGATCTGCGAGCTGAACGGCAGCGCTGTGCCGCTAATAGAAATTGTTGCGGGCGGCCCCTGTGCGCTGACATCATCCAGCTCAAATGTACCGCAGGGCAGGACTTTGTCCGCTTCACCAACCCGCCAATACTTTGGCATGATGGCTGCCTGCAATTTAAGTTTCGCGGCAGACGCGGCTTCTATCGCTTCGTTCAGCCACGATTCCATCCATAGGCTGTCCCGGTCCTGCAATTCAATCTTAATATCGTCGGCTTCCCCTTCCTCGTTATCCGTGTAAGTCATAGACAATAAGTAGGGCATGATCTCCTTTGTAATGTCAGTCCCATCAAAAAGTATTTCTACATCTGTACGGCGTGCAAAAACTTTATCCGCCATCAAATATCATCTCCTGTTACCTTTTTTGCTTCCAGGGCGGCAGTGATGTACTGACATTGCGCGGCACGTCCGGCAGGGTCAGGACGATACCGGACGGGAATCTATAATAATTTCTATACGCCGTGTTCATGTTCATCAAAAGGTTGACATAATTGACGTTTCCGAGCTGTTTGTATGCGATAGCGTCCCACATGTCCCCGCTCTTTGTCGTATAGGTCACAGTTTCCTCCTATCGGTATACAGTACGTGCTTTCCTGCGCTGCTTTCTTGCTTCCCATGCATCCATACGGGCTTCAAAGTCCTGCATAGCATCTGCCAGCACGCTTTCAATTACAGCTCTGTCGGCGCTGCCCTGTATGTTAATAGTCGGCGAAAATTGAAATGTATTTGCTCCTGATGAGAAATCCCCCTGTGGGAAGTCCAATTCTATTAAATCGTTTTCATCTGCATCTAAGTCTGCCAGCTCCGGCAAACCCGCTACAGCAGCCGCCTGACTGCCATTCACTCCCAGCATCCGGCCGGCCTGCATCCACGTGTTAATATTTTGACGGCGTACACTGTTTTGAAAGCTAATAACAGCTTCCGTCCCAGCTTCACCGGCAATACTAACGCCATTTGTAAAGCCGCCCTTTGCAAAGGTTGGCAGCATCGGGAGGTTGATTGAAAAACTTTTTCCGGCTAACCCGCCAGGAAGCCACTCCGGGAGCGTAAACCCCATACCGTTGATCCCGGAAATCACGCCATTGATAATAGACACAACTGCATTGATAGGCGCTTTACAAAGATCAACCAACGCTTGAAATGCATTACTGAAAATTTGTTTTATTCCTTCCCATGCCTGTGACCAGCTCATGGAAAAAACACCTGTAATGAATGTAATCAGCCCTTGGAAGATTCCCTGAATGGCGGTTACAATATTTGAAATCCCCGTACTGAATACCTGAATCCCGGAAAGCACCGCCGGTATCACAACATTGGCAATATTCAAAAACCCGGAAACCAATCCTCCAATGACCGGAAGAACAAAGTTGATTGCAGAACCGATGATCTGCATACCTGTCATAACGGCGGAAGCGATACTGGTAATAATGCTCGAAATTGCCGGTGCAGCTGCTGTAAAAGTCTGTAGGATAATCGGCACAGCAGTTTCGGTAATATATCCGAAAATATCCATAAGGATAGGTTTTACGGTTCCGGTCGAGAATGACACGATTTGTCCGGCCGCGCCCATAATGGACTGTAAGACCTGTATTACGCCGCCAAAGGCTGCGCCTGCATCACTTCCAAACATATTTGTGACGCTTACCTGTAGCGGTGCGAGTGCGTTTGCTACGCCTCCATCCTGGAACAGCCCGGAGATAAATGTGCCGATACCGTCCAGCTTTCCCTTAAAGGTATCAAACACCGCAAGGCCTTCCTCTCCAAAAACATTTTGGACAATCCCACGTATGCCCTCCAGATGGTCCCCGAGGATACTTGCAACGGCAATAATGCCGGAAATCGCTCCCACGACCGGGACGGCGCCTGCAAACAAACTGCCAAACCCGCCAGCCATTGGTCCCCAAATGCTTCCAAGTACATCTGCGCCCGGGCCGGTAAACTGTCCTAAACTCGTTAGAATTGGTGCCGCGCCTCCAACTGCACCGCCAATCACACGCCCCGGTGCACTTGCAGCAACAGCGGATGCTGCGCCGCCTGCTTTTCCGGCGATCCAGTGGGGAGCGTTTCGTACCATTTCCGCTGCACCTGACATAAGCCCGGACATGCCGCGTGCCTGCGGTGATGTTGCCATTGCCTGCCTAACCATACCAAACGCATTTGCCACGCCCCCGCCGATTCGCGTGTTCCGCAAGTTCCCAAGGGAAGATGTTATCCCACCGAAATACTGTGCAGCGCTGCTGCTGGCCTGTCCCACTCTTGTTTGAGCAAACATATTCCGCAGAACGTTTCCTGCACCGTCCATTCTTGCGTCCATAATGGTAGTGTCAATGATTGCCCTTGCATCGTTCACCCGCCCTGCATTTCCGCTAAGCAGGCCGCTCATGTTTTGCAGTGTTGACAGTGCGCCAACCGTGCCGTTTGCAAGGCGCTCTCTAACGCCTCCGTTTGTTCCGGCTGTCGCACTGCGGACACTGCCCGCAATATTCGCAAATGCATTCCCGGTTGTTGCCGCCGCATTTTGACCACCATGGAATAAATTGGCCGCTGTCCCCAGTAAGCCGCCCCGCCTGCTTTGCCCGCCGCCTGGACTGTTTCCGCCGGATGATGCACCAAATAAAAGCGCCCCCGCACCACCCAGAAGGTTTTCGATCCCCGGCGCAAACTTCATTGCTGCAAGCACCGCAACCAGCTTTTCCAGAATAGATACCACTTCGGGGCCGTTATTTGTCACATAGTCAGGCCCATTCATGAAAATCGGCATACCACTTTGAATGGTGCCTCCTATTTTTGATACGCCGCTATGCAGTACATTGGCCACCATATTTGCAAATTTAGAAATTTCCGGCATGTACTGACGCGCTCCGTTTATGGCATCAATCATCATCAGGCTGAATTCCTTTTTGACGGGTAGGAAACTCTCTCCGATCTCACCCTTCAAGGCGCTGATGCTGCTGTTAAGCATTTGATTGACCGCTTCCGGCGTGTCCATTTTGATTGCCAGCTCGCGATTCATACTTCCTGTGTAATTGCCTGGGTCCTGTACAGATTCTAATGCATCTGTAAAAGCATCAAGGTTAGTGGTCAGCTTTCCGCCTGCCTCGATCGCCCACTGCCCGAATAATGTACTAAGTGCTGCTACACGGTTGTCACTTGGCAGCTGTTTGATCGCATCAAAAACAGATATCAGCGTCCCGGTTGCATCCTTCTGCATTCCCCGCGCAACTTGTGTAGCAGTCATTCCCATGGATTCCCACATCTCTTTTTGGGCCTTGGTTGCACTCGCGCCCTTATTGAGATTGGTATACATTCTACTGATAGAGCTTGCTGCTTTTGCATCATCTACGCCCATTGCCAGTATCGCGGTCGCAAGTGCGGCAGTGTCGTCTGCTGCCATAC
>CAJUSB010000178.1 GCA_910589115.1 uncultured Clostridia bacterium | reverse complement strand
AGCCCTTTGGTGCCCGCCGCAGAGGCGCGGGAGTCCAGAGGGCAGAGCCCTTTGGTGCCCGCCGCAGAGGCGCGGGTGCAGGGCAGCGCCCTGCCGCTGTCCGCGTAGGACGCCTCCCCGGCGAGGGGCTACAGGAAGGGGCGCACCGTCTGCTCCAGTACCGCCATGTCAAGCGGCTTTGATACATGGGCGTTCATTCCAGATGCAAGCGCGTCCCGTATGTCGTCCGAAAATGCATTTGCCGTCATAGCAATAATAGGTACCGCTTTCGCCTGCGGATGGTCCGCCGCGCGAATCATTTGCGCCGCCTCGTAGCCGTTCATGACCGGCATTTGTACGTCCATCAGAATTAAATCGTACTTGCCTGGTGAAGAAGCAGCAAAGGTTTCTACCGCCAGTTTGCCGTTTTCGCAAATCGTACAAGCTGCCCCCTCCATGTCCAGCAGCTCCTGCAAGATTTCCGCGTTCAGCTCGTTGTCTTCTGCCGCAAGAATGTTTTTTCCTGACAAAATGTTTTCGCCTGGCGAGGCCGGAGCCCCCACAGATACTCTGTGCAGCACTGCATCCACCTTCTGCCGGAAACTCGTCAAAAAGAACGGCTTCGGCAAGAATGCATCTATGCCCGCGGTCCGTGCTTCCTCCTCTGCATCCATCCAGTCGTAGCTGGTCAGTATCAGCAGCGGCGCTGTATGCGGCACCGCCTCCCGAATGCGCCGCGCCGCTTCCACACCGCCTAGCCCCGGCATGTTCCGGTCCAGTAGCACGATGTGATATGGCTGGCCGTCCGAGTTGGCTTGTTTTACCTTTTCGACAGCCGATTGGCCGTCCAATACATAGTCTGTCTCTACGCCCGTGCCGTCCATCGTCATCTGTATGTTTCGGCAAGCGGCTTCCTTGTCGTCCGCCGCTAAAATGCGCGATATGCCGTTTTTCTGCCAGAATCCATTGTCCACTGCCTGTGCGCTGATTTGCAGTTCCAGCTCTACAGTAAAGGTTGATCCTTTCCCTTTCGTGCTTTCTACCGAAATTGCACCGCCCATTAGGTCAATCAAATTCTTAGTAATCGCCATTCCCAGGCCCGTGCCCTGTATCCGGTTCGTGACACTGTCCTCCTCCCGGGTGAACGCCTGGAAAATCTTTTTTTGGTATTCCTCGCTCATGCCGTAGCCATCATCAGCCACAATAAACCGGAAACGCACCAGCTGCCGCGTCTGCTGCGCCAGCTCTTCCACCGTGAACGTTATATGTCCGCCGTCCGGGGTGTATTTGGCCGCATTCGACAGCAGGTTCAGCAGAATCTGATTCAGCCGCAGCTTATCCATAATAACCTGCTCGTGACGGAGCCCCCGGTTGTATACCTTAAAGATATGCTGCCTGCCCTTCATCTGCGGCCGGATGATCGAATCAATATTCTCAATCAGCTCTACCAGGTTTTCGTCCGAAAGGCTGAGCGTTGTTTTCCCCGCCTCTATTTTGCTGATGTCCAGAATATCGTTAATCAGTCCCAGCAAGTGCTGGCTGGAAGCCTTGATTTTCCGTGTATATTCCCGCACCCGCTCCGGGTCCTCTGCATCCCGCGCCAACAGCGCCGCAAAGCCAACCACTGCATTCATCGGTGTGCGGATATCATGGCTCATATTAGAGAGGAACGAGCTTTTCGCCCGGTTTGCTTCCTCCGCAATCCGGAATGCCTGCTCAGCCGTTTCCTTTGACTGCGCCAGCATGGCGTTTGTCTCTTCCAGCTGCGTATTCAGCAGCTCCTGCCGCCGCAGGTTCTCCTGCTCCTGCCGGAACAGCCGCACACTCGCTTGCTGCCGCATCAGCGAAACAGCAACTGCAATCATCATTGCCAGCTGTGCGACCGTCAGCAACAACAGCATCCGCACAACTGCCGCCAACATTTTCACCGTGCCGGGCGCTACATAGTCCGCCGGAATCAGGAACAACAACAGTGTATCATATTCCTTCAGCGCAGTCAGGCAGTAATAATATTCTTCGCCCTGATAGTAGAAATTCGCGCTGATGGTATCCTGCTCCCGTATGGCTGACCGGATGTCCGGATAGCCCTGCCCTTCCATTTCTTCCAGTACCTTGAGCACATTATAGGCCTGTATGGTATTGTCGGATTTGTCATCATGCATCCGCGTGCCGTCGCTTTTCAAGATATAGGTTTCATTCTGGCTGCCGTATGCACTGCTGTTATAATATTCTGTCAGCGTATAAACGTCCTTCATCAGTACGGCATGGGTGAAGATGACTCCATCCTGTGCCGTTTCCAGCGGTGCATCCAGCCGGTACACAAACGCCCAATAGCTGCCCTTATAAGTATAACTATCAGAAATAAAAGTATATCGCTCTGCTCCGTCGGCAATCCGGTCAATGTCCGACCATACCCCATGCATCCCGTTTTTATCATAGCAGTTGCCTTTGCTGTCGAGCAGGATCAGGAACGAGCTGTAGCGTTCGGTTCCCATCAGTCCTTCCATCTGCCCAAGCGCCTGCACGGTCTCTTCCTCCGTATCAAACTGCTTCTGTGTAAGGAAGTTGGTTGCGGCTGTCAGGTAATTCCAATGAGCATCCAGCGCATTATTCAGGTTGATTCGTACCTGTGAAGTGATTTCATTGAGCTGAGCGGTGCGTTCCGCAAAAATCTGATCCTTCAAGTACCCGGTGAAATAAATGCCGCCTGCCAGCAGGAACACGAACAGCCCTGCCGCCAGCCCCGCTGAAATTGCGATATTCCGTTTCCTTTTTTCGGGTGTCATAAATTTGTACATACCTCCCCTTTCCGGGCGCAGCCAGCTCTGCTGCGACGCATTTTTTGTAACAATTATCAAACAAGACATAGGCCGCACCGCCGCCTGTAAACATTTTCAGTTCGCAGGATGTCACCAGGGATTTCCGTCCGGGGAGACCGTTTCCTGCTGCTCCAGCCAACGGTGCAGAAAATCAGTTAGTGAATGCGTTACAGTTTCGGTGGGATGCGCTGCTGCTGTTTGTTCGGTATAGCCTTCCGGCAGAAAGGCGATTCGGTATTTGGTATCATCCTTTAGCATGATGTCCCCCTTGGTAACCAGCAGGTATTCAAACGGCATTCCATCGCCATACGCATCGAAGCCTTCCTGCACGAGGGTATTTGCGTCCGCACCAGTCATTTCCATAATCAGGAAATCTCCGTTTGTGTATGGGGAGATTGCACTGACAACATCCAGATTGATCTTGCCCTGATACAATTTCCCGGTTACGCCGGAATAAAGCTCACTACCGTTTTCATGATATCCGCCGAGCGGGATCATGACAGCGTCCGCGCCTAGCCCGCTGCCGACAGCCTTTGCAATTAGTTTTGCGGTTTCCTGGAGCGTGAAATCCGCCGTACTTTCGCAGAAATAGAGTTGATCCGCTTGTTTCAGCGCATCCTGCTTTTGTTTATCCATTGCTGCGATACATTTTGGGCCGTCCATTCCGTTTTCACCGCGGAACCAGTCCTTATAACTCTGTCCGATACCGGCCAGAATATCCTCCCAGTGCGCATAAGTCATTGGGAAAGCACGCCCCTCCTGAAAGGCCTGCTGTGCATCAAAAATCATGGAGTCTGCCCCAACGTCCGAATGATCCAACACGCTCGAAATACACGGCGTTTGTTCGTTGATGAACGCGTCCTGCCCCTCTTCGGAAAACAGCAGCGATAAAACCTCTATCGCCTGCTCCAGCTTCTTTTCATTGCCCGGTTCCGTTAAGCGCTTGCTGATGCCAATATAAGAGGATGGACTATACATATATATGTTTTTGCTGCCGTCTTCACTGATAAAGGGCATCAGCCCCAGCTGATCGCCGGTCTCCGGCAGCTCGGTGATGCTGACAGCAAGTACAGCAGTGGCAAAAACCGCCTTCCTGCTGCCGAGATAATCCAGGATGATGGTGGGGTTTCCTCTATCCTCCGGGTCTGTCTGGAACATTCCGATATCAATATATTTCTGAACATAGTCCATTGTGTCTTCCCATGTGCCTTCGGCCGAGGCCTCACCATTGAGGAAGCTGCGTTCCCAGTTCAGACCTGCGGGCGTAGTCAGCCAGCTGGTTTTAGCCAAATTGAAAACAGTGGAAAAGGTATTGCCTGTCAGTTGTGTACCAATTACGCCGGGAATAAGGCCTGCTTCGCGAATCTGTTCGCACAACGTTTCCAATTCCGCAAAATTGTTTGGAAGCGTCCAGCCGTGTTCTTCCATCAATGTTTTATTGTAGTAGATACCGTACATGACAGAATTAACAGGCAACAAGTACACTCCGCCATCAATCGCAACCTGATCGAGAATTGAGGTAGAAAAGCGGTTTATAAACGGATATGCAGATAAATCAACAAGGCGTTCAGCCGCCAATTCCTCATCTAATATCTGACTCGTAATGAAAAAGTCAGGAATATCGTCAGCCTGCATTTGCGCCCAGCTGTAGCCCGTCTGATTGCACCCCGTGTAGGAAATGAGGGAAAGCGGGAGATCCGGGCGGGTTTCTGCCAGCAGTTTATGAAAGTCGTTATAACTGCGCCAAGTATTCATTGTCAGGGAGTCGTCATCTGTCCCGGCGTTTTGCGCTGTAGTGGGACTACAGCCGCATAGCAGCAGGGAGACGGCAATGAACAGTGCGGCTAGCCGCCGTCCAAGCCCCTTTGCCATGGAATCATCTTCTTTCGTATGTAATTGGATTTGCCTCCCTCCTCGCTAGAGCGGCGGGTGCGGACACCCGCAAGGATGCTAGCGCAGCCCTGTTTTCACCCGTGAGCGGGATATTTGATTTTCTCCGGTGGTGAAAGGTGCTTTCTATTATTGGAGGGTAATTGATAACTATTTTTCGGAAAAAAAGCGTCTGATACGTAATATATTTTACATACGGGGGCTGGAAAAGTCAAGCGAAACATCGGGATGGACTCCGATGCATAATAAAGTACGTCATATACATCTAAATGTTTTTAAAATAGTTATATTAGGGTCTACTGAAAAATCACTCTATCCTCACCGAGAAGCATTAAAAACTTAAAA
>CAJUSB010000177.1 GCA_910589115.1 uncultured Clostridia bacterium | reverse complement strand
TAAGTTTTTAATGCTTCTCGGTGAGAATAGAGTGATTTTTCAGTAGACCCTAATTTAGGGTGTTCACTCAATTGGCGATGAAAGTGGGCGGATAAAGGAAAAACACCTTGACAGCTATGATGAGAGAACTTTTAGGGGAGGGAAAACATAGGTTTGAGGGATAAATAAGTTGTGTTTTATACTATTAATTTATTGTATTTACAAATGGGATAAAAACTTGCTGTAGTAAAGCTGCTTAGAAATGTGGAGGACGACTGGCCCGAAATCGATTTATGATTTTACATCACGAAATAGTCAGAGTAAACGCTGATGATTCAACTGGAATGGCAAGCGTACGGATAAATATACGATACTTTATAGCCCCATAAATAAAGGATAGCACAGAAATTGTTCGGATTTCTGCACTATCCTTTTACAACACTGCGTTCAAGCAGGCAGGCCATAAACCACTGCAAATTAAGCAGAAACATCTCCCGCATCCGTGCATCTTTTCGGCTGTCAGACGGAAGTTTTTCCGCAGCGCGGCATGTTTTGAGATAATGTTCTCTAACAAATGACTCGCCGCCTGTGATAATACCCGGTGCAAATAGGCTCATCCGCAGATCCACCGACCGTGACCATGGAAAGGTATCCTCAAATAAAATTTCCTCCCGGTGATACCATGGATAGCCGCCAAACAACTCATCAGCGCATTCGCCCGATTGTACAACGGTAAACTCTCGCCGCACTTCTCGGCAGAACAGCAACAGCGACGAATCCACATCCGCCATTCCGGGCAGATCGCGTGCATCAGTCGCAGGAAGCAATGCTGCACATAGTGCACCGTTATCCAGGACAACCTCATGATGATTCGTGCCCAGGAAATCACGCATCATATAAATATACGTATTGTCACTATTTGGCTGAAATATACTTTTAGTAAAATACTGCGCATTGTCCTGATAATCCACAGACCAGGTATCTAATACTCTGTTTTGTTCTTTATATGTTTTCGCTGCAAGCATGGACAGGATAGAGGAATCCAGGCCGCCTGATAGAAAAGTGCACAGCGGCACATCGGACACCAACTGCCTTGCAGCAGCATCCGCAATCAGGTCATGCGTATGCCGGATCGTTTCTGCCTCATCGTCTTCATGTTCGTGGGCGGTGAGTGTCCAATAAGCGCGTTCTGTGAATCGTTCCGGGGACAGCTGGATAAAGTGCCCTGGCAGGACTTCAGAAACATTTTCAAATACGCCGCAGCCTGGCGGTCTGGCAGGCCCCAGCAGCAGAATGGTCCGCAGACCGTCTGCGCCGAGAACCGGTTTTACCAGCGGATGACACAGCAGCGCCTTGAGTTCGGAACCAAACACCAGTCCATCCCGTGTCCGGCTGTAAAACAGGGGCTTTACGCCCAGCCGGTCCCGGCAAAGCGTTAGCCGCCGCGCATCCCGCTCCCATAATGCAAAGGCATAGATTCCGTTGAGACGTTCAAATGCTGCCAGCCCCCACTCCATAAAAGCATGAAGCAGTACCTCAGTATCAGAATGCCCAATAAATTTATGTCCCTTTGCGGTCAGCGGTTCGCGAAGGTCTTCGGTGTTATATAATTCTCCGTTATATACAAGAATGATATTACCATCCGGTGATATCATGGGCTGGGCTCCGCCTACCGGATCAACTACAATCAATCGGCGGTGCACCAGATATGCGTCTTCATCCGCCCATTCACCGCCTGCATCAGGGCCGCGCGGCTCCAAGGCGCGTGCCATTCTGGCTGCGGCTGCCTGATCATCACGGGCACAGCCATCATAATCAATCCAACCGGCAATTCCACACATAGAAATCAACTCCTTTTTCCGTTATCTGAACCAGTTTGCGAAAAGTTTTTTATTTGTGGATGTTCTTATGCCATGATTTGTAAATTGCCCGAACACCCATCGATGGGGCTTTTTCCACTATACTGCTCAGCGTTTTCAGGTTCTAGGATATGCTGGGTGTCAGCTTTTCAGTACAGATTCTTAGAAGCCGTATCAACAAAGCACAAAACTGGTGGCAGTGCGGATTGTAGGGGCGGAGGGGAAAGCAGAAGGAAACGGACACATTGAAGTCAATATCATAGGAAGTCTGTTGGCTATCATTGTAATACAGCCGATATTCAATAGTGGGAACAATTTCTATAGTATTGTGATGCCTCGCGCCTGCCCACGCGGTAGGTGAGATGTGGGGCTGCGGCGTTTTTTGTGAATGTATTCGATTTTTTATAAAAGGATTGACTTGGCGTTCATGCTTTGGTAAAATGATAGCAAGCACTTGCATAGGGGGGATGAGATTGGATGATACCAGCCAAAAAATTGTAGATGCCGCAATGGCACTGGTGCGTGACCAGGGGTACATGGCAACTACGACCAAAGAAATTGCAAAAACAGCAGGTGTAAACGAATGCACGCTGTTCCGCAAATTCCGCAGTAAAAAGGAAATTATTTTGCAGGGCGTCAGCCAAACAGAATGGCGGGCAAACATCACGCCGGAACTTTTTGAAAAAGTGACATGGATACTGGAAGACGACCTGAAAATGTTCATGCGGGCCTATATCGGCCATATGACACCGGATTTTGTAAATCTGTCCATCGGGCTTCGTGCCCCGCAAATTTATCAGGAAACTGCACCGTATATCCGAAAAGTCCCGGAAACCTTTTTATCCGCTTTGACTGTGTATTTTGAGAAAATGGCAGAGCGCGGCGCACTTCCGCCAGCAGATTTCGATGCACTTGCACTTATTTTTTTTGCATCTACATTTGGTTATGCTTTTTTACGAGCTTCTTTTCAGGATACCCTTTCAGCAGTGGATACCGAGCGGTATATCGAGAATCAAACGGCGTTATTCCTTGCAAAGTTGGTACAAACTTAATCATGTGGTGCCGTTCCAGCCGTGACGGCACCAAAAAAAGCCCAAATAGGCAAGCGTGCGCTTGCTTTCAAATGATAAGGAGGAAAAATGCAGTATACAGGAGCTGAATTATTTACTCATGCGCTGAAATCAGAACAGGTTAAATTTTTGTTTGCATATCCCGGAGGACAGGTAATTGATTTATTTGATGCACTGTATTCAGTACCGGAAATTCGTCTGATCCTCCCACGTCACGAACAGGGCGCCGTATTTGCAGCTGATGGCTATGCAAGAGTCACAGGTCAGACAGGCGTTTGCCTGGCAACAAGCGGTCCGGGTGCAACCAATCTGGTCACCGGGATTGCCAATGCAAATGCGGACAGCGTGCCCCTTGTCTGTTTCGTTGGACAAGTACCGACACGGCTGCTCGGACAGTCTGCCTTTCAAGAGGTTTCATTTACTGAAATGATACGCCCGGTTTGCAAAGCTGCTTTTGCTGTGCGGGAGCGGACAGCCTTGGCAGAGACTATCCGGGAGGCTTTCCGGACCGCAACCTCTGGCAGGCCGGGACCAGCTGTGGTCGAACTGCCGAAAGATATTCAACAGGCATATGGGGAGGCGGATTATCCTGTAGAACCCGCTGTGCGTGTCGAACCGCCATGTATTTCCGAGCATCAGCTCTACGCGGCGCTCGAACGTCTAAACCAA
Organism: uncultured Clostridia bacterium; assembly: GCA_910589115.1. Lineage (GTDB taxonomy): Bacteria > Bacillota > Clostridia > Oscillospirales > Butyricicoccaceae > QXXE01. The sequence continues at coordinate 1,522 of CAJUSB010000177.1, read as the reverse complement.
GCCCAAAAGCCATTATTCCTGATCGGAGGCGGTATTCGAATTGCACAGGCGAGTCAGGAAATGACGCTGCTGGCCGAAAAAACAGGTGTACCGGTTGTTTCAACAATGATGGGAAAGGGCGCCCTGCCGTCATCTCATCCGATGTATGTCGGAAATCTTGGCGTACACGGCAGCTATGCTGCCAATACAGCAGTCAGTCAGTGCGATGTGCTGTTCGCTATAGGGACAAGGTTTAGTGATCGGGTCATGGGGGCACCAGAAGGTTTTGCAAAAAATGCATCTATTGTTCAGATCGATATTGAACCAGCGCCGCAGCTTCCGGAAAAAATCCTGACAATCACAGCAGATGCAAAAATGGCGCTTAACGCATTGCTCAGAATTGCACGGCCCCTGCAAACCGGTGCATGGAACCAGCAAATCCGTCAGTGGAAAAAAATGCATCCACTTGCAGCAACAGGAAGTTCATTGTCTCCGCAGCATATTTTCCGGGCGCTTTCTAAGGCCTTTCCCGAAGCAATTTATTGCGCTGATGTCGGACAAAATCAACTGTGGGCATCCCAATTTCTGCCGCTGGACGAAAAATGCCAGCTGCTGACCTCTGGAGGGCTGGGGGCAATGGGTTACGGTCTTCCGTCTGCGATCGGTGCAAAACTGGGCTGCCCGGAAAGAACGGTCATTGCCATTGCCGGAGACGGCGGCATCCAAATGTCTATACAAGAGCTGGCAACGGCTGCCGTCTGTGAACTGCCGATTATTATCTGTATTTTCAATAATACCTGTTTAGGAAATGTCCGTCAGTGGCAGAAAATGTTTTATGAACAACGTTATTCCGGTACTTGTATGCGGGCAAGGGTTAGCTGTCCGCCGAGATGTGTCACTTCCGGCAGGTATTGTCCTCCCTATCTGCCAGACTTTGTTAAGCTGGCGGAAAGCTATGGAGCCACAGGTATCCGCGTACAGGAGGAATGGGAGATTTCGTCCGCATTATCCCAGGCAAAACATAATATTTATAAGCCAACTGTAATTGAGTTTTGTATTGCACCGGATCAGGCTGTTTTACCGATTGTCCCACCGGGAAAGGCACTGGATCAAATGGTTTTGACAACAGGAAATACATATTCTCATGAGTAATAAATTGTGGGAAAATATGAGTTTTTACATTCTTGTTTAGCGTGTCAGCTCCCCTTTGGGGGAGCCTTTTTAGTTTGGATATTCAAAAAACTCCCGTCAAAGGGAGCTTTTCCAACGGAAAACGACGAATTTGTATTGTTTATAAGTAAAAAAGATTGAAGGAATTTTTTGCTATAATTCATAAGGATTTATCGTGATAAATGCATGAGAACACCCGCCCCGCCGTTCTTTTGGCGGGGCGGGCAGAATGCAAAAACAGTTAAGGACGTACCCAAATCCTTCGTCCCCGCCGCAGCGGAGAAAAGCTGCGTGAGCAGCGTGGGGTCTGGGGCGGAAGCCCCAGCGGGTGCAGGGCAGAGCCCGCCGGGAGTCCAGAGGGCAGCGCCCTCTG
>CAJUSB010000176.1 GCA_910589115.1 uncultured Clostridia bacterium | reverse complement strand
GTATTGCTCGGCTGCTGTTCAAAATGGCTGTCGAAATGTCAATGATGATGAACGTGCTCGCGGTTGGGATGGAGATAAACGCCGCTGACCTTGACCGGCTGCGCGGACAGTGCGTTCGCGACGTGAAAAAGTCCAACGGCAATATCACGTTTAAGGATGCAGTTGAATTCCAGAACGGCAGATAAGGTAGTGAAACTTCATGCCCAGATTGATTTTTAAGTGCCCGTACATTAAAGGCAAGTCGAAACGCACTCCAGCGCATCTGAAAAATATGGTTAACTACATTGCTACCCGTGATGGCGCAGAACGTATCGATCCCGGAAGTAAAAACTTGCCTGCAACGGAAAAACAAAAAGAACTGATTGAACAGCTCGCGCGGGAATTTCCGTTAAGTCGCGGGCTGTTTGAATATCAGGATTTTGTGCAGACTCCGACGCAAGGCAATGCTTCCGAATTCATCACGCGGGCGCTGGAAGATAACCTCAATCAGATCGCGAAGCGCGAAAATTATCTTGAGTACATTGCCAAGCGTCCCCGCGCGGTGCGGATGGGATCGCACGGCCTTTTTAACGGTTCCGAGGATTCGATTGTACTGTCACAGGTTGCAGAAGAAATTGCCCAGCATCCCGGAAACGTATGGCTGCCGATCATCTCTCTACGCCGTGAAGATGCGGAACGGCTCGGCTATGATAATGCGGAAAATTGGCGGTCGCTGTTATCCTCGAATGCAATGGAGATTGCAAAAGCAATGAAAATCCCATGGGAGGATTTCCGATGGTATGCTGCTTTTCACGACGAAGGGAATCATCCACACGTGCATATGGTGTGCTACTCGGCTGATCCGTCCAAAGGATTTCTTACCGGCAAGGGAATCGAAAACATTAAATCCACGCTGGCAAAGCAGATTTTCCGTCAGGAACTGACTGAAATCTACTCGCGCCAGACCGAGCGCCGCGACGATTTGACCAGATCGGCAACAGAGATTATGCGTCAGATGGCGACACAGATGCAGGACGGCACACTCGAAAACGAGCGCATTGAGCAGCTGATGAAGCATCTGTCGAAAAAGCTGAAAACGACCTCTGGTAAGAAAAAGTATGGATACTTGAAAGCGCCGCTGAAGTCTATCGTGGATGAAATCGTTGACGGGCTATGTAAAGACCCTTGCATCGCGAAAGCCTATAACTTGTGGTATGAACTTCGCGAAGATGTGCTGCAAACGTACAGGGATACCATGCCGGAGCGGGTTCCGCTATCACAGCAGAAGGAATTCAAGCGCATTAAAAACCTTGTGATTGAGGAAGCCGTGCGCATGGGTGCAGACCCGCAGCGAGTTTTCGCAGGCGTTCAAAATCCAGAAGCGCAGGTGCGTCAGCCCGCTTCAATTGCTCAAGCGGCAACACGCTTGCTGCACCACATGGGCAATATTTTCCGCGACCAGCAGCCGCCAGCGGAGGGCGTTCTTCGCGTCTCGGTGGACAGCAAACTGCGTCAGAAAATTCGTGAGAAGAAAATAGCTCTCGGTCATAAGGCTGACGACCATGAGAATTCTATGAACATGTAATTGAGAATCGGAGGGATACCGTGAGTGATATTACGAAAGAACAGTTTCAGCAGAAAATTGAAAACTGCTATACCGATTATTATAACCAGTGGATGCAGCTTTCGGCGACGGAACTGATTCAGAAAGCAGAAGAAATTGCGGCAGTCCAGCTCATGGCAAACGAGCTTCCACAGCAGATTTCCGATGAGCAGGCCGAATATCTTTTGCAATTCAAAAATCCGTTAGAGGTGGTCAGTGACGGCTGGCTTTCCGAAAATGGTTCTGATGTCTCCGTAATTGATGAAGCTCTCGACCACGTTTTGTGGCGGCTGATCGATACTGGCGACGCGGAGGAAATGTATGAAATGGAAACGCCGGAAAGTGATGGATTGCACATGAGTTAAGGCTCAGTGACCTCGGCACTTTCTACAGTCTTTGATTCCTTCGCGGATTTTAACTCCTTGATTCTCCTGGCATCTACAAAATGTGTCGAGTACCATTTTTCAACTTCCGGATTGTGACTTTTGCTGAATCGCAGCTGAATCACTGGTTTACGGCCCTGGCCGTTTTTCTTTTTCACGCCCCATTGCTTATAACAGCAAAAAGAAGGCCGTAGACCATTGTTTTTAGCGTAAACACGCATTTGGTGCATGATAAAGGAAAGCTTATGAAGGTTGATATGGCATACGCTTTCCAGATAAGGAATTCGCCCAAATCGCCAATCTTCGTATTCGCTTTTTGAAAGGACACCGATCTCCATCAGTACGTCTACAGGGGCAGCGTAGCCGCGCCTCCGGCACTGGCAGTACATTGCAGAACGTACCTTTTTTGTCAATTCGATATTGTTCACACATCGCCCCTCCTGCCTGTCTTAAATCCATGAAACTCTGTATTTATTATCGCAGATGATTGATTGCAATGCAAGAACCGGTTAACAAAGGAGTGTGATAAAATGCCGTACATCCATTTTACGGAGGAGCAGAAGCAGCGAGCAAGCAGTGTGGATTTGGTTGAATTTTTGCGGCGACAGGGAGAAAAACTGCTTCCCTCTGGTCGAGAAAAACGCCTTGCCAGCGATCACAGCATCACCGTCAATGGCAACCGTTGGTACGATCATTCCGCGCAGCAGGGCGGCGGCTCGATTTCGTTCGTGCAGAAGTTCTATGGTGTAGGTTACGCAGAAGCTGTAAACCGTTTGCTTGGCGGCGAACAGGGTGAAACCTATCAGCCGGTGAAGCGGCAGGCTCGTGAGCCGCCCAAACCGTCGCAGCCGTTTGTGTTACCCGAAGCGAATCCAGATATGCGGCGGGCATTTGCGTATCTGACCAAAAAACGTTTAATCGGAAGCAACGTCGTAAAAGCCTTCGCGGATTCTGGATTGCTCTACGAGAGCTGTGAAAAGTTCAATAATATGGAGCAGCACAACGCCGTGTTCGTCGGGAAGGATGAACACGGCGTTACCCGTCATGCGCACAAGCGTGGACTGAGCGACCAGCCGTTCAAACGCAACGTAATCGGCAGTGATGCGAGGTGCAGCTTCCATCACATTGGAACCAGCAGGCGGCTGTATGTTTTTGAAGCGCCCATCGATCTGATGTCTTTTGTGACGCTGTATCAGAAGGACTGGCAGAAGCATAGCTACGTTGCATTATGTGGAACAAGCGAACACGCCATGCGTTGGATGCTGAAGCAGAATCCGAAGATACAGCGGATCGCGCTGTGTCTCGATCACGATCCGGCAGGCATTACCGCAGTCGGACGGCTCCGGGAAATCCTTTGCGAAAAAGGATACCATGACGTAGTCGCAGGGTTGCCGTCCTGCAAGGATTGGAATGCGGAATTGTTTGCGGCCTGCAATTTCTCCGCCGAGTCAGCGGAGGAACACCCGCAGATGCTTCTTGCGCCGTCAGTCTGTGAGCGGATTGCAGTGCTTACAGACAAAGCAAATCCGAAATATGCAGCACAGAAAATTCCATCGCTGCTGCATGGATTCGCGCGTGATCTGCAATATGGAAACCTTGACCGCGCAATGGAACGTATGGAAGCTGCGTCGGCGTTTGCCTTATCGGTTGCGTTACGGGAACGCCGTCAGCTCCGTGAGCCGGTGGACGAAAATCAGATTGCAGCTTTCTTACAGGCTGAAATTTGGCCGAATCGTAACCAAACGGCATTAAAAAACCGTGCAGATGAGCTTATGTCAGAGTATCAAACGGTGATGACAAAAACTACTGCGCAGGGCATTCGTACTAAACCTGAGAAGGAAGCGATTGCTTATGCATGGCTGCATTTAGCGGCATCCTGCGCGAAAGCAGTTGTGAAATACGAAACCGATTTGCAGCATCAACCGCAGCAACAACAAATTGAAATGGGGGTGAGCATGTGCTGATGCTGATTTTATCGGCAGGGCTAATGATTCTCGTAATCGGGGGGCTAGCGTTCTGTTCAGAACATTATGCGTTGGACAACATCAAGTCTAAAACCGTAGGCGACGGGCAACATGGAACTGCGCGATGGGCTACGAAAAAGGAAATTCAACGTACCTATACGCGCGTCCGATTCCAGCCTGAGCTATGGCGGCAAGGAAAAAACTTACCGAAAAAGCAAGGGCTGATCCTGGGCTGCGAAGGACCCAAAAATAAAGTGATTGCGCTGGTTGATACCGATGATATCCACGCCATGATGACTGCTGCAAGCGGGGCCGGAAAAACTGCGTTCTTTTTGTATCCCAACATCGAATATGCGCTGGCGTCGGGAATGTCATTCCTTTGTACGGATACCAAGGGTGATCTGTTCCGCAATTATGCAGGCATCGCAAAAGATTGTTATGGCTATCAGATTGCAGTACTCGATTTGCGAAATCCAACCCGATCAGATGGCATGAATCTGCTGAACCTAATCAATCGCTACATGGATATTTATAAGGCAGAACCGGATAATCTTCCGGCAAAAGCAAAGGCAGAAAAGTATGCAAAAATTCTTGCAAAAACATTGATTAACACAAGCGGTGGTGATTCTTCGCAATACGGGCAGAATTCGTTTTTCTACGATAGTGCTGAGGGTCTTCTGACTGCTATGCTGATGCTGGTAGCGGAGTATCTTCCGACCGAAGACGAGGACGGAAATCCAATCGAACAGCGTCACATTGTTTCGGTGTTCAAGCTGGTGCAGGAGCTTCTTGCGCCGTCACAGGTCAAAGGAAAAAACCAATTCCAGCTGCTTCTTGAAAAGCTGCCGCCTGACCATAAAGCAAAGTGGTTTGCTGGCTCCGCATTGAATACCGCTGAGCAGGCAATGGCTTCTGTTATCTCAACAGTATTGTCTAGGTTGAACGCGTTCCTTGATTCGGAAATGGAAGTGCGACCCGAGGCCGCATAATTGATTGTTCAACACCGAAAGCGGTGATTGAACTTGCTATTCCGTTAGCAAGACCTACTATTCCCAAAACAGTTCGCAAGGGCTGTGCGGAAGCGAATAGGACAGGGTAGCCCACCCGCAAGGGAGAAGCCGGAACCGTGAGGGAACGGCGAAGCTGTTAGCACGATATGGCTTGGGAGCTGGTCTGGCAATATGGCTAA
>CAJUSB010000175.1 GCA_910589115.1 uncultured Clostridia bacterium | reverse complement strand
AAAAGCGGCAAAACTTCCTGGACATCGAACGGGGATTGTGCTAAGATAATGCCAACAGGACAATCCAGCGCTCCCCTTGCTGTCAAAGTGTTTTGCTGATTATCTTTGACAGTCAGGAGAGATCATTATGACGGAAAACACTGAAAAGGTATGGAATACCTGCGGTTATGTTCGTTTGTCGCGCGAGGACGGCGACAAGGAGGAAAGCAACAGCGTCACGGGACAGAAGGACCTGATCCGTGATTTTTTGTCGCGGCATCCCGAGCTGCGGGAGTGCGGCATGAAGGTGGACGACGGTTTCACCGGTTCCAATTTTGAGCGGCCAGCATTTCAGGAAATGCTGGCGGAGGTCAAATCCGGCAAAATCAACTGTATTGTGGTCAAAGACTTGTCTCGTTTCGGCAGGGAACACTTGGACGCGGGGAAATATATCGAGCGCATTTTCCCGTTCCTCGGCGTCCGATTTATTGCAATTAACGACCATTATGACAGTCTGCACAGCCATGCGGAATCCGATGAATTGATTGTCCCGTTCAAAAATCTGATCAATGAAGCATATTGCCGGGATATTTCCATCAAGATTCGGAGCCAGCTTGAAATCAAACGCAGACGCGGGGATTTCATCGGCTCTTTTGCTGTTTTCGGGTACAAAAAAGACCCGGACGACCATCATAAACTACTGGTGGACGATTATGCAGCCGAAGTGGTACGCGATATTTTCCGCTGGAAGCTGGAGGGGATCAGCGCGATTGACGTTGCTAGTCGGCTGACCGCGACCGGTATTCCCACGCCGATGGAATACAAGCAGTCGATCGGGCTGCGTTATACGAATGCCTTTCGTGTGAAAGAGGATTCCGTTTGGAGCGCCGGAATGGTGCTGCGGATTCTGAAAAACCCGGTTTATATCGGCGTATTGGAGCAGGGACGCGTCACCACGCCCAGTTATAAGGTGAAACGGCTGGTCAACAAGCCCCGCGAGGAATGGGCGGTTGTTGAGGGCTGTCACGAGCCGATTATCGACCGGTTTGACTTTGAAAGCATCCAGAAAGTGCTTGCAATGGACACGCGCACCAGCGTCAGCGGCAGGGCGGTCGAATGCTTTTCCGGCATGGTTTACTGCGGCGAGTGCGGTAGCGCGATGATCCGAAAAACCATCCCTTCCGCGAAGAAAAAGTATGTTTATTACGTCTGCGCGGCGCACAAAAATGACAAAACCTGTTTCGCACACAGCCTGCGGGACGCGGCGCTGGATGAAATCGTTCTGGAAGCGCTGAAACAGCACATTCAGGATGTTATCAACCTTTCCGATCTGCTGGAACTGACTGACACCGCGAAATTACAGCAGGCCGGAGTACAGAAATTAAAGTCGCGCTTGGAGAAAAAACAAGCGGAAATCGACCGGTATCAGACCCTTTTGCGCTCCCTATATGAAAATCTGACAGACGGGATTATCGACCGGAACGAATATCAGGATTTCAAGCAGAGTTACGCCAGACGGCGTGCCGAAGCGGAGGAACAGGCAGACGCAATCCGTGAAGAAATGAACCGGGAGATGGACAACTTCTCCGAGGGGCGCGGCTGGATGGAGCAGTTTCGGAAACACCGCAATATAGAAGCGCTTGACCGCTCTATCGTGGTATCGCTGATTGAGCGTATCATGATCTTCCGTGACCGCCGCGTTGAGATTGTTTATCGCTGGCATAATGAATTCCAGTGGCAGGCTGATTTACTTGCAAAGGCGCAGCAGACGCTTCCTGAAACGGAGGCAATCTGATATGGCAAGGACAAAACGTAAAATCAATCCAATCCAGCCCGCGCCTGCTCCTGAGCTTCCGAATCAGCGCGTTTATCAAACTGGCGGCTACATCCGCTTGTCGGTAGAGGACAGCGGCAGGACTGATATAGATACGATTGAGACGCAGAAAACGCTTGTGCGGGAATTTATTGAAACGCAGCCGGATTTGCAGTTTTGCAGCCTGTTTTGCGACAATGGACGCACCGGTACGAATTTTGACCGTCCGGCTTTTGAAGCGTTAATGGATGCTGTCCGCGCCGGGAAAATTGATTGCATTGTGGTTAAGGATTTGTCCCGTTTCGGGCGTAACTATCTGGAAACTGGGAACTATCTGGAACGTATTTTTCCGTATCTCGGCGTTCGTTTTATCGCAATTAACGATAACTTTGATACGCTGACTGCGGAACGTTCCAGCGACGGCTATATTGTCCCGCTCAAAAATATCATGAACGCGGTTTACAGCAAGGATATCTCCCGAAAAATTTGCAGTGCGTTGTCTGTAAAACAGAAAAACGGTGAATTTATAGGCTCCTGGGCACCGTATGGCTATAAAAAGTGCGCGGACGATTACCATCGTCTGGAACCGGACGCGGAAACTGCCCCTGTTGTGCGCCAAATCTTTCAAATGCGATGCGCAGGCGCGGGCTATCAGATGATCGTAAGGTCGTTAATCCGGGAAGGGATTCCTTCACCGTCTCAATATCATTATTTGAAGGGCGACACAAAGGCAGAACGCTGTGCAACCGCGAAATGGCATGTACCAATGGTGCAAAAAATACTCCAAAATGAAATGTATTTGGGGCACATGGTGCAGGGCCGCCGCCGCTCGGTCTTTGGCGAAACGCGGGGAGAGCGCGTGGTTCCAGCTGATGAATGGATCGTTGTCCGCAACACGCATGAAGCGCTGATTGACGAGCAGACTTTTCAAACTGTCCAGCAGATGGCGGAGCAATGCCGTGCCGCACACAAAAAATGTGTGGGACAATATGAGTACCTTGGCACAATACCAAACCTTTTTCTGGGATTGCTTTTCTGTGCGGACTGCAAACGTCCAATGATGCGGCGAAAAGAGACATTCCGGGGAACGCGATTACATTATACTTATGTTTGCCGTTCTCATATAGAAGACCCGGATTCCTGCCCTACCGGCGGCTTTCGTGAGACAGACCTGAAAGCGGTGGTATGGACTGCGATTCAGCATGAAATTGCGCTGACTGAGGATTTGGCGGCGCTAGCGCAGCAATATGACGATTCTTCGGATGCAGCTCGCCGAAAGCAGGCGGAGGATCGTGAAATTACTGCCGCGATACGGGCGCAGCAACGTGCATCTATGCTTTATGACAGTCTGTATCAGAACTATGTCGATAAGCTAATGACAGAGCAGGAATACACCGAAATGAAGCGCAAATATCGGGCTGATATGGAGCGAGCAAAGGCGCGTCTGGCCGAGCTGGAACAGCGGAAACAGGACAGGCGCAGCCAGACGACCCAAAACATTTGGCTGACAACTTACAGCCGGTTTCGGGACGAAACGGAGTTGACCGAAGAAATGACACACGCGCTGCTTGAGCGTGTAGAAATCGGTGCAGGGAGGCAAATTTCCGTTACGCTGCGCTACCAGGATGAATACCGTGCGCTGGTAGAATTCCTGAATGCCGAAGGGCAGGTGAGGCCGGAATGAACGGTTATATTGTCGCAAAGTACCTGCGACTTTCCTCGGAAGATGGTGATTTGAACCAGATCGGAAAGCTGGAATCAAACAGCATTTCAAATCAACGGGATTTGCTGGATTCCTTTATCGCCCGTGCCCCGGATTTTGCCGGGGCGACGGTGATTGAGTTTTGCGACGACGGATGGAGCGGCAAGAATTTTGAGCGTCCCGCCTTTCAGGATATGATTGCGCAGGCGCAGAAGGGCGGCATCAACTGCATTCTTGTGAAGGATATGTCCCGTTTCGGACGTGATTATCTGGTTGTCGGCAATTATATTTCGCGGGTGTTTCCTTTCTTGGGCGTGCGGTTTATTGCTGTGAATGACGGCATTGACAGTATCCGACCTGCCGATATCGACAGCCTTGATACGTCGTTCAAAGCGCTTTTGTCCGATCTTTACAGTCGGGATTTATCCCGTAAAGTACGCAATGCGTTGTTTTTTCGGGTAAAGCGCGGCGATTATGTCTCATCGTTTGCACCGTATGGTTATCGGAAAGACCCCGATAATAAGCACCGCCTTATCATCGATCCCCCGGCAGCAGAAGTGGTTCACCGGATCTTTTGTATGGTGGGCAATGGGCTGACAGCCCTCCAAACCGCAAAAGTGTTGAATGCAGAATCAATCCCCACTCCTATGTGTTACAAAAAGGATGCTGGCTCTTCCCTGCGCATTATAAGCTGTGTCCACGAAACAAATTTTTGGACCGCTGATATTATAATAAGGGTTATCCGGAATGAATGTTATCTCGGAAAAATCGTTTATGGGAGAACCTTTCATGATACGATAGGCAGCAGCCGTTATATCCGTAAGAAACGGTCGGATTGGATCGTTGTTGCAGATCAGCATCAGGGAATTGTTACACAGGAAGAATTTGACCGCGCGCAGGCCGCTGTTCAGGAATTTTCAGAGCGCGGCAAACGGACGGCAAAAACAAGACCTTTAAGCGGCAAAGTCCGTTGCGGAGTGTGCGGTCATGTGATGTTTTGTGCCAGAGGGAAGCAGGCGTATTATTATTGCAGAACGCCCAGGGTAACAGATCAATATAACTGCTCGAAGGAAAAAGTGCTGGAACAGGATATTCTGGATGCTGTTCTGGAAGGGCTTCGTATACGGGCTGCGGCTGCGGTCGAAATGTCCAGAATCCGGAATGAGCGTCAGCAGGCTGGTCATGCAGATATCCATTCCAAGCAAAAAGCCCTTCTGAAAATGAAAGAAGGGCTTGACAAGCAAGAACGGCAGATCAGAGGGTTGTATGAAGCCTTTGCTTTAGGCGAAATTGACAGGGCTGAGTATCTTGCCGCAAAGGCCGCTGCAGCTGATCGGAAAGAGGAAATTGCCAAGCAAATTGCCCAGCTGGAAGCGACATTAGACAATGCAAAATTGGAGGAGATTTCATCAAACGGCTTTGTTGACAGCTTTCAGCAATACAATGCAGTCGAGGAAATCACTGCCGATGTTGCAGCAGCAGTTTTGCAGGAATTGCTGGTCTATCCTGAACAGCGGCTGGAAATTAAATGGCGCTATCAGGAGGACTTTGAACGGCTTATGTCACGATAAGTATAAAAAAGGCAGGGCTGTTCACGAAATATTAACAATTATTTTTTAGTCCCCGCTTGACATTGGCATATGAGCGTTGGGCGAAGATTTTTAATCTGAAAGAGGCGGCGAAAACCCTTAACT
>CAJUSB010000174.1 GCA_910589115.1 uncultured Clostridia bacterium | reverse complement strand
CCCAGACCCCGAGATGCTGCGCATCTCCGCTTCGCCTGCGGGCGGGACGGGGGATGTCTCCGCTTTTCTGCCGCAGCGGATTTATTGATGCAGGCAGTACGAAAAGCCGGGGATTTACCCCGGCTTTTCAGGAGGAAATGTTTTCGCACGCTGCGGCGGTTCGCAGGGCGTGAGGCTGGCTCCGGTAGGCCCGGGAACACCCCCCTGCCCTGTGGCAAAACATATCCAAAATTGACTTTTGCGTTCACCTGTGATATTTTTTCTTTGGGATCTCCCCGCTTATGATAAGGAGGGCTGGTGTGGGACTTTTTACAGCTATGCGGAATACAGTTGAATGGATGATGCAGCTGCTTCACCCACACCGCTGTGTGCTTTGCCGCAAAACACTGCCGACCGGCAGCGGTGCTATGATTTGTCCGGACTGTGCGCCGCGTCTCCGGCAGGAATACCGCAACACGAAACCAGTTTTTGTGCCCGGCGCAGACAGTGCAGATGCTCCGCTGCTATATACCGGGGCGCTCGCCGGTGCACTGAAACGGTATAAATTCCACGGAAATACCGCACTTTGCAAGTGGTTTTCTGCACAGGCTGCCGCCTGTTTGTCGGGACATCTTGCAGAATGGCAGCCGGACTGCCTCACCTATGTACCGCTCGGTACGGTTCGTTGGTGGGGGCGCGGCTTCAATCAAAGCAGGGCTGCGGCACGGCAAATCGGCCGCGCGCTTGGACTGCCCGTCTGTGCCGCGCTCGGCAAACATCCACGCGCCGGAAAGCAGTCGCACCGCTCCGCAGAGCAACGGCAGCAAGCGGCAAAAAATCTCTTTTTTGCATTTCCGGGCGCTTCCCTCCATGGAAAGCGTGTCGTTTTAGTTGACGATATCCTGACCTCCGGCGCAACTGCTGCCGATGCGGTGCGTGCTTTGCGGGCGGCAGGCGCTTCGCATGTATTTGTGCTCACCCTTGCGCGGACACCCAGCCGTCAGCCGTTCCAGGGGCGGAAGGACTGCGCTGCACAAAGTCAAAGCAATCACTAAGGGAGGCTGTCAAATGATTTATCTTACCGTCCGGTCCGATGGGCTGTCTTATGCAGCCCTGGCGTTCTTCATCGGCCCGGCTCTGGGGATTGCATTCCTTGCCCTGCTGCTGGGTGCGCTGTGGCTGGGCTGGCGCTTCTGGATGCGCCACAGACTGCCGCCGGAGGCACGCGCAAAACAAAAGGCATGGCGAAAACATCCATTTTATAAGGTGTCAAAACGTGCACGCGCAGCCTATCTGATTCTTTGCCTGGAGGAAGTCCTGCGCGCTTCCGGGCAGGATTTTCCACGTTGGAGCTTTGTCCGCCGTGAGCTGTGGGAGGTTACCCGGATGGATGAAGAGGATTGGGCATTCCGCGTCAGCGACCTGATGCCCGACGTTATACTCTCGGCGAACTCTTATAAAGACCTCGTTATGCAGCGCCGTGAGACACCATATCCTCTGTATGCCTACAGTGAGGAAGATTTTAATACGCTGTACGCACTCTATCAGGAGGCGGGAGACGCGTTGGATCAAATTGATTATGTGATGTCGCAAATTCTTGATGTTATCGTCTATGAGTGCGGACAGGGGGAAACACCGTATACCCCGGAATCCCTGCGCTTTATCGGCCAAACACAGGAGTATTTGCGGTCTCATGGCATTCCGCTGCCGCAGAATGCGGAGATGGCGGCCCTTCTGATGCAGCATTGCCACCCCCACAGCGGAAAACCCTTTTCGCCCCCGCCCGTTGATTCGTCCGCTATTTTGAACCTGTTATAAATGCAGGTGTTAAAAAGCCCGGTTTCCCGGGCTTTTTTCCTTCGTCAGCCGATGAAGAACTGCGCCCAATATGCGGTGCCGCCGATTGTCGTATATCCTACGCCAATCTGTGTAAACTGACGGCCAAGGATATTAGCACGGTGGCTTGAGGAATTCATCCACGCAGATACAACCGCCTGCGGGGTGCGCTGGCCATAGGCGATGTTCTCCCCGGCAGAGCGATAGCTCACCCCAGCCTCACGCAGGGCAGTAAAGCAGGATGTACCATTCGGACGGGTGTGCGAAAAGCTGCGTGCCTGCTCCGCTGCACGAACCTGCGCCGCCTGGCTCGCCTTTGCATTCACCGTCAATGCAGAAAGACCGTATTTTGCACGTTCGGCATTCACCAGCCGTACCACTTCCTGCGCATACGCAGACAGCCCGGAATCGGACGGCGTGTCCGGTTCTTCCGGCGTAACCGGAACATCCGGGACGTCCGGTGTATCCGGAGTATCCGGCACATCCGGCTTGGAGGGGATGGACGGCTTACCCGGCAGCTGTGACCAATCAAACTGGTTCAGACGGTCGTTCAGCTCGTACAGAAAATTCTTGAAGTTAGGATTGTTGGTGATGATTGGCGGAAGTTTTACGCCAGCCTGTGCCTGTGTGGATTGGTTGGCTGCGCTTGCCTGAACACTCAGCAGCATGGAGGCGGCAATACCTACTACAACAGTCTTTTTCATCTTCATGAAAATCTACTCCTTTGAAATATTTTGGTGTGTACCACAGATCGTGGTGATACAGGCAGTGGCTGCGTGGCAGCTCACAGATTCACTGCCTAACCAAAATCATACAGGCATATGCCGGGAAAAACAATGGAAATAGCCGCCGTTTCGGCCAAAAAACGACAAAAAGCATGGTGAATCGACAGATATTGGTCACCTTGGGAAAATCTTATCTGGAAATTCGGGGAACATCCGGTCATCCCGCCGCAGAAAGGAAAATGCCGTGACTGTCAAATAGATGCGGCTTGCAGCGTCCGCCCTGACGTGATACAATAAACCAGAGAATCCACAGGGAACCTGCGCAAAAGGCCGACCATCCCGCCGTCCTTTTGGCGGGATGGTCAGCAGGGCAGCGGCGAATGACGGCGCACCCATCCCGCCCGCAGGCGAAAGAAAGCTTTTACGCAATTTTTTCTCGAAAAAATTGCGGGAGTCCAGAGGGCAGCGCCCTCTGGCGCAGTCCGCGCAGGACGCCCCGCCGGCGAGGCGCAAGCCGTCAGCGGGGCGCAGCAGCCGCCGGGGTGGATAAAAGAAAGGGGAGAGAAAAGAATGCTGCAAATCGGGATTTGTGACGATGACAGCAGCGCAAGGGAGAGCCTCCAGCTCGGCTGTGAACGCGTGCTGCGCGGGCAGTATGCAGAGGTTCGGTTTTTTGCGTTTTCGTCGGGAGAGGGTACGCTCCGCTGGCTGGAAACGCACCCGGACGAGCTGGATGTGCTGTTCCTGGATATTGAAATGAGCGGTATCAACGGCATGGAGACTGCCCGCAGGATACGCGAAAAAAATGAACGCCTTGTGCTGGTGTTCGTTACCGGCTACGCAGATTATGTGTTTGACGGTTATACCGTGAATGCACTCGATTATGTAATGAAGCCCTGCCGCGACACGCGCCTGCGTGAAGTCCTGCACCGTGCCCTTGCACAGCTGCACCGGCTTGCGCCTGATACCTTCCTCATTAAAAATGCTGACGGGATGTTCCGCATTCCAAAAAATAAAATCCTCTATCTGAAAAGCGACAAACGTGTGGTGACACTGGTAACAGATACACAGTCTTATGCTTATTACGGCAAGCTGGACGAGGCCGAGCACGAACTTGGCGATGCTTTCGTCCGCCTGCATCAGCGCTACCTGGCCCGCGCGGAGGCGATTGAACGCATTGAGGGTTCGACCGCCTGCATCCGCGGGGAATCACTGCCTATCAGCCGCGCCAATCATCAGCGGGCGCTGCTCGCCTTTGCACGCAATATGCTGGGAGGTCAACTGCCGTGAGCGTTTATTTTCACTGGTACGACGGCTTTATCGGAGCAATGCTCTATTGGTTGCTGGGGATAATGATGTATCTCCCTTACGGCCTGCTTTTCTACTATATAATCAACCGTTTTTTGCGTGTGCGTGAAAAATGGTGGGCGCGCCTGGCGCTGACCGTGACCGGAACTTTTTCGGCTTCTATGATTATCTATATTGCAGATGCATTTAATATTCTTGCACTTTTTCCGTTTTTTGCGGCTGCGCTGTGGAAGTGTACCAGCAGCAGCCGGAGTGCCCGCGCCTCTATGATCATTCTCATGTATCCGATGATTATGGCGTTCAACGCAGTGATGGACAACAATACGTTGTCCTTCCATGATGAGGCCTGGAGCTATCCTCTGTTTCATATAGGCTGCCGTCTGCTCTTCTGGGGGCTGCTGGCCCTGCTGGCGCGGCGGTTTATCCCGGAGCTGGAAGGGGACGGCCGTCCGATACTGTCTGCTAGGCAGTGGCTGCTGCTCGACCTGCTGGCGCTAACCCCTGTTGCTGCTGTATTTGTGCTGGTTATTTACCCGTCATATCAACGGATGTCGGATGCAGAGGTCAATTTGTTCCGGATTGCGGCAATGTTTATCCTGCCTGTTGTTGTGCTGTCTTCTTTAGGGCTGCTGTATGCGGTGACGGTGCTGTCGCGGCACGAGGCTTTGCGGCGGCAGGAGACCATGTGGGGGATGCAGGCGCTGTACTATCGGAACCTTGAGCAGGAGCAGACACAGGTCCGGCGGCTGCGGCATGATATGGCGAACCATTTGCAGGCACTTTCCGGGCTGATGGGCGAGCCGGACAAAGCGCGTGCTTATCTGGATTCGCTGGTAGAGATGCCGGGGCTGACGGTCAGCCGCCGTTTTTGCGACAATTCGACGGTGAACGCGGTGCTGGCGAGCAAAGCGGCGCTGATGGAAGAGAAGGCAATACATGGTGATATCGCGGTTGCGCTGCCCAGCAGTCTGCCGCTGTCGGACACTGACTTGTGCGCGTTATTTGCGAATGCGCTTGACAACGCAATAGAGGCCTGTGAGCGTTTGGAGGAACCGGGCGAGCGGCTTATCCGTGTACGTGCGCGGGCGGACAGGGGATTTCTGATGGCGCAGATCACGAACCGCATGGACCGTGCGTCTCCTGCCTCGCTGGAGACGACGAAGGCAGACAAGGCGCATCATGGGTACGGACTGTCCATTCTCCGGGAGCTCACGGAACGGGCGGGCGGGACGTTTGCGATTGAGCAGCGTCCCGGCACTTTTGAACTAATCGTCACGATACCGATCTAGTGTACTGACCTGATTATATTTATCCTATTAAATTTTCATCATTAGCAGCAAACTTAGGATAAAGCGAGACGAGCTTAGCCCTCGCATTATCCGTAGTAAAGTGCC
>CAJUSB010000173.1 GCA_910589115.1 uncultured Clostridia bacterium | reverse complement strand
AGGCGCGGGTGCAGGGCAGAGCCCTGCCGCTCCCCGCGTAGGGGTGCTCGCCGCATAGGCGCGGGTGCAGGGCAGAGCCCTGCCGCTCCCCGCGTAGGGGTGCCCGCCGCATAGGCGCGGGTGCAGGGCAGAGTCCTGCCGCTCCCCGCGCAGGGGTGCCCGCCGCATAGGCGCGGGTGCAGGGCAGAGCCCTGCCGTTCCCCGCGTAGGGGGGGCCGTCTGCGGAGATTTTCAGCGTTCGCGGGTATTTCAGTAAGTTTGGGATGCAAGGCAACGATAAACGTCCTGGAGCGAAGGAGCAAAGACGATATGAGCCATATTTTGATCGTTGGCTGCGGCCCCGCAGGGATCTCGGCGGCGCTGCGGCTGGCGGAACGCGGGCAGCGCGTGACCCTGGCCTCCGCAAAGCCGCCCATTTATCATCGCTGCGCAGGCCTGCCCGGTATTGACCTGCCCGAGGATGCCGCACAGGAGCTGCGCGCAATGGGTGCGCAGAGCTTGAGCGGGCACGAGGTGATGCACGCACTCAGCCGGAAGCTGCTGCAATACGAAAATGACGGCAGCCTCCGCTTTTTGCCATACCACCGCCTGCTTCAGCTGGCAGTCGGTGGCGGTCACTGCGTCGGTGGCGTGCTGCTGGATGAGCGCGCCGGTAAGCTCGAAGGGGTCGGCGCAGACGCTGTACTGCTGGCAGCCGGCGGGATGCACACTATGTTTGAAGAGAATCGTTTCGGATGTGACGGTTTAGCTGCGACACTCGCTTTTCAGGCAGGCGCAGCATGGAGAAATCCAGATCAGCGCAATACAAGCGGACGCTATCCCGTGTGTGAAGGCGGGCTCATTACCAGCTGGGATGGCGAAACGACCGTGCCCGGTTTGTATGCCGCCGGGGAATGCGCTGACGGAACTGCTGTAGCTTTTCCGTTTTCGCAGGCAATGGCGACCGGCACCGCTGCCGCCGATTACCTCTGTGAGACGATGCCCGGCGTGGATGCACTCGAAGCCGGTTGCGCCGTAACAGAGGCAGTGAACCGCATTCAGCAGCAGCTGGATATTTTCCGCCGCACACGGGGCACGCGTTCCCCAGCGGCAGTAGAACGCCGCATCCGGGAGACCGTCCGGCGCACAATGACCGGCGGACGCACGGCGCGTTTGCTTCAGCGTGGCTTGCTGGATATCCGCGTTATGCGGCAGCAAGCGGCACGCGGCGGCTATGACCTTGGAGAAGGGTTGTATCCGGTGCTTCGCCTGCCTGCACTGCTCCAACTGCTGGAAGTCATGCTGACAACGGCGGCATACCGGCTTTTGCGGCAGGATGGTGATCTGACTGCCGTTCTGCGGGATGGAAAAATTGGTGTGACTGCAAAGCGCAGCGCGGCGGTTGAGGCAGCCGCCTATATGCCGGAGCCTGTTGTTGAGTCGCCGTCGGAGGAAGCAGCTGACAGCGTGCGGGACGAGCTGATCGGGGTCGGTTCCGCGCTGCAAAATGCGGCGGCGAATGAGTTTGCCGCGCAATATAATGTGCAGCCGCGAGCGTCCGCCAAGCGCAGCAAGAAGAAAGCGGATGGAGCTGCCCAGCACGTACCGCCTCCGCTGGAAGAGGTAGAGCTGACGGAGGATACAATTTCTTTTCAGCCGGTGAAGGTGCTTCAAATGATTGCGGAGAAAGAAGAAGAAGAGGCAGCTGCTGCGGCAGCGGCATCGGCAATGTCAGCGCCAGCGCCTGCGCCTGCGGCAGTGGTTTCAGAGAGTGCGCCTGTGACGGGTCCGGCTGCACCTGCGGTGGCAGTTCCTGTGGCTGTGGAATCTACCCCAGCGCCTGCGGCAGCTGTTTCGGAAGCTGCGCCTGATGGTATGGCTGTACCGTCAGCGATTCCGGGTGCTGTTGGGGCTGCGGTTGTGACCGGTGTTGAGCTGGTGATGGACCCAACGCCTGACACGGTGGAAGAACCGGCTGCACCTTCCAGAACGGAGAAGACTGTGGCTGCGTCTGCGGGTGTGTCTATGTCTCCGGTTCATGCATCGGAGGGCGTATTAGATTATAATCCGCTGGAAAGGCCCGGTGCGGCTGCGGAGCCTGTGGAGCCGCCCGTGCGAAAGCGGCGAATGGAGACGTTCACGCCTGATCCGGAGGCGCTGTTGGCGTTGGCATCTGCCCGGAAAGCGCAGGCGCAGCGTTCTGCGCCGTCCCCAGGGCCGGTATCCTCCAGGCCGGAGCATCCATATGCAGCTTTTGAGCCTGACCCGGAAGCGCTTCTGACGGTTTCCCGGGAGGAATAACAGGGACGGCGCCGGATAGAGGGGCTTTGGCTCTGACGGAGAACAACGGAAAGGAAGGGGATGCAGATGCCCACAGTAACGATACTGCGCCGGGAACCCGGCGGGAGTGAGGAATGCGAGCAGATATTCGAGTTTGAGGAAGGCTTTGCAGGCTCTGTAATCGATTTGCTGTATGAACTGAACGGGCGGGAAACGCTGACGGACGCGACGGGAGCCCCAGCGCGGCGGATTGGGTTTGAGTGTTCGTGCATGGTTGGCGAATGCGGCGCCTGTGCAATGCTGGTGAATGGCCGGCCTGTGCTTGCGTGTGAGGTCAAGGTTGCAGAGGAGATGAAGCGTGAGGGAGCGCTGCGGCTTGCGCCGCTGACGGCGTTCCCCTGTGTTGGAGATTTACAGGTAGACCGCAGCAGCCTGCGTGCGCGTGCGCGGGATGCCGGTTTATGGTTAGTAGGGGAAGCGCAGACAGCGGAGGACGGATTTTTTTCGGATTGTCTGCAATGCGGTCTTTGTGCGGAGGCGTGCGAGAAGTATCACAGCGGGAAATATGACGCGCCTTGTTTATATGCGGCGGCGGATTTAGTAGCGGCGCTTGACGGTGCGGACGGAGCCCGCCGCAAGTCGATGAAAAAGGCGTTAAAGAAGCCGTTTCTTTGCCCGTGCAAGACGGCGCCTTGCGAGCCGGTTTGTCCCCGCCGCCTCCCCCTGCGCCAAGCGATCAAGCGGGTCGGAGGGTCACTTTTCTCTATTTAAGACAGGCTGCCGCGCCGAGGGGGGATGTCCTTTGCGGACGGCACCAAAGGGCGCTGCCCTCTGGACTCCTGCCCCTCGCCGGGGCGGCGTCCTCTGCGGACGGCACCAAAGGGCTATGCCCTCTGGACTCCCGCCCCTCCGGGGCCTTTTCGCTGCGGCGGGACGGGGGATTTTATACACACATAAGATATTTAGAACCTGTATTCACAGACTGTCAGCCGCGTTTGCATGATTCTGCCATCTTGTGAATACAGGTTCTTAGCTGATATTAGCTGATAGGCTAATACGGAAAGGAATTTAACAATGAAACGAATTCTTATTGCCACGCTGGCGGCCGCTATATTGACGGCCAATGCCTCGGCCTACCGTGTACCGCATCAAGATGAAGGTGGAAATATCATCCGTCTGGAGGACGCGAACTGTGACCCGCAGGCACAAGCAGAAATGCTACAAAAGCTGGGTTTATTCATGGGGACGGACAATGGATTTGAGCTTGACCGTGCCATGACCCGTGCGGAAGCGGCGGCGATGCTGTGTCGTTTTCTAGGGGGCACGGCAGAGGCGGAAACGGGCAGCTGGGAGCATCCATTCCAGGATGTACCTGCATGGGCAGATCACGCGGTGGGCTGGCTGTATCAAAACAAGCTGACCTATGGGATTTCGGAAAAGGAATATGGAGCAAACCAACCGGTAACGGCAGAACAATATGCGATATTTTTGTCACGGGCGGTTTATGGAGATGATGACGGGAGCAATTGGTTTTTAGGGACTGCGGAAAGTGCTGCATTGGATGGCCAGCCATTTCTGCGGTCATATGCGGTCGGGATGTCTGTACGTGCGCTGATGCATAGTGCGGGATCACCCCCGGAAACACTTGCGCAGCGGCTAGCGGAGAAAGGTGTATACACGGCGGAGCAATTTGCAGATGCCGCATGGGATGTTATCATGCCGTGGTATGATGAACATTTATCAAGTGCAGCCATTGCAGGGGTAACCTATGCGGAGAGCAAGACGCAGGGGCTGCGTCCTTATTGGGAGGCAAACAGTTCCACATTGCCGTATTTTTACGCGACCCGTGATGAGGCGGGGGAGAGTGTGTTGTATCGTCTGGACTGGCGGACGCTGGAAGAAGAAATGGTTGGACGGTTCCCGGTGGTTGGGGAATACCAATGGGTGCATCTTTTGGGTGAACTGGACGGGAAGGATTATTTGCTTGTTGTTTCGGAGGGTGCAAAGACCGGCCGTCTGTACAGTGTAAAGGGTACGGAACTAACGCTGGAACTGTCAGAAAATGATATTGGCGGGGTTGTTCCCGAGAAGCAGGAGGCCGCAGAGGGAACGCTTACATTTACGACTGCGCAGGGAAAAGCCGTGGTAGACCGCGCCGGGGTACGGCTGACGGAGGCGGCAGACGAGGTTGCGGTGCTGTACACTGGTGATGGATATGAGGTACGGCAAAGCGTCAATCACAGCGAAACGACAATTTCCAGTATGAACAGTGCGACCAAAGAAATCATCAGCACATATACCGTACCGCAGGATATGGCAGGGGAGCCGCGTACCGTGGCGTATGACGAGGGAGATTTTATAGGGGAAGCGGGTTTTTACACCACCCGATACAGCGAAAAACCCGGCGAATTAAAGCAGCTGCTGGATACTGCGGTGATAGAGCGTGCTGCAAGCCCGGACGGTTCGCGGATATTATGCCTGAGCCATCAGCCGGGAACGCGTGTATCTGGTCATATTGGTTACGGCGGTGACACGGTTTTGCTGCTCACCCCCCATACTGGCGAATCGGAAACACTGATTGACGCTTCCGCAGGTCTTGAAATTGCGGGATTTTACGCAGGCGGTGCGCAGACACTTACGAGTTTATCCGAGGGATACGGGCATTCAGACGTGATAGAGGGCAGCGTATTTGATGGGAAACGGGTCCAATTTTTCACATCTCGTCCGGAAGGGATGATGCATTATTCGATATGCATTTATTCGTTGGATTGTGAAAGCAAAAAGATTACGGTGTTAGACTATACGGCAGGCCGTCCGGAGCTGGCGGAGGGATTCGACTACGGCAATCCGGAAGGGTATAAAAAGCAATACATTGAAAAAGAGCAGGCGCGTCTTGACGCAGCATGGAACAGCAAACAGTAAGCGGTAAGTGTGTTCCGACAGGGCAACAGCATTTACTTTTTTGCCAAGAGATTGACGCCCATGCTATACTA
>CAJUSB010000172.1 GCA_910589115.1 uncultured Clostridia bacterium | reverse complement strand
TTGGAACTATACTATCATCCCACTTAAATGACTTAATAATTTATGCACAGTTCCTAATGCCTGTTTCAAACGCTGGATGACATATTTGCAGAATGGATTTTGTATCTATAGAAATGCTGGCGTGTCAGTTTGTCGAAATATGCCGGTATAATAGCTGCCGGATTATGTGCGGAAAGCTGCGAAACAGGTTCCTAGAAAGGCGTGTTTTTGATGTTTGATTATCATATGCATACCGTATTTTCCTTTGACGCACAAAGTGCTCCCGCAGCAATGTACGCCGCTGCAAAGCAGCGCGGCCTGCGCGAAATCTGCTTTACCGATCACGTTGATCTGGATGGCAGCGGTTTCCCGCCTGCTGATTTGCGTGGGCTTGCCAATGCGGTACGCACATTGGCAGAAACCGGGGCTTCCGTGCGTTTTGGCGCAGAGGTCAGCCTGGCCGATGAAGCGTGCGCGCAAGCCTCCACGGCGTATTTGGATGGGCTTCCGCTTGATTTCGTTATTGGCTCTGTCCATTTAATGGACGGCGTAGACCCCTATGAGCAAAAAGAAATTTTTCAGCAGCCGAAAGAGATTGTTTACAAGAAGTATCTGGAGTGTATTGACAGTGCAATCCGAAGCGGCTTCCCTTTTTCTGTGCTCGGACACTATGACTATATCGCAAAATGCGCAGTTTATGAGGACCGCTCCTTTTCTCTTGAGATCGCGCCGGACATTTTTGACCGGATTTTCGACTTCCTGGTCGCAAACGGAAAAGGGCTTGAAGTCAACACCGCTTCCTGGAAAGATGCCCCGTCCTGGGGACTTGATATCCTCCGCCGATATCGGCAGCGCGGCGGACAGTTCGTAACAATCGGTTCGGATGCGCACACACCGGAACGGGTCGGAAACCGGCTGGATGAAGCGATTCAGCTTGTCCGTGCAGCCGGTATCCCGTATTTGGCCACATTCCGCGCAATGCAGCCCGTATTTACCCAGATTTGACCCTATTCGGCTGCCATTTATCCACTCTTGGCAGAATCATTTTTTTAGCGAAAAACGCCCAAAAGGGGGTGTCTCAAATTATTTTGAGACACCCCTCAGTTATGCAAGCCGTGATTGCGGAACCGTATTCCACAGCCTTAAAATATTAAACCAATGTTCGGATATAAGCAGCGATCTTCTCGTCTTTGCAGTTCTCAAAAAACAAGGTCTGGAACCGTTCGCCGGAAACCGCACCCTTTACAAGCTCAGAATCAATAGCGTCCAGGCATTCAACGAGCGGACGAAGCGTTTTCGCGCGCACTGCGTCAAGAATTTTCTTATTACGCTGTTCCGGCTCCACCCGCTCGGGCGGATATCCTTTGCCATGACCAAACCCAAACAGTTTCTCAAAAATATATTCCAGGTTAAGCTCTCCGCCCCAGCCAAAGCCTTTTGCAAACGGCAGCGCAACGGCATTCCCGTCATTTACATGTGCAAAAGTATACGCATCAACCGGGTCCTCCACATGGCCGCACAGTACATTCGGAAAGCTGTTCATTGCAAGCATTGCGCCCTCACCCGTGCCACAGCCTGTAATCACGTAATCTGCCGCACCGCTGTTCAGCAATATCGCGCCAAGAATACCAACCTGTACATAAGTAAGCTGTGCCGCATCATCCGCAGCATACATACCATAGTTGTCAACTGTATGCCCCATCGGTTCCACGACTTTTTTCAGCGCTTTTTCAATCAATTCATTTTTGGCCGCCTGGCTGTTTTCGTTAATCAATGCAATTTTCATTTGTTATTCCTTTCGTTCCCAATTCTACCCGTGCAAAGCAAGGCAGAGAAGTGCTTACACAAAATCCTCCCGCATTGGAGAGAAGAAATCCAGCATTACACCATGCTCAAGGCAGGTACAGCCATGTACAACGCCGTTTTCCTTCAAAAGCGTATCGCCAGGGCCAACCTCACGGGTTTCCTCGCCGATGGTAAAACGGAATTTGCCCGAAATAATATAAGTTACCTGTGTATGTGGATGGCTGTGCATTGCTCCGATGCTGCCGGTTTCAAATGTATTCTCTACGCACATTGCGTCTTTGCCATATGCTAATATCCTGCGCTGAACCCCCGGCGCAGCCTGTTCTGCTTCAATTTCGCGATAGGGCACCCATGGCAGGCCCTGATGTTGTTTTATCATAATTTGTTCCCACCTTACTGCGGCTGTTTGCCAATATAGGCAAGGATGCCGCCATCTACATAGAGGATATGCCCATTGACAAAGTCAGATGCGGGCGATGCAAGGAATACGGCCGGACCGGCCAGGTCTTCTGCCTCTCCCCAACGGGCCGCAGGCGTTTTTGCAATAATAAACTGGTCAAAGGGATGACGGCTGCCGTCAGGCTGGCGTTCACGCAGGGGCGCGGTCTGCGGGGTTGCAATATAGCCGGGGCCAATACCGTTACACTGGATATTAAACTCACCAAATTCAGAAGCAATGTTTTTGGTCAGCATTTTCAGGCCGCCCTTTGCTGCCGCATAAGCAGATACTGTTTCGCGGCCCAGCTCGCTCATCATGGAGCAGATATTGATAATCTTGCCGCCACCCTGCCGGATCATATCCGGAATCACAGCCTTTGATACGATAAACGGTGCATTCAAGTCCACATCAATTACCTGCCGGAACTCTGCCGCACTCATTTCACACATTGGAATGCGCTTGATGATCCCTGCGTTATTGACCAGGATGTTGATATGCCCAACCTCTGCGTTAACCGTTTCGACGAGCTGATTGACCGCAGCCTCATCCGTTACATCGCAGACATAACCATGCGCATGGATGCCTCTTTCAGCATATGCTGCAAGCCCCTTGTCAACGAGTTCCTGATTGATATCATTGAACACGATATCCGCGCCAGCATCTGCGAATGCGCAGGCAAGCGCAAAACCGATTCCATAGGATGCGCCTGTCACCCATGCGACCTTACCGTCCAGCCGAAAGTTTTTCATAAAATATCATCCTCCGTTTGTCATTTGCCAGGGGGAGGCCCAGCCTCTTTCCCGGCTTTTCTTACTCTGACAGTTTTGCTTTCACGAGCATCTCACGTTCCGATCATTCGCCTGACGGCGGTTTCACATCTGACGAAAAGTGTGTGGTTTCGCCAGGCGTGAACGCAATCGATTGCGCTATCTCATGAAAAGACTTACTCACTCATTGAATAAATCCAGAAGTTTTCGTGAGCTGTTTTCTTAATCCTTGCCTATATATTACATTTTTTTGCCCTTTTTGTCAATATGATTTCATGATTTTCAGATATACGCACAATTTCGCATCGAAATCTTCGTGCATTTTAGTCAATCGATTGCGTTAAAACCGTCGCTTCGCTCAATTTATTGTGTTCTGGCGCTTTCTTTTTCTCTGTTCATCAAGCGGCACTGAACGGCAGAAGTATTTGACGGCCAGCATTTTTTGTTTTACAATAGATATATCAATTTTTTATCAATCCGGGGTAAACCTAACTATGTCCAAACGAACGACCTTAAATGATATTGCACGGGCCGTGGGGGTCACATCCTCCACCGTTCAGCGTGCGCTGAACGGTATGGCCGGGGTCAGCGAAGAAAAACGCCAGGAAATCAAAAAAACCGCCGAAGCAATGGGCTATCGCGGAAACGTTATGGCAAAAATGCTGCATAAGCAAAGCATGACGATTGCGGTTGCGCTCCCCGAACCGACCTATTATTCCAAACGGTTATGGAGCGGCGTGGATCAGGCGCTATCTGAAAATACGGGTTTTGAGATTCTATGCCATCGATATACCTATCCGCGCTCCCTCTCCGGGCTAACGGCCGTATTAGAGGAGGTATGGGACAAGCACGGTAAAAACCTTGACGGTGTCCTAACAATGGGGGAACCAGATCAACAGGCGCGTTCTTCATACAGCCGCTGGCGTGAACATCGTGTACCGGTTTTCTTTGTTGGCACGGAAGGAAATCCGGCTGACCGGCTCTGCTGCTGCCGCGGCATCAGTGAAATGGCAGGAAGGATTGCGGCCGACCTTTTATTGCTGACGACGCAGCCGGGCAGTCCGACAAAAATTCTGCTGACAGGTGATTTCTCGATTTCTGATCAATATGCGGATATGCAGGGATTTGAACGCGTATTGATGCAGGATGGTGCAGTTTGCGAGCTAATTAAGCTCAGCGGGCGCATACAGGATGAACAGATGAAAAAGATGCTGTGCGACCGCCTTTTGAACGACAAGGGAATTTCAGCGATTTTCTCTACGAGCGCACGGAATACGGTCACAATGTGTGATGCTGTTTTGAATGCCGGACTGGACGGACAGGTCAAGCTGATCGGTTCGGATTTGTTCCCACAGAGCCGCGAACTGCTGATGCAGGGCCGTCTTCATGCGGTGATTGACAAACGTCCCGGCCGTCAGGCCTATCTTGCGACACAGGCGCTGATTAACTTTGTGCTGTGGAACACAAGCCCTGAATCAGACATCCTTTGCAGTCCTGTCATTGCCACCCGCAGCAATGTTTCCTACACGGAAGCACTGTAAAACGGGGAGCGTCCCTGCGAGTGGAATGCGCCTATGCGGCGGGCACCCCTGCGCGGGGAGCGCCAGAGGGGCGCGTCCTTCCCTCTGGACACCCGCGATGCTTTGCATCGCCTGTACCGCCTGCGGGCGGGAGAACAGGCTGCTGGCGCTGGGCCTTTTATTTCGTGTCGTGAAGGGACTGTCTCCATAAAGGCAACCCAAATGTAGCCGAAAAAGATTTTTGAGAAATACGGACACCGAAAAAGGAATTTTATAGGCAAAACTAGGAAGTAATTCCTAGCCCCGCTTACTTGCATAAACGGCCCTTAAAATGATAGTGGTTTTCATGTAAAGCAAAAAAGGGGCGTGGGGATAGTGTAGGAGGGCGGAATTTGCCCGCTTCTCTCAGCGACCCAATAGGCCTGATTCCTTAGTGGCTCACTCATAGGCAACGCCAAAACCGGCAATGTACACTGATAGTGCTATAATAAGGTTCTATAAATGAGCAAATTCACAACTTGCACAAAAATTGGTTGTTTTATTTTCAACACGCGGATAAACGCTCCGATAAAGCACCGTTTGTACACTTGACATGGATAAATTTGTGCAATATTCAGATTTGCTCATTTATAGTAAGGTTGTAACGGTGGTTTCTAATGGGAGAAAACATAAGGAAAGAAGTAGGGAATATGACTCAAAATTACACACCCGAATTTAGGAAGAAAATAGTGCGCCTTCACGAAGA
>CAJUSB010000171.1 GCA_910589115.1 uncultured Clostridia bacterium | reverse complement strand
TTTTACCCCAAAGACATCCCCATCCCTTTCGTAGCTGCGAAGTCAACTTCCTGAATATCCTCCGCGCTGATCTGGCGAACAGGAATGCCGATCTGTTCCGCCAGCGCCTTTTCGTTTGCCATTCCTTCGCTGATGCGGTCGCCGCAGAGCCACAGCTCGTCGCACAGTTCCAGCATTTGATTTCCCATTTCGATGCCGAGCTGACGGTCGCCAGGGCTGCTGTCGTCGAGCATCTGCGTGTACATCAGATGTGGCGCGAACGGCGTGACTTCCTGCTCGATTGCGAAGCGGCACGCCTTTCTCGCAAATTCAAGATTTTGCTCCACATCGCCAGACAGCGGCGATGCGATATAAACTAACGGTTTCATCTGCTCTCCTCTCTGAAAGTTTAATTTTAAGACAATGCCGCGCCGTTCAGCGGGGACGCAAAGTAGCGATAGCAGCAGGCCAACCCCGTATGCTGGTTGCGCGCTTTCGCTGCTTCCTGTGCCTGCTCGCGCGACTCGAAAACGAGCTTCCTGCCGCACAGATCCGTGCACCAGCTTTGCATTTCTCCCCATGCGGAATGGCTGTTTGTCTTAACTAAAACGCCATATTTCATGGCTGACCTCACCCCTTTCCGCATTATTTCAGCGCTGCGGCAACGACTTTTGTCGTGTTGATTGCCGCCTGCGCGGTGTACACGGCGCTCATGATGTTGGCTCGTGTCGTGGTGTCCAGCCCGAAGGTTCCGGCGATTCGCGGCACCTCGCCTGCTGACAGCATCAGCCCCAGGCCGAGCAGGGCATGATCCTTGAAGACCATAAGCCCCGCCACCAGGATTGTCGCCTGCAAAAATGCCGTCAGGCACAGGCCGATCACCTGCTTGATCCACTGCGTGAACCCGTCGATGTAACCTCTCGGAATGCTGAACATATACAACGATCCGACGGCTATCTGAATCAGCAAAATGCCGCCGCGCTTCAGATTCGCAAAGAACACTACTGTGAAAAAGCAAAAATGCCCCGATTTTAGCATCGGACAACACAAAAAGACTCACCCGGTGAGCCAAAAATTTCCATATTTCCACCTAATCTACGCGTTAGGCGCACCTGCACATCGACTTACAAATGGGTGGATGCACTCGAAGTTGATGCCGGGATGCCTCAAAATCAATTTGGGTATAACATGGATATAAGAAAAAAGCAAGTTTTGCGGCAACTTTTTTCATTCCTATTTGTGCCGGGTGCCGCCCCGGCATGGTGATTTTTATGACAGCGTAGGCCATCAAGATAATGCAGAAAATCAGCATAATCGGGCTGGTGATCGCAGTAATGCCGAATCGCGAGCCAATCCTCGCCGCTTCCAGCGTGTCGGTTGTCATCAGCTCCTCAATGATCCTTGTTCCAACGCTGCCGATGCTCTCGCCGGAGCCTGCCAGCCCGGTGGTCATCAGCCCTTGGAGAGATACCGAAAGTGCGTATAATCGAACCGGCACAATCGAGAACAAACTGACAGCCATAAAGCCCTTGATTGCGTTCAAAGCCGTCTGTTGAATGTTCCCGCGTCCGCTGGAATACTCGATTCCGCACTCGAAGCAGGCCACCACCAGGCTAACGCCAAACAGTGCCCACCCCAGTTGGTTGAAAAACAGAACTACCGATTGCACCCAACTCATTTCGAACAATTCCACGCCCATGTTGCCCATCTCCGCAAAGAAATTTCCGAGAAATCCAACGATCTGGCTGTACAGCCAGTCGAGCAGGTTGTCCATGACCGTGGATGCAACAAATTCCCATATAAAAATGGTGATTCACCTCATTTCGCGTTGTTTTTCTCTGTTTTACATCCCGACGATGCCCCAGATGTAGCTGGGCGCGGTCAGAGCGAACACCAGGCAGGCGAACAGGATCGCGGGGCCGGTCCACTCGAACTGCCCGTGTTTGCGGTAGTCGAAGTAGGACATGCCGAGCTTGCCGAAGAACGCGATTGCGAGGATCATGTCGAGCGCCGGGAACACCACGTCGTTGACAACCGACTTGATCTGAGTGGACGCGCCCTGCCACGCCTGCGAAATCGCGCCGGACACGTCGCCGTTGCCGCCCGTCGCGAACGCCGGAACACAAAACAGCGCCGCCACCGCGAACGCCAAAGCGACCATGCGGACAACTTTCTTTCCGTACTTTTTCATGCAGATACCTCCATAAACAGGCGGCGAGCTGCCTGTTCAGACAGCCCGCCTTTGTGAATGATTATATATTGATTTGCATCAATATCCGGTTCTGGGAAGCGGCTCAGAAGGCTTATAGACCGAGGTCACCCAGCGGTCGGTCGCCATGATCCACTGCCCGTTGTGAACACCACCGCAGTCGGCCTGATTGACAAACTGCGAGTCGCCCGTCAGCCAAGAGCCGACGTTACAGATGACCTGCGCTGCGTCCACCATGCGGAAATTTGCGGGAACGACGCCGAACACAACCATAAATTCCGTGACACACTCGTCGGAGCCAAGGTTCAGCGCTGCGGGCGAAGCATCGAGAACGTAGCTCTGCATCGCGTTCAGGTTGTCCGCCAGAGTGCGGTAATCCTGAGAGTTATTCGTCTTGTACACGATCTTATAATTGCCTTGCACATTGTACGTCCCGGTCACGATTTTGTCGAGCCGTACCGCCGTAGTCAGCAGAGTATCGCGCCAGTAGAACGAGGTCAGCGAGTCGGTCGAATTGTTCGCGATATTGCTGATATCGTACTTGATCTGCTGCCCCGGTATGACCTGTGCGTAGCCGCGCTTGGTAATGGAGACGTTCGTATAGACGGCCTTATTGGTCATCGCCAGCCGCACGATCTGACCAGCAAATTCAATTTCCGTGTCAATCGGCGTGCTGTTCAAACCATAAAATTCTGCCGCCTGCGTCTCCTTGACCGTGTACCGTCCAAGGGGCAAAGGCCGCGAGCTTGCGATGCCGTTTTTGTCTGTTTTAATCGTATCGACCAGGTTGTTGGCGCGGTCGTAAATCTCAAACACGACGTTCGGCAGCGGGGTTCCGGCAGCCCAGCCGTTCATAGTGTTGTAGTCCTCCGAGGTTTTCGTGATCTGAATCTGACCGGTGATTGGCGTGTTTTTCCACTCGATTTCGGTGGTTTCACCGGGCTTCACATAGACCGTTTTGGTCTGCGTGTCCACGATGTAGCCCTGATTTTCCAGTTCCTTCAGATAGACTTTACCGGACAGGTCGAGTGTATTAATATACGCGAATCCGTCTTGGTCGGTCACAAATTGGTCTATCGGATTGTGATTCCCATCGTACAGCAGGAAGGTCACGCCGTAGATGCCCTTGCCCGTCACCGAGTCGATTTTGTGGAGCAGGATGCCCGAAAATCTCTTATTGGTGACGGTTAGAGTCGTGGTTTCGCCGTCCTTCACAGTGAAATAATGCGGCGTGGAATCAATCTTGAAGCCTTCGCCAGCCTTAATTTCTGTCGCGTAGTAGTCGCCAGCATCCAGCGGGACGTGAACGCGACCGTTCATGTCAGTAACCACGGTTTTTACCAGTCCGCCGTCCATCTTCCGGATCTCAAAGGTTACGTTCGGAATCCGCTCGGACTGATTCGCTTCGTTGACCTTAATGAGTTCCAAACCGCCTGCCGGAGCGTTGTAAAAATACAGCGTTTGAGTATCGTCTGTGTTGACAACTACCGTCTGGTTGCGGCTCGCTTCGTCGATGGTATAGCCGTCGATTGTCTGCACCTCAGTCACCACATACGTGGACGGAGCAAGTCCCGGAAGCACAATCTGGCCGTTTTCATCGGTAAAATACAGACCGTTCGAGGAGGTTTTTCCGTCGTTTGCGGGGACAAACGTGCCGTCAACGGTCGTGATCTTGAATTGAACACCCTTCAGCGGTTTCTTGGTAACGCTGTCCAGCTTCTGCACAATCAGACCGCCAAGCGGCTGGTTATAGAAATCCAAGGTGTACAGCCGGTGATCCTTAATCTCAATCGTTTTAGGAGTGGAATCAAGAAGGTAGCCGGTCTTGGCTTTCAGCTCGGAAACGATATAACTTCCCGGTTCGAGATCGGGAAGCGAGATGTAGCCCTGCGCATCCGTCTGGTACTCACCATTGGAGTTTCCAACAACCGTACCGTCAGAAGTTGTAATTTTGAACACCACGTCGGAAATCGGTTCCTTGGTCGAAGCATCCATCTTGCGGATCAGCAGACCGCCAAGCGGTTCGTTCTCGAAGGTGAGTTCCTGCGTTTTTCCGGCTTCCATTTTAATGGTTTTTACTGTGTTGTCCAACCTGTAGCCGTCTTTCGCCTGCACCTCAGCCACAGTGTAATCTCCGTCCGGCAGATGGTCCAGGCGAATCACGCCGTTGACATCCGTGGTATACTCTCCCTCGGGGTAGGGATTTCCATTGCACCCCTGAATCTTGAACTTTACGCCATCAATCGGTTCGCGGGTCACGCTGTCAATTTTCTTGATTATCAGGCATCCTTTCTTGGTGTTTGTGAAGGTCAAAGTTTGGAGGTCATTGGCTTCGACGACAACCGTCTGCGGCGCTGCATCCAGCACATAATCGTCAAGAGTGCGCGTTTCAGTAACCGTATACGTTCCCGGTTTAAGCTGCGAAATCTCAATCTGACCGGCCTCGTCGGTGACGTAGATGCCATTCGTTGAGGTCATTCCCTCATTGTCGGCAACCAATTCGCCGTTTGCGGTAGTGATTTTGAATTCGACGCCTGCAAGTGGTTCGCCGGTCTGGCTGTCCTTTTTGACTATCAGAAGGCCACCTTTCGGGGCATTGAACACTTCGAGCACGTAGGTTTGGTGATCCTTGATGGTAATCGTCTGCGGCGTATCATCTAGCAGATATCCAGGCTTCGCCTGCAACTCCGTAATAATGTAGCTGCCGGGTTCGAGATTCGGGAGCGAGATATACCCCTGCTCGTCCGTCCGGAATTCGCTGTTAGTCGTACCGACCGTCGTTCCATCGGCATGGACAATTCGGAAAATGACATCCGAAAGCGGCTCCTTGGTTTTAGAATCCATTTTTTTCAGAAGGAGTCCACCCAAAGGCTCGTTCTCAAAGGTCAGCTTTCTGGTCTTTCCGGCTTCTACATTGACAGTCTGGGCTGTGCTGTCAAGGCGGTATCCATCCTTGGACTGTTTTTCTACTACGGTATAATCGCCGCTCGGAAGGTGGTCGAGCTGGATGACACCATTGCCGTCGGTCGTGAACTCGCCGCCCTGGTAGGCGTTTCCGTTGCAGCCTTTGATCTCAAATTTTACTCCAGAAAGAGGCTCTTTGGTTACGCTGTCCACCTTTTCGATGAGCAGGCAGCCCTTTTTCGTGTTCGTAAAGGTCA
>CAJUSB010000170.1 GCA_910589115.1 uncultured Clostridia bacterium | reverse complement strand
GCGCGGAGCTGGACGCCATTTTCAAAAGGCTTTATGAGGACCGGGTGCTTGGCCACATTTCGGTGGAGCAGTTCCAGGCGCTGTCCGGTAGCTACACAGAGGAACAGGAGAGGCTGGCGGTGGAAATCCCCACAAAGGAGGCGGCCATCCAGAAGCTGCGGGATACGGTTTCCAGCACCGATGGTTTCATCGCCAAGGCCAAGCGTTACACCGACATTACGAAACTGACGCCGGAACTGCTGCGGCTGTTCATCCAGAAGATCGTAGTGCATGAGAAAAGCGTGAAGTATTCCAAGTATTCGGAACAGACTGTGGAAATTCATTATACTGACATTGGATTTATCGGCGAAACCGGGGAAGAAGAAAAGCCCCAGCAGGAAATTACAGCATAATTCCTGCTGGGGAATTCCCCCGGATCGTAGATACCCCTATCAGGGGGAACCCAAGGGTTTCAAGGTTTTTACTAAAATCTGTTTGAAGAAAACGAGTGATTTATATTAGGGACAACATCCAACATTATTCCCTAAAATCGTGTGTTTTCAATGTTTTCCGCCACGAAACCATCTTGAACTTTCAGTATGTTGTCCCTATTATCACTCACACGTCATATCCGGGATGTCAAAGGCTTCCTTGTAATTCCACATGATGTTAATAATCCCGTCTGGATATACTGTAATACTCTGGACAAATTCTCTTAAAAGTTCCGGTGTCAATTCTTGAATGCGGATGTGCCGACACAACGGATTGGCTGCCTGAAGCATGGATTCAATGGACTTGGCCTCAGTGTTTAACTGCTCCAACTGCTTTGACAGCAGCAGCACCTGTATGCCAGCCTCCGCTTCATCCGCTTTGGCTGCCGTTTTTCTTTGCAGGAACGCTTCCTTTGACAGATTGCCGCTGATGTATGCTTCATAATCGCGCATCACCTGCGTCTGATTCTTTTCAACTCTCCGCTTTTGCTTTTGCAATTCACTTTGAAGGGAAGCCTGTTCCGAAAGGGTTCCTTTTCGTACAGCCTTCGCGGTCTGCACTTTTGTATCCACCACAGCACATTGACTTTGAATCGCCCGCAGGATTACCTCAGCCAACCGCTTCTCTTGTATGTGCACATTCGCGCAGTTCGTATCCGGTGCGTATCTTGCCGTAGCGCATCGAAATGTTTGATTGCTCCTGCGTCCTTTGTGCAGCTTATTTCCGCAGCAGCCACATTTCAGATAAGAAGAAAACAAGCTGGAGGGACCCTGTGATTTCGATTTTACATTGCTCTTAATAACTTTCCGGGATTGGAAAAATATTTCCCGGCTTATGATTGCTTCATGTGTATCAGGAATTACAAGCTGTTCATCTTCCGGCAGCAGTTTTACCTGGTCGCTTCCAACCCTTACTACATGGGACTTGAAGGGAACCGTATCACCCGTATAAATTCGGTTGATCAAAATGTTTTTTACAGAATCAAATGACCAGTACAAACTGACCCGATAATTTCCCCGAACATTCTTCAGATACATAGATGGAGTTTGAATTCCATCTGTATTCAAACGACGGGCAATTTGCGTTACCGTAATACCATCAGATGCCCATTGGAAAATCTTCTGCACCACCTCGGCTGCTTCAGGGTCTACCTCGATGGTGTTTTTCTTCTCCCCTTTCCTGTAACCGTAGGGAACCGCTCCATAAACGTATTCCCCATTCAGCTTCTTCATATCGACAGTGCTTTTAATTTTCCTTGATATATCCTTGCTGTATAGTTGATTGATCAGATTGCGCACTGCCAACTGCAAGCCCCCAGTAGATTCCCCATAAGCGCGACTGTCATAGTTGTCGTTGATGGAAATAAACCGAACATCGTATGCGGGAAAGACAAACTCCAGAAAATGTCCCGCTTCCAGATAGTTTCTGGCAAACCGGGAGAGATCCTTTACAATGATCGTTTCTACTTGTTCTGTCTCTACCAACTCTAAAAGGCGTGCCGCTCCTGGGCGGTTAAAATTTGTTCCAGAATAGCCATCATCAATGATTTCTTCAAAGTCGCTGTAATTCCCAAGCTCTGAATGCGATTCAACATATTGCTGGATTAGAAGCCTTTGGGAGCCGATACTAAAGCTCTCCTGCCCTTTCCCGGCAATGTCATCATCTTCTTTCGAGAGCCGAAGATACATAAGTTTCAGTTTACCGCTATCCAACATGACTGGCACCTCCGGCATCGCCATCCAGACACGTCTCAAGTAATGCATAAGGGTTGCCATAAGTCATAGAAATCCGGATACTTCTGTCCTCAAATACCAGTATCCGATCTACCAGCACATCTACGATTTCACGGTCGATCCTTGGTATCTCCCGATAGCGCCGAATTGCAGCCAGCCAGGTTTCTGCCGTTCCAAGTGCAGCTTTGATTCTTTCGCACTCCCTGGAGATGTTCTGTTCCTGCTGTTCCAAAAGTGAATGTTCGCTGCGATACCGTGCTTTGATTCGGATATACTCCTCCCGGTCAAGAATACCCGTAGTCACATCCTCTAAAAGCCGCTCCTGCTTCGCCTCCAGGTTCATGCGGCGGTGGCGGAGACTTGCCAAACGGTTCCGTGCGCTGTCGGGTGTGCTTTCCATCCTGCGCATTTCTGTTGCCAATCGTTCGACATCGACAGCAATTTCCATTTGCTTATCGAGGAAATGCTTTAAGGTATCCATTAAGGTTTCTTGCCGGATGTAATGATTGCTGCATCTGCGATGGTTAGAATAGCGATATTGATTGCAGTTAAAATAGACTGAAACCGGAGTTGTCTTTCTGCCGGCTAAGATTCCCGCCGTCATTTTCGCTCCGCATTCTCCGCAAAACACTTTTCCGCGAAAAATATCACGATAGTCCGGATCAGGGTTACCTCGCTTATCATATGCGGCCCGGCGCTCTAACTCCGCTCGATTTACTTCCTGCACCTGATCGAACAGCTCCTGTGTTACGATGGGCAAATGCGCGTCAGGAATTATCTGCCACAACTCTTTTGGCCTTGCTTTTTTATCACCACCCAACCGCTCTCGGGTAACTCTTCCATGGATTCGGCTGCCAGTATAAACGGCATCACCCGTGAGTTTTCGGATAGTTCCGCGAAGCCACAGCGCATTTTTGAATTTCTCCGCCCTCGTAATACCGCGATCATAGCGGATTTTCCCCGGGCTGGGTATTCCCTCCTGGTTCAGTGTTTTTGCAATCGCGTTGAACATCATACCTTCCGCGCGCATTTCAAATATGCGCCGAACCACCGGGGCCGTTTCGCTGTCGATTTCAAAGGTGCCTTTTTCCGGCGCTCTTTGATACCCATAAGGAACGCTTCCAGACGACGGCAGATACTCCCCGCTGTCCATTTTCGCGTGAATGCTGCTTTGAATCCTTCGCGCGGTATCCTTTACATAGGTATCGTTCATAACGAGCTTGAACGGCATCAACAGGCCGTCCCGATCTGAATGAGCGTCTTCACTATCATAATCATCGTTGATGCAGATCAAGCGGACCCCCATCTCCGGGAATACCTTTTCCACATATTCACTGGTCATAATGTAGTGGCGTCCCAGACGTGAAATGTCCTTAACGATAATGCAGTTGGCCTTTTTTGCTCTCAAATCAGCAAACATAGACTGGAACCCAGGCCGCTTATAATTCATGCCTGTGCAGCCATCATCCACATAAAATGCGCCGATTTCAAAATCGCTGTGCTTTTCCAAAAAAGCCAGGCAGATTTTCCTTTGATTCCCAATCGAATTGCTTTCCAGACTATCTCCATCTTCCACGGACAGCCGAAGATAAATAGCGGCGATACAATGTGGGCGTACATCCAAGATATCTCGGAGCGGACTTGTATATCTGCTCTTTCGCGCCATTTATACTGCCTCCTTCTTCGCAGCGTTCAGCAAATCATAGATTTCCGCCATTTCATCCCGGAAGTTAAAGTCAATATGAACCTCTCTGTTTTCATAGACATAGATTTTATCAATCAGTGTAACGACAACCTCACGGTCCAGGGCGGTGATATTTTGATATTGTAAAAATTGCTCCATCCATGTGCGGTCCGGAGCAGATTCTTCCTCCGTCTCTTTGCGGCGCTGCTCCAATTCATGCAGTGCCTGTTCTGAAGTCTCGATTTGCTGAGTGTACCGCTTCCGCATCTGATGATATTCTTCACGATCAACAAGGCCATCTGTCATAGCCTCATACAGTTTCATCCGAAAAGTCTCATAGCGTTCTAATTCCTGTGCCGCCTGGGCAATCAGTATATCCAGTCGCTTCAGCTTTACGGCCAACAACTCATTGCAGGAAATCTGCTGCAAAAGCGTGTCCATCTCAACTATGCTCTGTATCTGTCCCTGAATTGCGTGCAGGACAGCTATTTCCAGCTTTTCCTGCGAAATACTGTGACTGGAACATCCGATTCCCTTTTTGCTGGTGGAGCATACATAATAGTAAAACTTTTTTTGGCCTCGTGTAACAACACGCCGGCACATAGCCCGGCTACAGTCAGGGCAAAACAGCAGGCCAGAAAGCACTTGAACTGTCTTGTAATCAGGTGAAGTCCGGGTATCTCTCTGCATCATTTTCTGAACAGCTGAAAAAAGCAGTTCATCAATGATGGGTTCATGATTATGTTCCACTACCACCCAATCTTCCGGCTTTCTCTCCCGCATCTTCTTGACCTTGTAATTCGGTGTGCCGCGCTTTCCCTGCACCAATTCTCCAACATAAATCGTATTTGTAAGAATCTTTCGTACCGTCATGGCTGTCCATGCTGCTCTCTTTGACGATTTGAAGCCGCTTTGATACCGCAGTCCCAACTGCTTTTTGTACTCAGACGGCGGTAAGATGCCCATATGATTCAGATTTTCAGCAATAGCCTGTTGGCTATAGCCTTGCATTTTCAACGCGAAAATGTTACGAACAATCTCGGCGGCATAGTCATCAATGACCAGCTTGTGTCGGTCCTCAGTGGATTTGAGGTATCCATAACTCGCAAATGCGCCCAGGAACTCTCCCTGACTTCGCTGCAGCCGAAATTGCTCCCGGAGCTTTTTGGATAATTCCCGGCATTGAGATTCATTTATAATATTTTTGACAGGAATCAAAATGTCGTCCCCTTGACTGCGGTGGTCGCTGTCCACATCATCATTGATTGCAATGAACCGTACACCCTTGTCTGGAAACACCAGCTCTAAATACTTTCCAGTCTCAATATATTCTCTGCCCAACCTGGAAAGATCCTTTACAATCACACAGTCAGCTTTGCCGGACTCTATTGCCTCCATGACAGCACAAAAGCCGGGGCGATTATAGTTCGTCCCAGTGTAACCGTCATCATATGCTTCTCCCACCAATTCAATATCGTCATGAGTAGCAGCATAATTCTGTAT
>CAJUSB010000169.1 GCA_910589115.1 uncultured Clostridia bacterium | reverse complement strand
CAGGTCCAAGCCACCGCCGAGCGCGTTTCTTTTGAGTGGAAAATCTGATTTCTTGCCCCCAGCGTCTTATTCAATGGTGTGTTTACCATTGTCAAGCGATGTTTAGATACTTCGTTTTGCAGTCACAAAAAAGAATCTATGATTTTCTGAACAGCATATGGTTTTGCGTATTTTAAATAGCCGTCATTTATATAGATTATTTCATCCGCAGATGGTTCAGCCCACATTGCTGGGTAAACAATAATTTCTTTTTCCTGATACCCATTCGATATAGATAACGCAGATGTCCTTGATCTTACGTGGTACCCCGAATTCTCTAAAATACGGCATAGAGGGGATATAAGACTCATTTGTCTTTCAAGCGGAATCATGTCAGCGAGTTTATGATTCATTCCCCAATTCACCAGTTCCAATGCAGCATAGCGATCCAGCATCCCGTGAGCGAATTGATTCCGATAATGCTTTAAGCAATTATAGCAAGCAGATTGACAGATACAATCGTTCAACAACATTTTTGTCTTTTCCAACAGCGTTTCAATTTCATCCGCCACACTAACGGCGTAACCAGCTCCACTGGATAAATTATCATACAAATAAATATCTACAAAGAAACCAGTCTGATTTTTTCTCAATCGATATCCTGTCACTAATTCTGTAAATTCAACATCTAATTCCTTGCTGGCAGTCAACCGCAATGCCTCTGACAGCGACTGTGAGGCCCGGATCAGCCAAGGGTTTTCTGTACTCCGGGTATCTATCCGATTTTCATCCAGTGAAAACTCCAAAACAAGCATATCCGTAACAAAATCATAACCAAGATTAACATTCATGCAGTCCGAATGTCTGCATTGGCTTTGTGCAAATCTTGAAGGATACGGGCGTCCGACTTCTTGAAACACCTTAACCTGATTCCCTGGCAAAGCTGCTCCGCAGTCTCGGCATATCATAAAACCCTGATCTGATATTCCTCGATTCAGCATCATAATCCTTTGGTTTGCTCGGGCAGCCATGCGAATATTCGCACAATTTCTAACATATTTCATATTGTCCGCATCTGGTAATGTAGAATAAAACGGCGGCTGCACATAAGAATATTCCTCCGCCAACTGTACGCTTTGGATTGCGCGGGCATTTCTTGGCGCAAACCCCCAGGGCCGCAGCATAGGAAGCTCCTGCGATAAAGTGTCACTGCCACAGAAAGGACAAATTCGCATATTCTCTTCTTCCAGACCAAACCATCCACATTCCTGGCATTTTAGCACCTTTTTTAAGTAATTGGGGTCCTCAACAAAGAAACGTGCTGGCTTCAGCGCATATCCTTTCCGTCGCTCACTTCCGGGATAATACAGACCACCGATTTGATATGTCTGCTTATCAACTACAATAGACCGGCCAGGTGCGTATTCACTGATTGCTACATCCAATCCACGCTCAACTTGATATGCCAATTTCCCGCTGGAGTCATTCTGATCAAAAATATAAGTGCTGACAACATCCTTGGGAAATGAATAAGTAGGTATAATACCATCCTCGTATAAAGCATCCAGCAAAGATTTGGCGTTTTTTGAAGTTACACCATCCTGCACTCCAAACAGTTCTGGATGCTGATTCCGTTTTTCCTTCATTCGCGTAAGCTTATCCGTTAAACTCAAAACCAACGCCGTCATATCAACCTTTGCCTCATCCGGCAGCAAAACCGTGTTTTTGGGTGGGACATAGGCCGACGCATAATGCAGGAAATCATCTAAATGCTCGTCCAGAAATTCGGCTGCCGGAAGCGCATCCAAGCTCGTTGAGCCGGATATTCGATGCCTCTTGTCCAAGAAATCCTGAAGCATAACCATGATCAGATGCCGCTGAAGAAGTTTTTCGCTGTGGATATCGATCCATGGCCTGCGGGGATCTCCACGGAACATTGGCACCGGGTCCTGAAAATACAATGTATCGTGAGGACCGTCTTCGCAAAAGGTTATGATCGTAGAAAGGCTGGAGCCCCTTCGCCCTGCGCGGCCAGCCCTCTGCTGATAATTCTCCCGCATCGGCGGGACATTTCGTAG
This sequence comes from uncultured Clostridia bacterium, assembly GCA_910589115.1. Lineage (GTDB taxonomy): Bacteria > Bacillota > Clostridia > Oscillospirales > Butyricicoccaceae > QXXE01. The sequence continues at coordinate 3,391 of CAJUSB010000169.1, read as the reverse complement.
TCCAACCGCTACCAACGATCCGATATCAATACCAACCTCCATTGTCGTTGTGCAGCTTAAAATATCAACAGGCATTTCATGGTCTTCCTGTCGGATCAAATCTTGAAAACGAAGCTCATAATTTTCTGTTTTTGACCAATAATCGTCCCTTTGATCTTTGTGGGAAAGCTGCGCGGTATGTTCCTCCGTGTCAATTACACAGATTCTCTTTCCCATCAGCGCGTCTTCGACAGGTTTTCTCCAAAAATGCAGCGCGTCATATTCCCGTTCGGTCATTGCGTGAATCGTCTCACTGCGGCACCCTGGACATTTTTTCTTTAACAAATAAGGCGTAATCTCCGAACATTTTTCGCACCGGTACCAAATATGTTTCTGCTCGAAGCGCGGTTGAACACGAGTAATATCTACATAAAGTTTCCCGTTATCAGGCTGGGCACAGTCTAAAAACCGTTTGCGGAAAACACTTTTCCAACCATCCATTACACGGTTTTTCTTATCCCAGCCCATGATTTTCCTAATATTGTCAGAGAAATTCCAATCTTTGTCCAAACCATACCCACCATAAACAGGCCTGACTTCTTTCCGCACCGCATCCTGAATAGTATGCCCCAACGCAGTGGCTTTATCGCAGATTGATATGATCCAGGCATTGAATAGTTCTAAAAACTCTTCCTCAGAAGCTTCAATTTCCAGCTCATCCAGATCATCCAGCGCTTCATCCAGTACGTCCTTCGTCGGTTCCAGCCAGCTGACCGCAGAATCGTACAGCGTATTATATCCACCGCAAAACAGGCGCAGCAACGCTTCCTGCATCTGAAGAGGGGCGTTTGCCAATGTAAGGCGGGGCCTGTAATCTCTTTTGCGTTTTTGGCTGCGCTCAAAATCTTTTCGTACATTGATACAGTCCTCTGCAAACTTAGCCCGCTCGGGCGAATGGAATATCTGGAGGTTTTGCCGGGCTGCAGCAAGACAAAAATAATCATAAAGCACGTCCAGGGATCTGCTGCCGTGAGCGCATTCCATTTCATGGATCGCCAGCGCAAATAACTGTCGCACAGCGGTGTCATCCGACGCTTTAGACATATCCCGCGCAAGCTTGGCCGCCCGCTGTCGGCTGTCTGAAAAAAGAAGCACCTTTCGCCCTTCATTTGGTAAATGCACGGGATTAGAATCTTTGCCGGAAACCGGAGGTTGTTCCTGAAACTGTGCCTTAATCAAATTAAAGAAAGACTGATTTCCTTTCGTACTAAAGGATGTCAGCTGCGCCCCGGACAGTCGATGCTCGCAATGCGGACAGTCATACCAAGTCAAAACCTGAGGTCGTCCAGGCGCTGTATAATCAGAATAATACAATTTACGGATTCCGGGCTTTCCTTCCTGCGAGTCATCGTGCATATAAAGGAAGCCGCTCTGTACATCTAAATAACAAGGCTTAATTGATGTTTTCCCGCGTTTTTCTAAGCGTATGGTTCCTTCCGGAGGTATAAACAGATGCACTTCTTTCATTCGCCGGTCGATGATCTGCCCAGAATAGCGCCATAGATAAACGCTTCCATTCTGTGCGGAATCTTCCTCCAAAATATATCCTTTGTAAAATAATGCGCCACAGCGGCGGTCATTATATAATTCATAGATGGACGACCCGCAATGCGGACATACAAAATTACTGTCTGTCAAAAATATTTCACCCAACGTCAATGTTCCGTCCGTATGTGAATGAGGGCAATCTGCATTTGCACAGGCATAGACACCTTTAAGCCCTTTGAAAAGCATATGCATTCGTGCCGGGAAAAGGACTGCCCCTTTTTCATCATACGCTAATGGAATGATTGCCAGAAGAACGCTAACGGCCGTTAATGCGGTTTCCGTTTCCTCACCAGGAAAGATGCTTTGCGCAAGTTCCTTAAGGGAGACGGCCGTTCCCCTGCACTGACGGATCATTTCATAAAACGGACGGTAGAAAATCAAATGTCCGTACATCCACACAGAGGCCGCTTCGACTGTTGGAAAAGGTGCTGCGGTGTCAGGGACGTCGCTCCAAAACTGATTCAATGCAGTCAGACGTTCTTCCTTTGCGCCTTCAAATGCAGATGCTGTACAGGAGAGAAAACGGGCAATTGGAATATCGTACTTCATTTTTCCGTCTATTTTCTCTTTTGTTCCTGTAAGAAAACAAAATCCGGAGGTCTCATCGGCCGCTGTCAGATCCTGCGCAAATTGCCGAACCGCATCCTGATCCTTTTTTCCACGATTCGGCATACTGGCCGTTGTCAGGATAAATTGTACCCTTTGGCGGGAGATACTGAGTTTGTGGAATAATCTGCGGATCAAAAGGGCAACTTCTCCGCCTGCTGAGCCTTTATACATATGTGCTTCATCGATAATAAACAACAGCTTGTTCGACGGATCAGTGTCCAACCATGACTTCGTGGCCTTCCATATTCCGGCATCACGAGGGCGGAATAGCATATATTCCAACATGGAATAGTTGGTGATCAGGATATCCGGACAGAATTCCTGCATCTCAAAACGAGTAATCAGCTCAGCGTCTTCCGGATCTGGAACATGTTGGCTGTCGTGAAGCCTTTGCAGAAACAGTTCCATATCCGTTTTTGCAGGAATCTTTCCTTCTTCGCTTAACTGTGCAAAATAAGCCCTCTCAGACTCTGTCTGTGGAAATGACATCCTTGCCAGTGTTTTTTCCAGCATACGATCCTGAGTGCGCTTTGGCTCATCGCCCGGATATGGCGTCCGGCCTGTATACATCCCAAATTGCGGACGTCGGGCACTTTTTCCGCAAACATTACGGAATACCCGCACAAACTCTCCCTGTGGATCCCCAATTAGACGGCGAAGCCGGCTCACCTGATCAGAAACGAGGGCATTCATAGGATACATGATAAGTGCCCGTACACCCCGTTTAGACCATGTCCGTGCAGAATCATGAGCTTCTGCCGCCAGTTTTGCCAACAAAGGCCACATAAAACATTCCGTCTTACCAGAACCAGTGCCAGTCGACACAAATAAATCACGACCATCGGCAACAGCATTCAGTGCTTCCAACTGATGCACGAAGGGTGCTGGATGGACACCCAGTTTCGCTTGAGAAAGCTGCATAAAAAAGTTCTTTTGCCAATCAGGCAGATCAAGCTTTTGGATTCCATTCTGGACACTTTCATAGGCTGGCGACGATTCAATATAGGGCTTCTGATACAGTAACCCCTCTTCCTCCAATCGCTCGCCTGCGGCGGACAGCAGAAGCGGCGATTTCCCAAAATATTGTGCTCTGATATAATCCGCCAATTCAGTGCGCAGCCGTTTATGAATATAATTTGCTCCATTCGACAGTGCAGCGACACGTTGTCGCATATAAACTTTGCGTAGGATTTTC
>CAJUSB010000168.1 GCA_910589115.1 uncultured Clostridia bacterium | reverse complement strand
GGTCCTACGCGGACGGCGGTCCTACGCGGACGGCGGTCCTACGCGGACGGCGGTCTTACGCAGACGGCGCCAGAGGGACTTGTCCCTCTGGACTCCCTTTCTCCGCTGCGGCGGGGATTGTAGTCATCGCTTTTGCGTACTGCCCGGCCCGCCAGAACGACAACGGGCCGGGTGGGCGAATGCGGCAGATGTTTTGTGAATATAAGAACCTGTATTCACAGACTGACAGCCCTGTCGAGAACGCACAATAGACGGTGCGTTTTCGGCAGGGCTGTATGGTTGTTATGAAGGGATTCACGCGTCGAGGATCGCTTCCAGCTGATCCAAATCTTGAGATGTAGTAGACCAGCTGACCGCAAAGCGGACAACTGTATGCGAACTGTCGAGCGCTTCCCAGAAGCTGAACCGGACGTATTCGCGAAGCCGTTCCAAAATGGTGTTTTCCAAAATAATAAATTGCTGATTTGTGGGGGATTCCAGATAAAAACGGTATCCGCGGGAACGGAAAATTTCGATCAGGCGTTTGGCCATTGCAATCGCGTGTCTGCCAAGCTGTTCATACAGTCCATCTGTGAAAAGTGTGTCGAACTGCACGCCAAGAAGCCGGCCTTTTGCCAGAAGTGCGCCGCGCCGTTTAACCAGCGTCAGGAAATGTTTCGGCATATTGCCGCGTGTGAAAACAACCGCTTCCCCACAAAGCGCACCGACTTTGGTTCCGCCGATATAGAAAACGTCACAGAGTGCCGCAATATCTGGAAGTGTAACATCCGCGCCCATTCCTGCGAGGCCATAGCCCAGCCGTGCGCCGTCCATGAAAAGAGGAAGCTCAAATTTTTTGCAGACACGGGACAGTGCTTCAAGCTCTGCCTTTGAATAAAGTGTGCCGTATTCCGTTGGATGTGAAATGTAAACCATCCCGGGCGGCACCATATGTGAACAGGTTTCATCCTGATAGAAACGGGTGCAGAACTGTTCCACATCAGCGGCATCTACCTTGCCGGAATGGTGCGGAAGCGTCAGCACCTTATGCCCGGATGCTTCAATGGCTCCGGCTTCATGGGTGCTGATATGCCCGGTTTCGGCTGCAAGGACTCCCTCATGCTGCTGAAGCAAGGAAGAAATTACCAGTGCATTGGTCTGTGTGCCGCCCGTCAGGAAGAAAATATCCGCCTCCGGGCAGGCGCAGGCCTGACGGATTTTTTGCCGGGCGCTTTCACAGTAGCTGTCGCTGCCATAGCCGGGCTGCGGGTCGAGATTGGTTTCCAGCAGGCGGCGCAGGATCTGTTCGTGTGCACCTGTGGTATAATCGCTTTCAAAAGATAACATTTGAGATACCTCCGTTTTTGTGTCATTTTGTGTGCGTTGCCTTATATGTATCCTCAAACGTTTCTTTTTATCTGCGGTGGATGTGGCGCAATAAATTTTTATCGTTTGTAAGGATATTTCTCATTATACCGGAAAACCACTGGAATAGCAATTAAAAAAGAGGCTGTCATGGAAAACCATAGCGGCCTCTTTTTCAAAATAACTGTTATAAAAATAGGTGTTGCGCTTTCGTCTGCCTATGAAAATGTAATTTCCATGTGCTGACGTCTGTAGGTATCGTTATCCTTTCGAGATAACTCTTGCTCAATTTGTGCCAGCTGTCTTTGCAGCCTTTCGGCTTTCGTTTCATCCGTTTCAGAGTTTAGCTGCTGCGCTAATTCCGAACGTCTCTTTTTCAGCTGTCGGATTTCACGGTCTACTTTGTCGGTGTTGACGGTGCAGCGTTGCCCACTGCGGTCGGAGTGCTTTCGCTCTGGGCTGTCAGGTTTGGATTCCTCTTCTGTGGGGGTGTCCGGCGGCTTTCTGTCGGTCTGTTCCGGGTCGTCAAATCGGATTTTGGGGCTGCCGTCCGTATCCCTGTCCATCCAATAACGCCCGGACGGTGTGGTCTTTTCTTCCGGCGTGTATTCATCTACACGGGGTGCAGCAGGGCGCTCTTCCGTCTCAGGGACGGGCTTTTGTACGGCAGGGGATTCCTTTACCTTGTTTGCTGCCGCAGCTGCATATATCGTGCTGGGGAGCATTCCTGAAATTGGTCTCATAAAGTGTGCCTCCGTTCTCAAAGAATCATGGCTGATACCATAACCTTATTTTATCCGCTGGCTGCAAAAAATCAAGGCCTTTGAACTGAACTGTCTGCTGGATGTCACGAAATGTTCACCAGCACATGGAGCGAAAACCATCCGCCGGACTTTTCAGCCAGCATTGCACCGTGGTATTTTCCGGCTATCGTTTGGATATTAGCAAGCCCGGTTCCTGACGGCGGGAGCGGCCCGGCGGCGCAGGAATTCTCAAACGCCAGCAAATAGAAATCCCCCTGACGTTCCCCTGTGATACGGATTGATTTTTTATCGGGTGCCGACTGGCAGGCCTGTATCGCATTATCTAAAGCATTCGCAAAAATAACGCATAGGTCAAGAGAATCCATCCCGCAGTGTTCAGGCAGAAGCAGGGATACTTCCACAGCAATTCCGTTTGCCTCTGCCAGCGTCAGTTTTTCCGCAAGCAGAATGTCTACGGCGGGCCTGCCTGTCCGGTAGGGAAGGGATAATGCTGACGAGATAATTTCTAATTTTTCCAGATAGGCGCAGCCTTCCTTTATTTTCCCGTTATTGAGCAGACCGCCCAAAACAGTCAAGTGATTCTTAATATCATGACGGAACGCACGGGTTTGCTCATATCGCAGCTGTGCCTCTGCAATATAGGCCTTTTGAGCATTAGCCGCCTGGGTCAATGAATCCAACGCCGACTGTGCCTCAAAGCTACGGCACAGCCGGTGATAAGCATATACCGTACAAAGCAGCGCGGCCAGTTCAAGCACTTGAATGAATAACAATGTAAGATGCTTTCCGTAGGCATCCAGCTCCGATACAGGGCCGTGGTAAAAGGCGTGCAGGATGTAGGTTTCTGCCGCAAAGAAAAACAGGCTTGGCAGCAGAAGAAGCGTAATATCTGATGCATGGCTGGCAGTGCCGAGGGACAAGAATTTCAGTATGATATGGAAGCACAGACCGCAGAGTGTGTAGGCGGCAGCCGATGCCAGCAGGATGAGCGGGTAAAGCATAGGGGAACCAATCCAGGCGGGAAACAGCATGGATTCCGCCGCATTTATGATTCCAAAAGAAAGCTGCGGGATATGAACTGCAAGTACAGCAGCGGCGAAGGAAGCCGAAGATGGGACTCTGTACGATACATGAATCATGATATAAAGAATCAGCAGACTGCCAGCAATGGTCAGTGCAGTCGAAAGGATATCATTCAGCCGGGGGGGGCCAGCCGCCAGACTGCCTATACCCAGACTGCCTATGCATAGAAGCAGAAAATATATCGCAAAATGCTTCTGATCCAGATGCTTGCCGGTAAGGCGGCTCATAAAACGGAGCTGTAAAATACATTGCACTGTCAGACAGGAAAGGTTAAGAAAAGTGCTGAAAATATCCATATTACAGCCCCTTTCCTTTCAGATGCTGCAAAAGCGCCTGCATTAAATCCTGTTCGCGCAGCCGGGAAACAGGGACTGCACTGCCTTGTGACAGGAGGACCTGTCCGCCAGTGCAGCCGCGTACATAATCAAGGTTTACCAGATAACTTCTGTGGCAGCGAAAGAAACGGGTGTCAGTACGCCGTGCAAAGGCTTCAAGCCTTTCATAATGGGCTGTAATGGTCCCGTCCGCCTGATGAAGATACAGCCTGCGTCCCTGCACCTCACAGTATACGAGCTGCGACAGCGGGATAACATCACAGGAGGAACCGCGCTGGATCACAATGCATTTTGCAGTGCGCTGCTGTAAAGCCTTGACAGCCCGATCCATGGTATGCTGAAAACGGCTGCGCTCCAACGGTTTGAGCAGATAGTCAAAGGCCTCTACTTCAAAGGCATGGAATACGCATTCTTTCAGGACGGTCACAAATATCAACAGGCTGTGATTGTCTCGCTGACGCAGTAATTTTGCAGTCTCCAACCCATCCGGATGCTGCATTTGAATATCTAAAAATATCAAATCAAAATCACAGCTGCTATCCAAAAGGGCGCGTCCGCTCGAATAAGTTTGAATCTGGAAAGAAGCCTGTGCCGTCTGCATATAGTCCGACAGCCAGCCGGAAAGTGCTTCTGTCATAAACGGTTCGTCATCACAGACTGCAAATGAAAAATGCATTGTATTCGTCACCACGCTTTTCATCAGAATATCAAAAAATCTATAGCCAGGCAATCGGGATGTACTGAAATGCCGAAATCCTGTCATGAGATGTACAGGAATACAGAAAAGCCCGGCACAAAGCTGCCGGGCTTTCCGGGAAAGAGCGGGAAACGGGCTGACTGTGCAGCCACAGGACAGATGTTCAATCCACGTTGGAATATTCCTCTAATGTAATTCCTTTTTCCATGATTTCAGCGGCGGCCTCGGCACCGACATAGCGGAAATGCCAAGGCTCATAAATAATACCTGTCTGCTCGGTTTTACCAGGCGGATAACGCAAAATGAAGCCATATTCGGCACAGTGTTCGCGGAGCCATTGGTTTTCAGGTGTTTCTTCCTGCCCCTCATCAAGCAGCTGATAATCATAGGACACAATATCCAGGGCAAGCCCTGTATGGTGTTCGCTGGCGCCGGGGACGGCGACAATATCAGCGGCACTGCGGACGGCTTCTTCATCGGCAAGGCCATCGGCGAGGTTGCGGTCAATGTGGTCGGCAAAGAGTTCGCCCTGCTTGTCCACCGAGCGGAATGCGGAACAAATAATCGGATTGAGCCCTTCGGCCCGGCAGTCGCTGAGCATTTTTTCGGCGTCTTTGGCGATACGTTCATCGACTTCCCAACGGGTGGAAATCGTATCAAGAACCGGAACATAACCATCAGCAAGTGGATAGGCTTCGCTGACAAGCATGAGGTTCCAAGGGACGGCCGGACGGTCAAGATCTGCATTGAGATAAATTTCGGCGCTGACGGGTTGGCCATTATAGTGCGGAATATCATTTTCGGCACCGGCGAGATATGAGCGGGCAGATTTCACCACCCAGCGGGAAAACAGCACAAGCAGCAGCAGAATAACCACACAAATACTGGCAGCAAGCAGCCTGCGAAACAATATAATTTTTTTTTTGCTCATAGGAACCACATCTTTTCTTCCTGATAAACTATTCCTATTATAGCACAATAATGCCGCACAGAACAGAGAATTTTGCGGTTGTTAACGATTCGTTTTCATTTCCATAAATTACATTCCGCATATTGATTTATTATACCGCAAAAACACGAACAGCCCGCGATCCTTTTGGCGGGCTGTTCTACGGAGCAGTAAAGGGAGGCTGTGTACCAAATCCTTCGTCCCGCCCGCAGGCGAGGCAGAGATGCGTCAGCATCTCGGGGTCTGGGGGTATAACCCCAGCGGGTGCAGGGCAGCGCCCTGCCGCTCCCCGCGCAGGGGTGCCCGCGGGTGCAGGGCAGCGCCCTGCCGCTCCCCGCGCAGGGGTGCCCGCCGCAAAGGCGCGGGTGCAGGGCAGCGCCCTGCCGCTCCCCGCGCAGGGGTGCCCGCCGCAAAG
>CAJUSB010000167.1 GCA_910589115.1 uncultured Clostridia bacterium | reverse complement strand
CGCAGGCGATGGAAGGGAGTCCAGAGGGACGAGTCCCTCTGGCGCTGTCTGCGGAGGACCGCCCTCCGCGCAGGCGGATCAAACGGCAATCTCCAGCGCTCACGAGTATAGCTTTTCATAAAAATAGCTGAGCGCGTCCCTGTTCCGGGACGCGCTCAGTGCAGAAACAGCGTTATACACCGCCATTATTGAACCGGCTGAGGAACATTTGAATTCGTTCCCCGGCCTGGTCGCTAAATACTTCTTCAGGGGTTCCCTCTTCGGCGATTATGCCCTCGTCCATGAAAATTACCCGGTCGGCTACATCACGGGCAAAAGCCATTTCGTGGGTAACGATCACCATCGTCATATGCTGGTCGGCAAGCTCGCGGATTACAGCCAGCACTTCGCCGGTGAGTTCCGGGTCCAGGGCGGAGGTCGGCTCATCAAAGCACAGGATATCCGGCTGGAGTGCAAGTGCACGCGCAATCGCGACCCGCTGCTGCTGTCCGCCCGAAAGCTGGTGCGGATAATTATCTGCGCGGTTGGATAAGCTCATTTTTTCCAGCAGGGCACGTGCTTCCGCTTCAATTTCATCATGTATGCGCTTTTTATTTGCCTTATATTCAGGCTGGCTTTTGGCGAGAAGCTCGCGCGCCAGCATAACATTTTGCAGCGCAGTATATTGGGGGAACAGGTTAAAAGATTGGAATACCATGCCGAAATGCAAACGGCTGCGGCGGATTTCAGCATCACTGAGTGAAGCGTGATTTGCCGCGTCAAACAGTGTTTCACCGTTCACCTTGATTGTGCCGGTATCCGGGGTTTCGAGAAAGTTCAGACAGCGCAGCAACGTTGTTTTCCCCGAACCGGAAGAACCGATAATGGCCAGCGCCTGCCCGCGTTCCAACGGAAAATGGATGCCTTTCAGCACTTCGGTGCGGCCAAAGCTCTTTGTAATATCATTGACTTCTAAAATCGGCATAATATGCTCCTTACTTAAAGTAATCCAGACGGCGTTCTATGTATCCGAACAGAAGAGTCAGGATGCCGTTAAAAAGCAGATAAAAGACAGCCGTATAAAACAGCGGCCAGATAATACCGGCACTCTTGATGTACGCCTGCCCGTTCCAGATGATCTCATAAACGGAGATGACGCGGGCCAGTGCGGTATCCTTAATCAGCGTGATGGTTTCATTTCCAAGCGGAGGGATGACGCGTTTGATTACCTGCAACAGCGTAACTTTGAAAAAAATCTGAGCTTTTGTCATGCCGAGCACTTGGCCCGCTTCGTACTGCCCGCGCGGGATGGACTGTATGCCGCCGCGGAAAATTTCTGAAAAATAGCAGGCGTAATTGATGACAAAACCGATAAGCGCCGCCGTGAAACGCGGCAGCAGGTCGCCGTTCCACAGCAGGCCAGGGCCGTAAAAAATAACCAGCAGCTGGAGCATGAGGGGCGTGCCGCGAATGACCCATACAACGAGGTTTGTGACAAGCCGCAGCGGGGTAAAACGCGACATGGAGCCGAAGCTGACAACCAGCCCAAGCGGCAGTGCAAACAGCAGCGTCAGCGCAAACAGCTGGAACGACTTGCCAAGCCCCTGTAAGAGGGAGAGAGTGACAGACCAGAACATGATATCCTTTAACCTTTCCGATAAATCGGCCAAAGGCAGAGGATCGCTTTACCGTCCTCTGCCTGCCGGGAACTCCTTTATTTTTCGATAATTGCTTCCTGTAAGCCGTAAATCTCTGCGGTGCCCAATACCGTGCCGTCGTCATAGGCACTCTTCCAGAAGCTGTTGAATGCGTCTACAAGGTCAGAGCCTTTGCGGAAGCCAACGCCATACTGTTCGCCCTCTTCTTCATTGAGGATGAACGCACAGCCAAGGTTCGGATAGCTGGTGCCTTCACCGACCATTGCACCCGCCATCAGGGAGTCAATGACGCAGGCGTCCGATGCACCGGCGGCTACTTCCATCAGCGCTGCAGCCTGGGATTCCATTTCAATGAATTCAAGGCCGAGCTTTTCAATTTCACTTTTGCCTGCGGAGCCGGATTCCACCGCAAAGCTCAGTCCGGAAAGGCTGTCCGTCGTCTGATAATCGGCAATCTTGTCCGCTGCAAGGACGACAACCTGTGCATTCATGCAGTAGGGTTCAGAGGTGCCCATGCTGTCCTTGACCTCGTCGGTCAATGTCATGCCGTTCCAGACGCAGTCGATTGCCTTGGAGCTAAGCTCCATGATTTTGTTGTCCCAGGTGATTTCGATGAATTCGGCCTCTACACCCAGCGATGCCGCAAAATCCCTTGCCATATCCGCGTCAAAGCCGATCCATTCGCCAGATTCGTTTTTGTAATCCATTGGCTCGAAGTCTGTGATACCAACGACCAGCGTTCCCTTGTCTTTGATGTAAGCGACGTCACTGTCGGTATCGGTTTGAGTATCAGATGTGGCGTCAGCCGGGGTATTTGTATTGGCTGTGTTGTCCGCGGCCGGATCATCCGCACCGGTCTTGTTGTCATTGCCGCCGCACGCTGTCAGGCTGAGCAGCATCATAGCCGCGAGCAGCAGCGCAAGTAATTTTTTCTTCATTTGCAGGTTCAATCCTTTCAAAATTGTCTGATTCAGGGTTTGTGAATGGCTTACAAATGGCCACTCTGCTATTTTACCACAGTAAACAAAAAAATCAATAAAATTTTTCACAATTCCAAAAAATTTTTTGCATGGTGCCCGATTGCAGGGCGTGGGGAATGATGGTATACTATAATTAACATGAAGCTACGGATCATGAAAATGGGGTTTTGAAACGGTATGAAATTGATATCAATACAGGGGCACTTTGGCTGCATTTCAGGTGAGAAAATCACCTTTGAGGATGGATTTTGCCGCCGTACACTGCCCAACGGCTGGGGAAAAAGCACGCTTTGTGCGTTTATCCGCGTGATGCTTTACGGGCTGAATACCAGTAAGCGGGATACGTCGGTAGTGCTTGCAGATAAAAACCGGTATGTTCCGCTTGACGGGCGGGCGATGGGCGGCCGCCTGACACTGGAATATCAGGGACGTAATATTGTCCTGCTGCGCATGACGGGGCGGGGCGGGCCAATGCAGGAATTTGAAGCGTTTTATGAGGATACAGGCGAGGACTGTTCTTTTTTGACTGCAAAAAATTGCGGGGAAACGCTGCTGGGGATCAGTGAAGAGGTTTTCCGTTCATCAGCGTTTATAGATGGGGAGGAGATGATGCGGCCGTCGGGGGAGCTGGCTGATATGATCGTTTCGCTGGCGCAGTCGGGGGATACTTCCGCCCGTGGTGCGGCAGCGGTCAGGCGGCTGGAACGGTGGCGGCTGGATTTTGATTCAGGCAATGGACATGGGGTGGTGCCAAAGCTGCGGGCCGAGCTGGAACGCATAGAAGGGCTGCTGGAGGATGCTGCGAATATTGAGAGGGATCTTGCAGCACTCGAGGAGGAAAACAGCCATATCGCGGAGGAAGTTGCGCGGTTAGAGGCGATATATGAGGAGGAGTACCGGCAGAACGCAGGGGAAAAAGCGGATGAACAGAATCGTTTGACGATACTGCGGCGGGAGAGTGAGCGGCGTATCAAAACCTTGCGTGATGCGCTGCCTGCGGATGTCGTAATACAGCAGGCGAGTGATGCATTGTTCAGCTATGAGGGTGCGGTGCGGCTTGAGCGTGAAAAGCGGGAGGTGCTTCCGCCTGCAATTATGGAGGCGCGGCAGCAGCTGGTGGCACTTGACCGCAGTGAGCATGAGGCGGAGATTGAGAATAACAGGCGGCAACGTCCGCGTATCAGTTGGGTGCTGATTGTCGTCGGGCTGCTGCTGGCGGTTGCTGCGGCGGGTTCTGCGATTTTCCATACCGACTGGGGCGGGGCGCTTTCGGATAAGATTCCGTATATTCTTTCGGCTTGTGCGATTGCATCTATTTTCTTTGCGTTTTTAGGCAGTGTGCCGCAGCGGGAAGAAGAGGATGATTTCGATGGGGAGCGGGAAGCGCTGCGGGCGCATTTAGAAGAATTGGAGCAGCAGCAGCAGATGGCTGCTACCGTATTGCGGGAGGCATATGAAGGCTTGCTTCGGGCAGCGGGAGAAATACAGCCAGTACAGACGATAGAGGAAGCGGCAGATGTTGTGCGTGACAAGCGGAGTGATTTACAGGCGCTTCGCCGGGAGCAGGACCGCTTGCATGATATTCTTTATCAGATACAGAAGGTGATCCCTGGGGATTCAGTGAATGAGGAAAGCCGGATTCGGTTGGAGGAGAAGCGTGGTGCGCTTCGAGCGGCACAGAAGCAGCAGCAAATCGGCCTGCAAAATGTAGCGCGTTTACAGGGGCGGATGCAGTCGCTTGGCAACCGGCAGGCGCTGACGCGGGAGCGGGTGCGCCTGCAAACAGAAATCGAACGTGCACGGGCACGCGGAGAGGATGTGCAGACGGCACTGCGGGTCGTGCGTGAGGAGCAGGCTGCTTTAAGTGCGCGGTTATCGCCGACGATTGCGCGTCTGGCGACGGAGTATTTGGAGGTAATGACTGGCGGGGAACTGAGTGAAGTCCAGCTGGATGATGGGCTGACGCCGCGGGCAGCGGGAGAGGATGGCCGGCTTTTGGGGGCGCTTCAGCTGTCATCGGGAATGCGGGATCAGATGTACCTGGCATTCCGGCTGGCCGTTTGTGAAACGCTTCCTGCTGACGAGCCGATACCGCTGATTTTGGATGATCCGTTTATTACGTTTGACAGTGATCGGGTGGCACGGGGGGAGGCCGTGCTGCATGAGCTGGCCGGGCACCGGCAGGTGATCCTGCTGGTAAATAACTGAATCGGATGTTTGGATGTCCTCCGCAGACGGCGCCAGAGGGCTCTGCCCTCTGGACTCCCGCGCCTATGCAGCGAGCACCAAAGGGGCGCGCCCGCCCCTCTGGACACCCACGATGCGCTGCATCGTATATATCGCCTGCGGGCGGGACGAAGATGGCATATTGCATAAAACAATACAGCATAAAATGTACATAATAACCAAAACAATCTTTTTATTATTAGCAGGATTCATGAAAATGAGAATTGATTTTTGTCAGGATAAGCGTATAATAAAGTATGTTAAGAAACAAAACAGTTTGGATGCGGTAAGCGTCCCCAAATCTTGGAGGTGTTTTTATTATGAAAAGCAAGTATTCTTATTTTGAACGTTTTTGCGCAGTCAGCTGCCTGAGTCTGTCTGCATTCAGCCCGGCGGCAGTCCGCTATGATGATGTGAAGCGGTGTGCGGAGATTCTGAATGAGCGCTGAAACAATTATTTGAAGAGGTTTTAGGAATGGACCCGCCCTGGCCGATTGGCTGAGGCGGATTTTTGATTTGTTTTTCGTCTCTATTTGAATGGGGAGATTCCATTGGTATCGTATCAGTAAAAATTTTTTAAAATAATACTTGACTTCTATTCGTGGGTATGGTATTATAATTAAGCAAGGAAGAACACCGCAGGGTAGAGCAGTTGGTAGCTCGTCGGGCTCATAACCCGGAGGTCGCAGGTTCAAGTCCTGTCCCTGCACCCATTGAAAAGGGCTGTCTCTTATGATTTCATATAAATCATAAGAGACAGCCCTTCTTATTTACAAGATGAAGAGTAGGTGGAATG
>CAJUSB010000166.1 GCA_910589115.1 uncultured Clostridia bacterium | reverse complement strand
CCTTCCTTCTAACAACAGCAATTGGGTTAATTTTCAGCAGGACTACACACTAGATAAAGCTAAAAACAAAATCTCTGGGGAATAAAAAATTTTCTTTACAAACGATGTTTTATGTGGTATAATCAAAATAAACAAGCGTCCGTAGTTCAATGGATAGAGCGTCAGATTCCGGTTCTGAATGTTGGGGGTTCGAGTCCCTTCGGGCGTACCATACCATTTAGAAGTCGAACATCGGTAACGGTGTCCGGCTTCTTTTCATTTTTGGGGTCTCCCCCGGCATCGGCGGAGCCTTGCGGCTGGTCCTCGAGGCCGGGGAACCCTTCGGTTGCGTCGAGCATATCAATATAGGAAATCTGCTTTCCGCCGCGAATGTTGTAAAAAATGATTACTTTGTCGTCATATATGTAAATAGAGTTGATAAAAGTATCAATAATGCGCCGCCTAAATTCCATATCAAACAAGTCGCCTTTGCAGAACAGTTTCAGCCACGCAATAATTTCTTCTTCGGTATGTCTGATCTTACAGGTGATGCGCAGCTTTGAAAGGTCGATTTCCAGATCGGCCTTTTGTGCTTCCCCCGCTTCCAGTTTCTCATAGATGCGAGGGCGGGCAGATTTCGGCGCGTCAACCAGCGTATCAACCAGGCTATTCAGTTCCCGATCAATCCGCGCGATCTGCTTTTCAAGCTCTTTGATTTTGCCGCTGTTGAATTCCTTGTTGTATTCGGCGACAACAGCCTCCGCTATAATTTGCATCCGCTCAGGGGTAAGCACATACTGCACCGTCTGTTCGACAACATACCATTCAAGAAAATCCTTCTTTTCATGCTGCTTCCTGCATCCGCTGCGCGTGCGACGACCATGGCAGCAGTAGTAATAGTGCATATCACCATGCCGCCCGCGCCCTGATACCCCGGTTACGGTATCGCCGCAGTAGCCGCAGAACACTTTGCCGGTCAGCAGGTATTCGACCTTTGCCTTGTTCTTCCCAGCCTGCCGCTTGTTCTGCTGGATGCGCTCTTGTACCTTGTCAAAGGTTTCACGGGAAATCAGGGCGGGGCAGGCATCCTCCACCGCAATATCATTCCAGCGAAGGACACCGATATATTTTTCGCTTCGCAAAGTCGCCTGCAAGGCTGTATTGCCGTAGGGCTTGCCGTTGCGGTTTCGCAGACCCGCCGCGTTTAATTCGTTTATAATCTGGCGCTTGGGGACCCCTGCCGCGTAATCCTCAAAGGCTTTCTTGATGTAGGGCGCTTTCGATTCATCAATTACGAGCCGCCCGCCTGCGCTCTTATATCCGAGCGGGGCCGTACCTCCGCAATACTGCCCCTTCAGGGCGCTTTCGCGCATACCGCGTTTGACCTTTTGCGCAAGCTCCAAACTGTAATATTCAGCGCTTGCTTCCAACACGGCTTCCAAGATAACGCCCTCCGGGTTGTCGCCGATATTTTCCATGGCCGAAAGCACCTTGACCCCGTTTTTCTTGAGCTTATGTTTATAGATCGCGCTGTCGTAGCGGTTGCGGGTAAACCGGTCTAGCCGATAAACAATAACATACCGAAATGCACCCTTGCGGGAATCGTCGATCATGCGCTGAAAGTCCGGCCTGTCGTCTGTCCTGCCGGATATGGCACGGTCGATGTACTCCCCAACAATAGTATATCCTTCCCGCTTGGCGTACTCGTGGCATACGCGAAGTTGCCCTTCTATGCTCTGCTCTGTCTGGTTATGCGACGAATAGCGGGCATAAATCACAGCATTTCTTTCTGTGGTTTCTTGTTTTTTCATAGAAAAATACCCCTTTCATTTATCGTTCGGGTGTGATAAAATAGGGGTACTGGAAGTGTGACAGTTTTCAGTACCCCAGAACCTCGCCCGTGATGGCAGTCACGAGCGGGGTTTTGTGCGTTATGACGTTACAATGAATTGAACAAATCAAGAATAGCGTCTTTATTTTCTGTTACATCAATAAGCGCTGCAAGGTTACCATTGAAGTCGCACGGAAAAGTGCCGAAGCCCTCTAAGAGAATACCACCGCCTTCAACAGCTGAAGCAAGTGCCTCGGAACCATCCTCAAACTGATACACTTCAACATTACCGAAGTCGAGCTTGTATTTTACGCCAGAGATCGCGCCAACAAGTTCCGCCGCCATTGGGACAATTTCATAGGAATAACCTGCATTATCAAGCCCCTGCTGAAATTTGTCGAACGGTGTTTCTTCAACAGAGGATTCATCAGATTTCGGCTCAGACTGAACAGTAGCATCGGCTGACTGATTGGGTGTAGTCTCTGGCTGGTTTCCGGAAATCTTGGCGGGGGAAGTTGGAGCGTCTTCGGTCGGAACAGATGGCGAACCGCACGCAGAGAGCAAAAGAACAAATAACATAGTTGCAAGAAAACGTTTCATAAAATTGCATCCTTTCTGAACGAGCCGCCCAGTTATCTGGGCGGTTTTTTTTATTGTCTTTGATAAAATCGGCAAACTGGCACTTTAGACGGGATATCAGCGGCGCAGTCTGCTGATTGATGGTGAATCGTTGCAAATAAATCAATGCCGAGCGGGCACGGGAAAATGGGATGCCACACATATCGGTAATACCATCAAGAGTATAGACCCCGCACTCCTGCAAGATGCAGGCGGGACATAGCACCCGCAGCGCAAAACTATCCGCCTCCATTTCATAAAATAGATTCTCTACGCCGTTTCTCGCCAAAATCGAGCGATCTGGTGAAACATGACCTAAAACAATATGCCCTAATTCGTGCATCAGCGTCCAGCGAATTTCACTTGCTGGGGCGCTGTCATCGAAACAAAGAACGTAGGATTTTGCTTTTCCGCTCCAAAATACAAAGCCGTCATTATCATATGCTGTTTTTAAGTGCGCAACGCTCTTATGTATCCGCGCAGCAAATGCCGCATAACGAGAGATCTCCCACCCATTTTGACGTGCGATAACGCCGGGACTGACAGGAAGCACGGATATGCTTTGGTTGAGCAAAAAGGACATTGCTGACACATCATAAATCGTACGATATTAGATTTCGTTGTCGTCGCTACCGGGATCGGGGATTGTACTTTCATACAGTTCAACAGCTTCGGCAAGGCCGGAAACGTCACCGTGTCGCGCAGCAAACGGTAGCACATTCTCCTTGTCGTATTCTGTGCGGAATTCCAAATAAGCGGTTTTGTCTGAAAAAACCCCTTTCATTAGATTGCGAATATAGGATTTTATAACCTTTCGCTCCTCGGGCCTCAGTTTCAAGAAACCTTCAATCATAATTTTTTCGAAGGAATCAAGTTCGTATTCGTTGGCGAGCTGTGAAATGATAGTTGAGTCGGATTCAATGAACATCTCGCCTTCGCCAGTACGAAGCCACTCCTCTAAAACACCGTACTTTTCACATATCAAAAGAATAGTGCGATCAGTTGCGTTCCTTACACCGCTTTCTATCTGACCTAACGAAGACTGTCTCAAACCAACATTTTTCCCAAAATCCGTCTGGTTCAAGCCGACGATCTTTCTCACTTGCCGGATACGTTCACCTATAGTCAAAATATCACCTCCAATGAATATAATACCACACAAAACATCCCATTGCAATATTTTCATGAAAATCTCTTGACAAACAGAATGCAATGAGATATTATAATAGTGCAATGGGGTTTTAGACAATGTAATAGGAGGTGAACAAAGTGAACGCTATGACAAGTAAGATGCAGGAACGTAAGATGGAAGCAGCGGAATTTCTGCTTGATACCCGCTGTCTGCCGTGTGAATTGCGGTGGGAAATTCGAGGTATGGTGAAACTTTTGGAATTTATGAACACGGCAAAGCAGGAAGAGCAGACGCAGACCAGAACATAGCCACCACTGTCCCCTCGCTGGGATTGGCGGAAAGGTGCGTAAAAAAGCCGCCCGAGCGAGCGGCGGCTCACAATGAAAGGGGGTGAGCATGTGAGAATCATAATGGATGGCGACCCGAAAGAAATTGCTGCTCTTGTATTAGCGGTACAAGAGCGGCAAGGGAAAGATACGTATTTGATTACAAAAAAGGATTTTGCGGATACGCTTTCCAGGGCATTTTGGACTACATTTGCGCCATCAACCAGTTATTGTTAACGTGATTAGAAAGCTCTCTACTGTATTTGCTGCAAAATTTTGCGTCATCATTCACATCTGCACCGCAGAAGGGACATTTCATGCCAGTCACCTCCCTTCTATAATGGAATCGGCAACCCTGCCTGGCTGCCGATTCCATTATACCAGACGGAGGCAGAAAAGAAAAGGCATGACTTCCGGGGCCGCTGCCAGAGGTTGAAAAGATTATCCGGGCATACAACCGGGCGGCAAAAAAGCTTGTTAAGGCAATCAACAGCGAATATCACGGCTACAAAACCGGTTACGGTGCATGGCATTACACACTTTTCAGCATGACCGCAGGGGAAAGATTAGCGGCGCTGAATATCGACTAAACCACAGCGGCGGCGGGGTTCCAGCCCCGCCAGGTCGCCCAAAAAACGAGGAGGTGGAAGCGTTGAGTACTTGCAAAGGATGCGGCAAAGAAATCAAGTGGATTCGGACCATTGGCGGCAAGAAAATGCCCGTTGACCCTGAGGGGGTATTTGTCATTGCCTGCGACGGGTCGGAACGGTTCGTAACCGACGAAGGCGCTGTTATTTCGGGACGGTCGGCGCGGCTGAATGAAATACACAATCAAACACCGCTTGCGTATGTCCCGCACTGGAAAACATGCCCCAAAGCCGCAAACTTCCGGCAAAAAAGGAGGTAAAGGACAACGTTTTATTCAAACTGTATGCTTGAAGCCATAAAGCACAAACTGCGGGATTGGAAGAACATAAAAATTACATACATCCCGCCGCAGTACAAAGAAGTATTTTGTCCGCATTTCATGTGGTCAGACGGTACAGCTGATTATGATTTCGGGGTTGAGCGTCATTTGAAAGGGTATGAATACCTGTTTTTCAAAGGCGAAATCCGCAAGCGGAAGCTGGGATATAACCGAAGATGGAAGGCATACCGCATTGCAAAGAAAAAGCGGGATGCAGAATACAAAGATTTCTTTGGGGAAACGGAGGTTTCATGTGCCGAAAACGATTGAAGCAATTCAGATAGGCAGCTACGCCCCGCGGGATCCGGCAACGGGGGATTTCCTGCCGTCCGTGCCGCTGTACATTGAAGCAACCGAGCGGGCGCAGACAAGCGAAGCGGTATTACACCGAGAGATTGCGCACATATTCGCGGGCAAAATGCGGCAGTATGCCGAAGGCTGCGAAATGATCGGCGACAAGGCAACTGCCGATGCGCTCCGCCCGGATGCAGAGCAGCCCGCAGAGGAAACGGCAGCGCCGGACAAGCCCCGAAATAAAAGGGGCCGCCCGAAAAAGTAGCACGCCCGCCCTGCTTCCGTCCTGCCCGCAGCAGGACGGAGGAAAATACAATGTTTCAGATGATCTTATCAATTATCTTTTTGCTTGCGGCGCTTGCTCTGCTGGGCGTGGGAATCGGCGCAAAAGAGAACGGAATGCCCGCAGCAAGCCGCAAATCCCTTGCTGGGGCGCTGGTATGTGCGGTGCTGTTTGTCGCCGCCTGCATCTTTTCAATCGTCCCCGCAGGCAGTACCGGCGTATTGGTAACGCTGGGCAGCCCCGGCAATCAGGGGATGCAGTCGGGGCCGCACTTTAAGATACCGTTTGCACAAAAGATTGTTATGATCGACAACCGGGTGCAGCGTACCGATGTAGACGGCAGCGGCGCGA
>CAJUSB010000165.1 GCA_910589115.1 uncultured Clostridia bacterium | reverse complement strand
ATATTCTTTTTCGGAAGAAAATTCGAGTTGTCAACCATATTATGACACCACCGATATTCGAGCGTGTTTTTCACGTAGTGCGCAGGCTCGGCCTGCTCGACTACGGTGTAAACTCCCGGTTCCAGATTTTCTATCAAAATTCGACCGTTCTGATCAGTTACTCTGTCGAGATAGTGCGTCCCATCCTCAATCTTTGCAATTTTGAAAGTCGCACCAGGAATATAGACATCGTTGTCCGGATCGTATTTCAGGATTTCGAGCCACGGTTTTTTCGTGTTGGTGAACACAAAACGCGCCGTTTCGTCCGGATTCAGCTGTATGGTGCGGACAGCATCGTCGATCAGATAGCCGTCAATAGTCAATAATTCCTGCACCTGATATGCACCGGGTTCCAGCTTTGAAAGATCAATTTCGCCCTTCGCATCGGTAGTATATTCCTTGGAAAATGTACCGCCTACCTGAGAGATTTTGAACTTCACGTTGGGCATCGGCTTGAGCGTTTCAGAATCGACCTTAACGAGGTACATTCCCGGCTTCAGCTGGTTCATGAACACCAGTTCCGCCACCTCGGTCTGGCCGACCTTCAGCTCGATCTGCTGCGGCGTGGAGTTGACCACATGTTCTGCATCGGTCGCCACTTCCTTGACCAGATACGTGCCAGGTTTCAGAGCGGTCAAATTGATTTCACCATTCGTATCGGTCTGCTTGCGGCCAAGGGAAACAGCGTTACAAAAAATCTCAAATGTGATACCGGACAGCCGCTTATTGCTCTGCTGGTCAAACTTGATGATTTTGAGCTTCAATTCCGCGTAATCCTTCATTTCAACCGGAATAATGCGCTCTCCGGACGCCATTTCGTTCAGATTGATGTACTGCGTTACGATTTCATCCGTCTTCAAATAGCCCTCTGGAGCTTGCTTTTCCTTGAACGTGTACGTTCCTTCGATCAGCTCCGTAATCGTAAACGTGCCGTCTTCCTTCGTCTCGTAATCTCCGATTCTCTGATTGTTCCGGCTTACTTCGATGATGGCACCCTTAAGGGTTTCACCGGTCACCGCATCACGCTTTACGAACAAAATTGAGGGCTTTCGATGGTTCTGGAAAGTCAGCGTAATCGGAGTGGCTTTCCCGTCCTAGGCGAAGGTCTGTACCGGATTCAAGTCTTTCTCATAGCCGGGAGGCGGAGTGATCTCAGTCGCTTTCCAGCCACCCTTTTTATCAGCGGGAAGCTCGATGGTTGCAAGATCGTCGCCCAGCGTCGTGACCGTGCTCTTGAAGCCGGATTCGATGTGCTCGACTTCGATTGTGCAGTCTGCGAGGGTTTCGCCGGTATCCGCATCGATCTTCTTGATGATCAGCTAGCCGGGTTCCTCCGGTTCGTCGGGATCGTCAGGGTCATCCGGATCATCCGGGTCGCCGGGATCTTCCGGGTCAGGAACGTCCACGTTGCCCCATTTGATGGGCATATGGTTGTTCGCGTCCTGCCACTGCGGTCCGCTAATCAAGTATTTCTGATAGTCAGCGCTGGTTTCGTAACCACTCGCACGACCCACAAAAATCTCAAAGGACTCGACCGTTGCGGACGCTTCCACGTTGAAAACATAATCGTTTTCCTGCCCGGCAGCTTCCTTCGGCACCCACACTTTCACAATGGAATAGTATTCGGAGCCGTTTGCGTTCGCGTCAGTGGTCTGCGCAATCGGTTTTGTGCTGATCGGCGAGCCGCTGTACTCCTCCGGATCGGCAGGGCTGGAGTGGTTGCCGTCCTTCACAATCTGGAGCAGCGTCCCAGGCAGATAGTCTGTCAATCCTACATTTAAGGCGTTATTCTGACAGAAGGAAGCCGACGCAACTTTGATTTCCTGCGTGTAATAATCTTCGCCGCCATGCGATTCGACACTCTCTGCGTTCAGCTCGCTGCCGCTGCTCGGTGACCAATCGATCACGCCGGTCTGATCGTGCGACGCGCCGTGCCGCAGATACATTCCGACATAGTAGTTATGATTGATGGTGTTCGCGTAATTTAACAGCGCGCGGGTTGCCGCCATGACGCGTTCGCCCTGCGTGCCATAGGAGGACGACACCTGAACCTCGTTGCCGCTGGTAAATGCCGTGCCGCTGACGCTCAGCTGGCCGAGCGCCGCCCACATTGCGGTCTGCGTAGCGTACCGGTATTCATCCTCCGTCAAGTCGCGCGGAACAGCCGGAAACTGATTCAAAAAAGACTGCAATGTAAGACGGCCGCTGCCGCGCATAATGACTCCTACAGCTTTAGGATTTTGCGTGTAGCCGCTGCCTGCGTCCAGCTTGTAGGTGTGGCGGTTGGTGGACGGCGATACTTCGTGGATTCCGTGCTTGCCATGATCCATGCAGTAACTTTGGAATTTCTCACCATTCTCCTCTGCATAGCACTCGTGAATCGGCAAATTCACCCAAGTTCCGCCCTTTTTCTCCTTCAAATAGCTCTGCTTGTCATTTTCAAAAACCAGCGTTACCGAGTCTCCTCCGCTAAATGCAGCCGCCTGCGGAAGCGCTCCGGCGAAGGAGCTGAACACGGTTGCCGCTGCCAAAAACGAAGACAGCAGGCGCTTCAATTTGTGCTTCATAAAGTCTCCTTTCATGAAGTCGCGTGCAAAAAAGCCACCGGATTTTCCGATGGCCTTCTGCACTATGTTTATGCTTACTTTATAGAACCGGGTCGCATCACCTCCTTTACAAATTCAACCTCGTCAAGGTTGTCCGGCTTCATTTTCGGATGCTCCAATTGGAACCAGTTGGCTTCGTTATGAGACGTGTCGTAGTGCGTTAGATCGACGGTCAGACACTCATCGTCGCAGTAGACAAGATTCCATGCGTGGTTTCCTGCCTTGCTGCCGACCGTGAGCACATTCAATCCTGCCGCGCGCCCCATTCGATTAAACGCTGAAGCGTATCCGGAGCAGACCGCCTTTCCGCCATTGTCCATCGCTTTGTTCCACGAGTCGATATTCCTGTCGTATGCGTATTCCAGACGATCGCAGATGGTTTCGGCAAGGTATTCTGCTTTTTCGCGGTCACTGTCGAACCGCTTTACTGTTTCGATGATCGACTGCACCGATGGACGGCTCAGGTCGCTGTCAGTTCGCGGGAAGGCGTACACATATAGCGAATTCTCTGAGATTTCATAGTTGTAAAACACGCCGCCGAGTTCATGACAGACATTTTTCATTTTCGACGTGAGCGGTGTTCCGGCAGGTAGGGAAGCTGCAAGCGACTCGTCTGCCTTGCGGCGTTCGCGGTCAAAGGATGCTGCCATTTTTTCTGCATTCAGATAGGCGTGCCGTGCGGAGTTGTAGAACTCGCGGGTCAGGTCTGAGGTGAAGATTTCGGGGTTTGCGTCCTGCGAGTAGTCACGGCTGCTGGTCACCGACGCTGGCGTTACGGCGGGTTGTGTGGGCGCTGCGATCATGGGCTGGGGTGCTGTAGTAGCGCTCGGAACCGTCGCAACGGCAGGCTGTACCGCCTGCTGTGTGCCAGTGCTAATCTGCACGCTGTCGGTTGTCCAATCGTAGCTGACGGCGAAGCCAACTGCCTGCCCGATGTCGCGGAGCCGCACATAATTGTTGCCCGAGATTGCGTATGCGGTGCAGTAAACCGGTCGCCCGTTCACGTAGATGCTCTGCATGGATGGCTGCGCCAGCAATCCAGCGGCGGCTCCCGTCCCTCCGAACGCGATTGCGCCCGTCACCATTCCGGCGATAAATTCCTTTTTCAACATGATCTTGTCCTCCTTTTCAATGTCGTTTCACAAGGTTTTTACAAGTACATGATACCGGAGAAAAGACCATAAGTCGAGAAGAATTAGAAGCCGAAACGGAGAAGTTTAATGCAGAAAAGCAAGCAGATTATACAATCTCCGTGCAGACAACGCACCAGCGATAGTCGCGCTCATCCTCGACGCAGGTGTAGAGGGTCAGCTTGTTTTCGCGCGTGACCGCAAGGCCGCTGCGGTCATCTTCGTCAACCTTCGATACAGAGATTACCTTGTAATTTCTCGTGCCAAGTTTTGTCTTCAGTGTGACCTCGTCGCCAAGTTCCAATTTGTGCAGTTTATTAAAGGGCTGCACCTTGCCGCGATTGTGCCCGGCAAGCGCAACATTTCCGCTCCAAATGCTGCTGTCCTTGAAGTGGCCGACGCCTTTGTGGAGCGTATCGCTGTCCGTTCCCTCGTAAATCTTGACCGAAAGGTCGATTGCCGGAATTTTCAGCGTTCCAAGATGGCCGTTCGAGTAGTACATATCCGAAGTCACCTTCGTGAAGCCGCTGGAGGTGTTCGGCTGCGTGCTGGTGCTGAAATTCGGGCCGGTTGTCGCCGAATTGTTGCCGGACGAAGTCGTTCCGTTAGAAGTTGAGCCGCCCCGAATTGAACGGGTGCTGCCCGTCGAACCGATCGCACTGCCGCCCGCAGACGGCGGAAGGACAACCGCCGCATTCGAGCCATTGATCGTGCCGCCGGAAGGCTGCGTTCCCGGAACAAGGTTCGGCGTAAGGTAGCTGCCGGTGTTCAAAGTGTTGCTTGCTCCGCTGCCAAACAGCGGCGGAATTTTCGCGGCGTTTTTGCTGATGTCCTCGTTTTTCCGTGCACCGCCGTCCGCAGTCTGTGGAACTTCAATCGAGGTTGCCTTGCCGTAGTTCGCACCTTCCGGCGCGTCGATGGTATATTCGAGCGCTCCCGCAGGCGGGACAAGCGCCATCGTCAGCCAAACGAAAAGTGCCAGAAATCTTATCTTTTTCATTCTGAATCATCTCCATTCTCTGATCGGTGTTTGATGAATAATGCAATTCCTACGCCAGCGCCTGCCAACGCAATCACCAATAACGGCACCAAAATGTATGCCCAGTTGAACGAGAACGCCGGAGCTTGGCTCGGTTGCTCTGGATTTGTAACCTGTTCCGGAGCTTCAGGATTTTCCGTCTCAGTGGGGGCTTCAGCCGGGTTGCTCGGAGTTACCGGCTCAATCGGAGACACAGTTTCGGGCGGCTTAACAGGATTGGTTGGCGGTCCCATCAGGTCGGAGGTGTCGTTCGGATCGGGCATGTCCGTGAAGATCGGCATCCCTTCAAAAATTGCAACATATCGTACCTTATTCAGTGCGATCCGGCTGACCGTTCCTGTGTATTCTGCTGTCACAGTGTACCCTTTTATGTAGCTGCTGGTCGCCGTTCCAGTGTAGGTCGCAACCGCCGTATAACGGTCGCCCATCGCGTAACCGCTCACATTCGCGGTGTTATCGGTCTGCCACTTGATGTCGGATAAAGTCAGCTTTTTGCCGCTGTCATCAATGCTTTTGGGAATGTTTTCGGTGTCCTGGCTCACCTGATTCGGATAATTCCGCGTGACAGACACCTGCTTCGTAGATTTGCCATAGCCCGCCGTCTCGACCTGCACCGTATCCAGCTGCAGGGTCAGGATTCCCGAAAGTCCGTCGTCCGTTACAAACTCCTTTTGTTCCGGAAACAGGGACAACACGGACTCCATATCCTTCTTCTTGCTGTTCAAAGTAACGGATTCCGTATGTGACCGTTCCTCGTATTCCGGAAGTTCCTGCTTCAAAAGATCGACGAATGTATAGGAGAGCCCTGCGTGCTCAAAGTCGGTACGCGGAATCCCGGCGGGGTCTGTCTCTGGCGAAAGATCGTAAATTTTACGGATTTCTGCGCCATCATCACGTACATCAATTGCTGTCGGATAACATGTTGTTTTGAGCGCGGTAGTGGTCGGAATTGAGGTCGCTGTCGTGGTCAAAATTGCAGACG
>CAJUSB010000164.1 GCA_910589115.1 uncultured Clostridia bacterium | reverse complement strand
GCAAATCCTTAATTTTCTTTAGATCAACCTGCAAAAGCAGCTTCTGAATAATCACATTTTTGCCGCTGCTTTCGCCGTTGTTGGAGTCTTCATCAGACTGTACATTATCGGAATTTCGAATACTGATTTTCTTGGGTTCCTCACGGGTCAATGCAGCGCGTGTTCGCGTAAGTCCTTGCTCTATTGCTTCTGCCGGAGCATTCTGCGCCAGCGTCAGGCCGTGTGCATAGGTCGTCATAGTGCGCTGCCCGGAAAGTGTTAAGGTTGAAAGCGGCCCTTCCTTTGCATCAGAAAAGGGAAGCATATTGCAAATATTTTGCAAGCCGCCTTTTACCGCTGAAACCGCAGTCCCAAAGGCAGAACGGATACCATTTGCAAAGGTTGTCACCACCCGCTGGCCAGACTGGAAAAACCAGTTTACAGCTCCGGAAATCATATTGCGGATATTATTGAGACCAACTGAAAACGCTGTCCGTACATTCGTAAAGCCTTGCCGGACACCCTGCACAATCCCACTCATTGCGGACGAGAATTTATTCCGAATTTCGGAAAGCCTGCCGCCCGTGGCAGCATCCAGCGCAGAAAAGCCCATACTGTAAATGTTTTTCACACCCTCGATTGCTGCCGCCGCCGCACCTTGAAGCCCGCCGCCGTGGCTCTGGTAAACCATCTGGATATGGTTCAGCTTTTCGGAAACAACTGCCTGAACCGATTCCAGCGCCGAGCTGACCGCATTGCCCGCTGCCGTCAATTTTTCAGAAAACCTGTCTCGGATCGCGGCTAGTTTACCGTCTGTCAGATTATCAAGGAAAATAAAGCCGGAAGTGAATACCGCTTTCACGCTTTCAAGGGCCGCTGCTGCTGTTCCGCGAAGCCCTCCGCCGTTGCTTTCAAAAGCGGTGCGGATGCTGTCAAGCTGCTGGGAGACCGTTGTTTTTGCCGCATCCATAACCGCACCGACCATGCCGGAAATCGGAGCCAATTTCTCAGAAAACTTGTCCCGGATTGCGGACAGCCTGCCGCCTGTCAGATTGTCAAGGAAACTAAAACCTGTGCTGAATATGTTCTTTACGCTTTCAATCGCAACCGCAGCCGCACCACGGATGCCGCCGCCATTGCTTTCAAAGGTCGTCCGGATGTTGTTCAGTTTTTCGGAAACTACCGCTTTTGCGGATTCCAGCGCTGAACCAAACCAACTGACGATTGCACCCAAAATACCCTTTATAACGTCAATCGCTGTACTGATTTTCTCTTTGACGGTACCGATCAGTGCAGTCACACCATCACGAAACCACTCGCATTTATTCCATAAAAGAACCAATGCGGAAATTACTGCAACAATGCCGATAACGACCCACGTAATCGGATTTGCCAGAAGCGCCCCAGCAAGCGAGCCAAGGCTTGAAATCATACCGCCAACTGCACTGGCAAACGGCCCTGCAATGCTCCGAATGGCAGATACCGCCACGCTTCCGCCTGAACGGATCGCGCTGAATGCGGTTCGAACTGCACCCCCTGCGCCCACCGCAAAAGTCCGTATTGTTGACAGCGTTTTTGGTATCCCTTTGATTGCAGAAATAAAGTTTTTTCCAAGTGCAGCAGCCCGTGTAAATGCAAGCCCGATTCCGCCGATTACGGTAAGCGCCGCGCCCCTAATCGTAAGGAAACCGCCAATGCCCAGCACAATCATCATGATTACCCCGACAAGCTCCTGGTTTTCTTCAATCCACGCGCCGACCTTTGCCAGCATCTGCTCTCCTAAACTTAGGAAATCGTTAATTGCAGGCAGCATGGAACCGCCTATCGATTCTGCCACATTATGAATGCGCTGTTGCAGCCGTTCAAACCGTTCCGGTTCGGTTTCCTGCATAGCGCCTGCCATCTTTTCTGCAACGCCAGTACCCTGTCCCATTGCATCATAGAGGTTCAAAATATTATCTTGTAAATCCCCGGTTTTGGAATACATTAGGTCAATTAAAGCGACTGCTTCCGTATCTCCAAAAGCCGTTTGCAGCTGCATTTTTTCGGCGGCGTCCATGGTCTCGCCGAACTTTCCCCTCAGCTTTTCCAGGATTTCCGGCATGGACAAAAGCTGATTATTTGCGTCAAGGAAGGAAAGGCCTAAAGCCTCGCCGCCCTTCGCTGCCGAACGGAGGAAGGCTTTATATTTCGTGCCAGCCTCCGAACCGCTCATTGTTGCTTGCAGCATACCCAATATGGCGAGCTGTTCCTCTAAAGGTACGTTTGCGGTCGTGGCTGACGCGCCGAGCGTCTGGATGCCCTGCGCCATGCCGGAACCGCTGGTCTTAAATGCACGCACGCTTTCAGAGATTCCCGCCGAAAACATTTCGCCAAATTCGATATCACTCAGGTCACTATAATACCCTTTATAGATACCGTAACCAGTGGCAAAAAGTGAAGTCATTTCACCCGCTGTTGCCTTGGTTGCCTTAGCAGTCAGGGCGGCAAGACTGGTGAACTCTGCAACGCCCTCATCACTCAGGGAAGAGATACCGCTTTTGATATCATAAGCCGCACTTATAAAATCGGCTTTTGACGTACCGCTCCACTGGTCGGAGAAGCTGCGGGCAGCAGTTTCAAGTGCATCTAAATCCTGCACGCCGAGGGAAGACAGCTCGCCAAGTGCCCGCTGTGTCTCGAAAGTTGCTGCGACTGGGGCAAGTGCAGCGTCGGCGATCTGGCTTCCCATTGCAGTCATTGCCGCGCCGGTTTTCGCCATGCCGCCGAAGCGTGCGCTCAGCGCATCCAGCCGGGAAACGCTTTCGCCAACGCGTGACGAAATATTTGCCATCGGGCCGGAAAGGTTGTCAATCATGTTCATGATAAGCGACAATTTGAAAACAGATTCAAGACTCACATGCGTTTCACCTCCCGTGCGCTATTCGTCTGAAAACAGCTTGGAAACTGCCCGTGCAATTAAATTTTCTTCCAGTTCCTGCACAATCCGTGCCTTTGCTACATAATCAAGAAATTCGTTAAAGTCACTGATTGTCTCCGGGTCAAAGCGCTCCAAGAGGGGCGGAGGGAGAAAACGGTAGATTTCTAAAAGTCCATATTCTATGACGCTTTCCCGCAGCTCCGCGACCCGATCTCTTAGAGCCGTTTCAAATTTACAGTCTTGGTCAGGCCAAGCAATTCGGTCAGCTTATCGCCAATCGTGAGACTTACGTCGGGGTATTCTTCCATGTCTGCAATCAGGCGTTCTCGGTCTTCCTCGACAACCGCATCCAGCATAAACGTCCGGCTCGCCTTGACCATTCCAGCCTTTGCCGCACTCGCGATATAACGGTCATAGCTCGCCACGCTGGGCCTCTTAAAATGATAAGTAAATTCTCTTTCGCTTTCATCATCGTCGGGAATGGTCATACCCACGCGGTAAACCTTGCCGTATTTTGCTTTCAGTACGTCCTCGCCATTGGGAACGATTACATTCTTTTCATCCATTTTAGAACCTCCAAATTCTCATTTATCTTGTCCCTAAATCGGCTCTACGCCATCCTCAATAATGCCGCCGACAATCATTATATCAATATCGACTTTAAGGCTTTTATCGCCCTGTGCGGCTTTATGGGAACGCTTTGTAAAGTGTACCTTTTTCAGCTCATCCTGCACAATAGCCGCTCCGTTATTGGCATAGGATACCACCATGGAAGGGATTTCCAATGCATAAAATTTAATGCCGTTTGCCCTGCAATATTGCAGCAGTGCCTGATAATCATCCCGCAGCATACTGATCTTGCCAGAGGATTTATAATTGCCGCGACCGTAACCGCGTGGCCTGTGGCCGTAACCGTAAACCTCTTCTTTTTCCAGTTCGTCATCGTAGCTGATTTCCTGCGGCTCGAAGGGCATTCCGGGGATTTTAACGTCTACATCGCCCCAGTCATAACATTTACCATTCACGATAAGGGGATTTCCTTCAAATGCCATAACTGCAGCCTCCTTTCATTACCCTGAATCCGTGAAACTCGTCGTAAAATCACATGCTCATTTTGCACTGTTTTGTTCTGAGATCTCACTTACAACCGCCGGATAATAGTTTATCACACTCAGAAAATTCTAATTTCACATTGAGAGGGCTACAGAATTTCTTCACCCATTGGGTGAAGAAATTCAAGAGTAATCTCGCTCGAAAATCCGAACTCTGACTGGACGATACCGCATAATTCAGCAATTTCAAGGAGAATTTGCGAACAAAGGAAGGATGAAACCGAAAATGGTTTTCTTTTGAGTTTCACGGATTCAGGATTACGTAATCGCTGCACGTCCAATATCGATATCAACTTCACGAATATACCCGCGCGATAAGTAACGGATTTTCAGACGCAGCGTTTCATCATTAAGAAAAGTTTCTTCGTGACCGGGCAAGACTTCGGTTTTATAAGTACTGATTTCCTTTTGCTCCACCATACGGTCAAGCGGAATACTGACAAACTTCGCCCGAGCCTCCAATTCGCCCTGAATATCCTCAAGGTCAATATCGTCATTCTTGAGCAAAAGGCCCTTTTTCCGCACTTCACGAATAATCTTAATTGCGAACGCGCACATCCTCCGCATACCGGTAATCACTGCCCTCCGGGCAAAGCATTTTCGTGTGATAAACGTAGATATCACTTAACCCATCATACTCGCGGAAAGTCAGATATCCGGCAACGTCAAGCAGCTCGATAACGGAATTATTATAGCCTGCCGAAAGCAGCTCGGCCAGCCGTGCGCCGGAGAAGCCGTAACCGGCCTCGGGGCGTGTTTTACCGATGGACTCCTGCACTGGCGCTTTCGCATATCTCCCCGAAACCAGCCCTGCAAGATTGGCAATCTGCGTTCGGCCATCCAGCCGGATAATACGGCCCCATGCGGCGCACACTTGGATATCTGTATTTGCGATCTTCTTTCGGTCGGTTTCCATCTGTGCAGCCCAGTCGTAAATACCGCCGCTGCCGTCACTGTCCTCGGTCGGAAATGCCGCCTCTAAAAGGACAAATGCCGGTTTATGATATATCGCCGAGAGTTCCTTTTGTGCTTCGCTGAGTGCCAGCCAAAGCGGCAGCGTGCTTTCTCCTACAACGTGGATAAACTCGAACTCCTGATTGAACTGTTTCAGTTTATCGACCGCTGCCAGAACGTCACCATTTGTCATAATTGGCGCAGTTATCGTGAATGAATAGGTGTCATCCACTGCAAAAGAATTCAAATAAACTTCGTCCGTTTTCTCTGCAAAATGGAGGGTCAGGCCTGTTCCTGTAAGTTCATAATCTCCGGTTAAAGGGATCGTGATTTCATCCGAAAAACGATAACCGCCGTCAATCGAAACAGCAAACGCCGCCGTGTTCAGTTCGCCGGAAACGGTGATTTTTGCAATTACTGAAAAGGCGTTGTTTGGCGAGCCGGTTACAGTCAGCGTACCGCCGCCTTTACCGGTCTTAGAAACCTCGTCCACCGTGCCAGCCGTTGCGGCGGCAACCGGGATGCAGTAGATTTTCACCGCACCGCTTTGCACTGCATCCATAGCAGCGTCAGCCAAAGGGGACAGGCCAAGCCGGGCTTTAATTTTCTCCGCATCCATATCCCCGGTAATGAGAATGGATGTTCCTGCTTCGATGGGGGACGCGCCAATTTTGATATGTACGCCGTCACCGGTTGCAGTCGTGAATCCCATCAGCCCATCTGAAACATGCGTATTAACGTCTCTAAGCATCTCATTTCACCGCCTATTATAGTATAACCACTTGAAAAGGAATAATCAATGTATTATACCTGAATCCGTGAAATTGAATAGACAAAAGCAGAATCATTTTATAATTCGTAAG
>CAJUSB010000163.1 GCA_910589115.1 uncultured Clostridia bacterium | reverse complement strand
GCCCGCCGCATAGGCGCGGGAGTCCAGAGGGCAGCGCCCTTTGGTGCCCGCCGCATAGGCGCGGGAGTCCAGAGGGCAGCGCCCTTTGGTGCCCGCCGCACAGGCGCGGGGTTACCAGTTGTCACTGTCGTCATCCGGGATGACGCGCTTCATCGCTTCAATCGCTACCTCTATCATGCTGTCGTCAGGCTCGAAAACAGTCAGGTGCTGCATCTGTATGCCCGGCCAACGCAAAACATTCGTGAGCGCGTTGTCATAACGTCCCGCATACCGGTTGATCTCATATGCAATGCCAACAACAAAAGGCAGCATCCCTAATCGAAGTACCATGCGGAGCCATGGGTTCGTTGTGGAAATCAGCGTGAATACCATCGTGAAAACAACAATGCTGATCAGAATCATGACAAACATAAAGCTCGTACCACAACGCGGATGGAATCGCGGCATCTCCCGTACATGCGCTACCGTCAAATCCAGCCCGTCTTCATAGCAGAATATCGTCTTGTGCTCCCCGCCATGGTACTCAAACGTGCGCCGGATATCCTTCATGTGTGATACCGACCACATAAAAGCCAGGAAAATCAAAATGCGCACCGCACTCTCCAATATGTTCCGCGTCCAGAATGGTGCACTCTCCGGGATCAGTCCCACCAGCAGCGCAGGCAAAACGAAAAATAAAACAACCGGCATACCAATGCCAACTACCATTGCAATCGCCATAACCGCTTTTTCCAAACGGTCTGAGTCCAGCTTCTGTTCCAGCCAACGCTCAAATTTGGAAGGTTCAGCCGTCGCTTCTTCCTCTTCAAAAAAAGAAGCTGAATAGTTAATCGCTTCTACCCCGTCCTTCATTGCCGTGTACAGGCTGTACATTCCTCGGAAAACCGGCAGCTTCCAAAAAAACGGCACGGGCTTTGCGTCCGTCTCCTTAAATACCAGCTCCCCGTCCGGCTTGCGTACACAGATACACGTCCGCTTGGGCCCCTTCATCATGATCCCTTCAATCAGAGCCTGTCCGCCTATCGTCGTTTTCTTCTTTTTCTCGTTCTTGTTTTCGTGCTTGCTTTTGGCTTGCTTTTCCCGGCGTCCGTCTCCTTCGTCCGGTACGGCCGCCGCTGCCGCCGCCCCGGCCACCAGCCAGGGCAGGCGGGAAAAATATTTAATCATCTTTCTCCTCCTGAGAAGTTTCCGTTTTCTTTGCCGCAGCCGCCGGGACCGTAATCACAACAATCGTTCCCTGGCCCACTACACTGCGGATCTCCAGCGTGCCGCCGTGCAGCTTGACAATTTCATCCGTCACTGCAAGCCCTATCCCGCTGCCGCGCTGCTTGGAACTGCCTTTGTAGAATTTCTCCTTGACAAACGGCAGCTCGGCCTCCGGAATGCCCGGGCCATAGTCACGTACCTTTACACGAATCTGATTCCGCCGCCGCAGGATGGATACATTGATTTTTCCACCCTCTGCGCCGTATTTGGCTGCGTTATCTATTACATTCAAAAATACCTGCTTCATCCGATGCCGGTCGCCCGATACAAAATAATTGTCCTCCGGGTCCTCATCATAGTTTAATTTCATTTTTTCCTTTTCCAGCAGGTTTTCATACATATATACCGCTTCATAAAGCTCAAGCGACAGGTCAAAATTCTCAATCTCCAACGTCATACGCCCGCCTTCGATGCGCGCGTAGTCCATGAGCTCCTCGACCATGCTGGTCAGCCGCTTGGCTTCCTTGTGGATAATCTCCAGGCCCTGCGAAAGTGCCTCCGGGTCTTCGCTGCCCCCGGCAAGCAGCGTTTCGCTCCAGCCGCCAATCGCGGTGAGCGGGGTGCGCAGCTCGTGCGAAAGCGATGAAATAAAATCATTTTTCATGCGCTCCGCCCGTGCGATCTCATCTGACATATAGTTGATATTATCACACAGTTGGCCGATTTCATCATCGTATACCTTTTGCAAACGCATACCGTAGCGGCCTGCCGTGATTTCCCGCACAATCTCATTGATGCGGACAACCGGCTCTAATATCGTTTTAATAAAATATTGATTGGATAAAATAACCAGTGCTACAAACAGCAGTCCGGCAAAAATCGTCAGCAGGATGATCTGATGGATCTGCCGTTCGGCAATCCGCAGTGAAGTAATCACGCGCAGGCCGCCGATCATGTCCCCGTTCTCCGTAAACAGCGGGGCTGTGCAGCTCATAACCCGTTCGCCGGAAAGCGGGTCCTCTCCAATCCAAGAGGAGCTGGTGAGGGTGGTCAGCGCCTTTTCCACATCACCGGTCGCCGGGATGGAATCTGCCGTTAGTCCCGATGTGGAAAGAATAACACGGCTGTACTGATTCAGAAACTGAATCTCCAGCTTGTCCTTAAATTCGTATTCCAGCACGTAGCGCCGGGCAGAAGAGTAAAACTGGTCATAGCTGCTTGTCCAGTAATTGCGAAAGGTCGCTGCCGTCGTGTTGACGCGTCCCTGCAAATTATTGCGTATCGTCGTGTAATAATACTGCGAAACGCCAACCGAGACAAAAATAATAACCGCAGCTAGGATGAGCAGCACCAGGCTCAGAGAATTGAGCAGCCAGCGCCCTTTCAGTCCGCCCGGCGTATGCTGTACCTTTATTTCGTTTTCAACAGGTGCGGCCGGTGCGGCAGGCGGACGGCGGCGCGGACGGCGTTTTTTCTGTTTCATAAGCGTTTTCAAATCCCGATCTGTTCGTTTTAGGGACGCTGTGCGCCCTATCGGAAAGCAACACCCCGCAGCCGGGGGATCAGCCCTCCCACATGTACCCGAAACCGCGGACTGTCAGGATATAGCGCGGGTTCGCTGGGTCGTCTTCTATTTTGATGCGCAGCCGCCGGATATTGACGTCTACAATCTTGAGTTCCCCCACATAATGGTGTCCCCAGACCATTTCCAGCAGGTCATCCCGTGAGAGTGCCTTGCCGATATTCTGTAAAAACGCCTTTAGGATACCATATTCTATCTGGGTGAGATCAACCTTTACTCCGTTTTTCTGCACTTCACGGGCACGCAGATTGAGCTTGAATGGGCCGGAGTGAATGGAATCATCATCACCGAAGGGACGGCCCGAGACGCGCCGGTATAATGCATCGACCCGTGCGACCAGCTCCACGACTGAAAACGGCTTTGTCACATAATCGTCTGCGCCGGTCATCAAGCCGGTTACCTTGTCGGTCTCCTGCACGCGGGCAGTCAGCATAATGACGCCCGCCGCATATCCCTGTGTGCGCAGCGTGCGGCAGACCTCGTAGCCGTCGATGCCCGGAAGCATCACATCCAGCACAGCGACTGCAATATCCGGGTGATCGGCGTATTTCTCCAGCGCCTCTTCGCCTGAACCGGCTTCGACTACCTCATAGCCCGCACGCTTGAGATTCAGCACGACAAAGCTGCGGATATTTGTCTCATCTTCCAGCACTAAGATCTTCCGTTTCATGCCTTACTCCTTCACAATCCTTTTTTCGGCACCCGCAGGCACCACTTTTCCGGTCCGCCCCGGCAAAGTATTTCTGTAAGTTATATAGATGTCGTTATGATATGGGATATGGTATCAAGTATTTTATTCCAGGTCCTCGCGGGTTACTTCGACTGACGGGTAGTGGCCCAGCAGCGTCAGGTCCTCATCCAGCGGTACGCCGTACACCATATAATAGTGCCCCGGACGAGATGCGAGCATCAGCTCGGACAGCCTGCGTTCGGCGGCCGCCCGGTCCATGGTCGCATATACGACGGAAACAATGCCCGACTTTCCCACATCGGTCTCCTCGACCCGGCCACAGAGTATGAGCTTGAGCGGCCCTCCGCCGTCCAAACCCATTGCAACCATTGTCTGATAATCCATTTATGCACCTCGGCTAATCATCCATCTGATAGAGCGCGGCGGTTTCCGGCGTGCGGTACTCGTGCTTTTCGTAGTAGCCGGCCAGTGTGCCGTCCTGTCTGCGCAGGGCTATCATATATACGTCTTTATTTTCCGTTTCGCTGTGAAAAGTAAAGACACGGTTATGCTGCGGGCTTGCCGCAAACCATGCAACTACTTTTTCGATTTTATCCCGCGACGCGCTGTTATGGCAGGAAAGCAGGCTCTGCCCGACCAGGGAAGCGCCGCCTGAACGTGCATAGCGTTCGGCTGCCGCCGGATTCATATAAATGATTTCGTGATTCAGGCTGCAAAGCACGACAGGACACAGGTCCTGTTCCAGCACGCTCCTGAAAAATAATGAAAGTTCCATGTTGCGCCCCTTCTGAAATGTGCAGGCACGAGCCTGCATTTATTTAGTATTTAGTATTTAGTATTTAGTATTTAGTATTAGAATATCAAATTTATGGGTTTATCCCATCCAGTCGGTAGTCAACACCTTAAAGCGGCTTTGCAGCTCTTCTGCGGTGATTGCAAGGCTGCTGCCAGTGGCTACAGAGGCGGCAAAGTAGATGTTTCCGACTTCGGAAAGGGGAATCAGGCCCTCTAGTGCGGACAGACGGGAAACCTGTTCGCTGTTGCAAGAATAGATGGTACAAATTGGCGGATTTTCTCCTTCTGCGACATACTCGCAGAAGGTTGTCCGGTTAACACCGTTTACGGTATCTTTTACGGCGGTCACCCGGTTACGCCATTCTTCCGGGAAGCGGAAGGACCATTCTTCCGAGATATTGTGGTAGGTGGTGCGTTTGAGACGCGGGACGCCATCGGCGCTGTAGGAGTACCAATCGAGCAGATAGAGGGCATCGGGCTGGGTGGGGTCAGAGAATCCCTGCATCAGAACGTTTTGCGGAAGTTCGGTCACATGGTCACCATCGATATCGGTTGCATAAACGCTCATAGCACGGTAACTGCCGTTGCTGACACCGGACTCGGTATTTTGGGAAATGTTGTGCAGCTGGTCATTATAGTAGGCAAAAATATCAGTCATAAGGCCGCTGCCGCTGTCGGGGCGTTCTTCGGCAAAGATAGCGGGTACGCCGCCTTCCAGGGAGCCGACGGTCAGCCGGACGATGCTCATTGCTTCGTGGGAAACGGAGGCACGGCCCAGCTCGGCGACTTTACCGCTTTGATATTCGTAAAGGGCGGCAGAACGGCCTTTTCCGGCTTCGCTGCTGATGAGGAAAAGCTCATCGGTATTATCGCCGGTCAAATCGGCAAAGCGATAGTTAATGTAATCGGTGGTAAGCAGGGTGTTGATTTTTCCTTTGGCGTTAAAATCGCAAAGGGAGAGGGCACAGCTCTGACCATCCTCAAGGCCCCAGGAAATGGCGATGCCTTTTTCTCCGCTGGGGCGGAGGCGTGGATATTCGACGGACTGGACGGAAAGGCCGTGGCCGCTGACGCTGTCAGAAAGGACGTAAGCATCCTGCTGTTTTTTGAAGACGTAGGCAGTAAAGGTGCTGGAGGTAGAGGAATCGCGGAAAAAGGCGACTGCTTCCTCGGTGCCGTCGCCGTCGAGATCAACGAGCTGGACGGTGCTGCGGTTCTGCCCGGTTTGGGGGACGGCATAGATTGCGCCGCCGTCAAGGATTTTGCGCAGCTGCTCTTGGAGGGCGACAAAATTCTTTGTGGGCTGCGGTGCAAGAAGGAGGTCATCGCCGGAATAGAAGGTGCAGCCGGTGAGCAACAGAAGCGAAGCACAGAGGCTGACAAGACGTTTCATAGCCAAATTCTCCTTCCGCTCATAATCATACAGATTTATTATAGCACAGCGTCCAATGAAAGGGAAGCAATTTTTTCACCCTGCCGGAGGGCGCTGCCCTCTGGACACCCGCCCCTCGCCGGGGAGGCGTCCTACGCGGACAGCGCCAGGGCTCTGCCCTGGACCCGCGCCTATGCGGCGGGCACCAGAGGGCGCTGCCCTCTGGACACCCGCCCCTCGCCGGGGAGGCGTCCTACGCGGACAGCGCCAGGGCTCTGCCCTGGACCCGCGCCTATGCGGCGGGCACCAGAGGGCGCTGCCCTCTGGACACCCGCCCCTCGCCGGGGAGGCGTCCTACGCGGAC
>CAJUSB010000162.1 GCA_910589115.1 uncultured Clostridia bacterium | reverse complement strand
ACCACGGGGTTCCAGGATTGTCAACACTTTTTTCAAAAATTTTTCGACTTTTTTCTCCAGCACCTTTTTTCCGCGTGACAGCGCCCCCCTAAATCCACGAATAGCAGAGGCTCCCTTGTCTCCCCTATATATCCGATTGCAAGCTCCCTCTGTATATGGGTGCCTTTGGATGGGCCTAATCCCCCGAAGCATATACCATAGTACACCTCCAAGCAATACACGGCCCAGGCCGGAGAACCCCCTCGCTGTTCCGTGAACCGTCACACGAAATGTGAAATCCTATCAACTACGGCCCCGCCTCCCCAAAAGGCGTCTATCCCTTGTAATCCCATCTACAACCTGATATCCTGTAACCAGAAAGCACGGCCGGCTGTAAAACGAAACAAAATTAAGAGAGTTTGAAAGGGTGACCAACACGTTATGATGCAAAAGATTCAGAAATTCGGCGGAGCAATGTTTACTCCCGTCCTGCTGTTTGCATTTGCAGGCATCGTGGTCGGTGTAGGAACACTGTTCACAACCGAAGCTATCATGGGGGATCTTGCACGTCCTGACAGCCTATTCTATCAGGTTTGGAACGTTATCCTCCAAGGCGGCTGGACCGTTTTCAACCAGCTGCCGCTGCTGTTCGCAGTCGCGCTTCCCATCGGCATGGCGAAAAAGCAGAATGCTCGCTGCTGCATGGAAGCATTGGTACTCTACCTGACCTTCCATTACTTTCTGAGCACAATGCTCTCCCAGTGGGGCTCTGCTTTTGGCGTAGACTTCTCGGCAGAGGTCGGCGGCACAAGCGGCCTTGCGATGATCGCCAACATCAAGACGCTTGACATGGGCATGATGGGCGCACTGCTGGTTTCCGGCATCGTCATTTATCTGCATAACCGGTTCTTCGATACAGAGCTTCCCGATTGGCTGGGCTCGTTCAACGGTTCCACCTTTGTCTTTATGGTCGGCTTCTTTGCTATGTTGCCGGTTGCACTGCTCTCTGCACTCATCTGGCCCAAAGTACAGATGGGCATGATGGCTTTCCAGGGATTTGTCAAAGGCGCTGGTGCCGTTGGTATCTGGGTGTTCATCTTCCTGGAACGTGCATTGATTCCCTTCGGCCTGCACCACATTCTCTATTCCCCCTTCTATTATGATAATGCAGTCGTCCCCGGCGGCCTGTATTCCTACTGGGCAACCCGTCTGCCTGAAATGGCAGCATCAACCGCTTCCCTGAAATCACTTGTCCCGGAAGCAGGGTTCACAGCAACAGGTTTTTCAAAGATCTTTGGCTGCCCTGGCATTGCCGCCGCGTTCTATATGACAGCAAAACCAGAAAAGAAAAAACAGGCGCTCGCACTCCTGCTGCCTATGACGCTGACCGCGATCCTCTGCGGCGTTACCGAACCAATCGAATTCACCTTCCTGTTTGTCGCTCCTCCGCTGTTTGTCGTACATGCACTCCTCGCAGCGACGCTCTCCACGGTGATGTATCTCGCAGGGATTGTTGGAATCCACTCCGGCGGCGCAATCGAAATGGCGTCTCTCAACTGGATTCCGCTTGGCGCAAGCCACTGGCAGCAATATCTGCTGATGCTCGGTATTGGCCTTATCTTTACCGTCATCTGGTTCTTTGTGTTCCGGTTCCTCATCCTGAAATTTGACTTCAAGACCCCCGGCCGGGAAGTTGATGAAGGTGTAAAATTCTACTCCAAGGCGGAATACCGCGAACGACAGGCTGGAGGCAACACAGCACCTGCGGATGGCGCTGCCGGTTCCCGTGATGAACTTGCCGCAAAAATCCTGGAAGGACTTGGCGGCAAGGAAAACATTGTAGATGTCACCAACTGTGCAACCCGCCTGCGTGTCAATGTCCACGATGAAACCAAACTGCAAAATGATGCATATTTCAAATCCATCGGCACCCATGGCGCAATGGTCAAAGGCAAATCCGTGCAGGTAATCGTCGGCCTTTCCGTCCCGAAGGTTCGCGCTAAGGTCGAAGAACTGCTCTGATTCATACATTTTCCACATTTACATTCCCCATTTCATGGAAGCACGCCGTGTAAAACGGTTTTCCGCAGCGGCGTGCCGCCATCATCATCCATCAATCCACCTCTAAATACGCCGAAAGGAAGGGCAGCTATGTTCCCACAGACATCACCGTCCCTGAAGGACGGAAAACTGGTCCGTTATTTCAATATCCTGAAAATCGTATTATTCTGTATGCCGTTCCTTTGCATCGGCTATCTGGGACTGGGCGCCGGCGGTGCACCGCTCAGCGCAGAGGGCATTCTCTCCGCAAACCCGGCTTTGGCCGTATCTTTCCTTTCGGCAATGCTTCAACCCTACGCAGCCTGGCTTGTCATCCTCTCTGAACGGCGGCTGGCTGACGGGCGCACCCATTATGCAGTGGTCAGCCTGACCCTCCTGCTGGCCGCCGAACTGATGCTGATGAGCACAGTCGGCGCAGCCGGTATGGCGCTGGTTCTCTGGAAAAGTATCCGCACCTATGGCTGCGGCATCCCGGCTGCCTTCCGCAGCTGCACCGTGCGCGGCTTCTTCCAGGAATCCGGCGGCAGTCTCCCACTGCTGGCACTTGCAGGATTGTGCCTATTCGCCGGCCTGCGGCTTGGCATAGGCATTTGATCCCATAGGCGTATCCCTTATAACAAAGTTTTTCATACACAATCCGACATAT
Source organism: uncultured Clostridia bacterium (assembly GCA_910589115.1). Taxonomy (GTDB): domain Bacteria; phylum Bacillota; class Clostridia; order Oscillospirales; family Butyricicoccaceae; genus QXXE01. Next base: position 3,328 of record CAJUSB010000162.1, on the reverse strand, counting down.
TAAAACAGGAGGCTTTCTATTATGGCAAAGAAAAAATATGCAGTAACCGTTGCGGGCGGCGGTTCTACCTTTACGCCCGGCATTGCACTGATGCTCCTTGAGGAAAATGACCGTTTCCCCATCCGTAAAATCATGTTCTACGACAACGACGCCGAGCGTCAGGAAATCGTTGCAAAGGCATGTGAAATCTATCTGAAGGAAAATGCGCCTGATATCGAATTCGGTTACACGACCGACCCGGAAACCGCTTTCACCGACATTGATTTTGTGCTGGCACACATCCGCGTAGGCAAATACGCAATGCGTGAAAAGGATGAAAAGATCCCGCTCAAATACGGTGTTGTCGGTCAGGAAACCTGTGGCCCTGGCGGTATCGCTTACGGTATGCGTTCCATCGGCGGCGTAATCGAAATCCTTGATTACATGGAAAAATATAGCCCTAACGCATGGATGCTCAACTATTCGAACCCGGCAGCCATTGTTGCCGAAGCGACCCGCCGCCTGCGCCCGAATTCTAAAATCCTGAATATCTGCGATATGCCGATTGATCTCGAGGAAAAGATGGCAAATATGGTCGGCCTGAAATCGCGCAAGGAAATGCAGGTAGGCTACTATGGCCTGAACCACTTCGGCTGGTGGCACAAAATTTATGACAATGAGGGCAATGATCTGATGCCCAGAATTAAAGAACATGTCAAGGCAAACGGCTTTGCAGACGCACTTTCCATGACGAATCAGCATGTTGATCAAAGCTGGATCGAGACCTTCCAGAAAGCACGCGATGTGTACGCAGTTGATCCGGACACGATCCCGAACACTTATTTGAAATACTACCTTTATCCAGACTATGTGGTCGAACATTCCAACCCGGAACACACCCGCGCAAACGAGGTAATGGAAGGCCGTGAAAAGAAAGTTTTCGGTGCCTGCCGTGAAATCATTGCAAAAGGTACTGCAAAAGACTGCGATTTCGAGGCCGATGCACATGCAACCTATATCGTAGATTTGGCCTGTGCAATCGCTGAAAATACGCGTGAACGTTTCCTGCTGATTGTCCCGAATGAGGGCGCAGTCGAAAACTTTGACCGCACAGCAATGGTTGAAATCCCCTGCATCGTTGGCTGTAATGGCTATGAGCGGATCTGTCAGGGCGCAATCCCGCAGTTCCAGAAAGGTATGATGGAGCAGCAGGTCAGCGTGGAAAAATTGGCAGTTGAAGCCTGGATCGAAGGAAGCTATCAGAAACTTTGGCAGGCGCTCACTCTGTCCAAAACGGTTCCGTCAGCCCGCGTTGCAAAGCTGATTCTGGACGACCTGATCGAGGCCAATAAGGGCTATTGGCCAGAACTGAAATAAAGGATTTTCAAACTAAAGTTTGATTTCCCTTCTAATTTTCTGCTGAACAGATACTTTAAGAAAAAGACCGCAAACCTGCATCCGTTTCTTACAGGTTTGCGGTTTTTTGTATACCCAAAAACAATAAGAACCTGTATTCACAGACTGTCAGCTGCGTCTGCACGATTCTGACAACGCCAGTTCCGCACATCCATAACTGCCATCTTGTGAATACAGATTCTAAATTTTGTGTAAGGCTTGCCCTATGTGACCAACGGAAAGAACTGCAGTGGTTGGGGCTGTAAAAAACTCCCCTCCCCTAAAGTATACTCTCGCTAAAAGCTCAAGAAATTCCGCAGAAGGTTCCATTTAGAAAACCTTCTGCAGAATTTTTCTGCTGCAAATTTTGGAATTTTCGAGTTTTTTACAGTCCCCCTACTCGATTACCAAATGGCCTGACACTTACCTTTTCTTCAGCGGATTAGCTTAGTTTTTCGATTTCAAACAGAGAATTCAGTACCATCCACAGCTGTGGGAAATACTGCATGATATTCCATACCGATATGCCGCGCAGACAATACTCATTGGCCAGTAACAGCTTCGACTTGATAGAACGTGCGTCCTCGAACCATACCTCGTGTTCTGTATTATTGCGCCAATACGTGTACCAGGGAGACTGTGCATTTTCATCAAATTGAATGTACGCCCCCACCTGGATTGCTTGGTCAATTGCTTCGACGTTTGAGAGTGCCCTTGCAACCGATTCCCCTGAAACATAGGGAAGCGTCCAGTCATAGCCATAATTAGGAATTCCCATAAAAATGTGGTCGGACGGAATGACAGAGGTTGCAAACCGGAGTACCTGCTCAACTTTGTCGACCGGTGCAACAGCCATCGGTTCACTTCTTGAATAACCCCATTCATAGGTCATCAGGAGAACATTACGAGAGGCACGGCCGAGTGAGCCGTAATCATGTGCTTCATAAAGCAGGCCCGGCTGATCAGCGGAAGTTTTAGGTGCAAGTGCCGTCATAACAGAAAGCCCAGAGGGAGCCAAATTTTTCGTGAGATTTGCAATAAACTCGCTGTATGCTGCGGCATCACCCTGTGGGATATACTCAAAATCGACATCCAGTCCGGAATATCCCCGGCTGAGCATCTCACGACGCAGGCTTTCGGTCAAGAGTTTCTGTTCACTGGGGTTATGGAGCAGCTCATGAGCCTGCTGGCTGGAAAACTGCCCCTGTGCATTGATTGTTGTCAGTACCATCATCGGTTTAACGCCAAACTCACGGGCAGTTGCAATAATTTCTCGGTCATTCTGTGAAAGCAGTCCGCCGCCGGGCTGGAATCCATAAGAGAACACGGAAAGATAGGTCAGATATGGCAATGTCTGGCGCAGTACCTGCCGGTTAATATTGGGATACGCATAACCATTAACGGCGAGCTTCCCGATTTTTTCCTGTGTATAAGAAATGATAAGCCCTTGACCGGGATAGATACGATCATTGCCGCCCAGCTGCGGATTATTCTGCCAAAGGGTATTGACCGTTGTATTAAATTTCACTGCGATATCACCCAATGTATCGCCTCGCTGTACGGTATAGAGCTGCTTAGGGTATTGGATTACCAACGCTTGCCCGGGAGTCAATTTTGCCGGATTGCTCAGGCCATTCTGTGTAATAATGCGTTCAGGCGGCACCCGGTGTCCGCGTGCTATGGAGTAGACGGAATCACCTGGCTGCACAACATATATAGTCATAGAAAATCCACCTTTCTCGTTTTACTCCATCATATGCGGTTTTTCTTTAGTCGGTGCGCATTGGACGGTTCTGCGCTGATACTGTCCGTGCAAACGGAGATTCTGCTGTTGGGAGACAAAGAATTTGAGAATGCTGTGCAACCAGGAGCAAAGCGTCATTACAACATTTCTATTTAATTAGAGCAATCAGCGAAAAGGTATTCAGTATCCGGCGCAGGTAAACCAACCTTG
>CAJUSB010000161.1 GCA_910589115.1 uncultured Clostridia bacterium | reverse complement strand
CAAGGTTGGTTTACCTGCGCCGGATACTGAATACCTTTTCGCCGATTGCTCTAATAATTCCTGCTATTTCCCATAGAGCTACTGCACAATCTCTGGGGAAACTAATCCCATCATCCGGTTGATGGCGTCATGGGATGGGACTCCGTTTTTCAGTTCTATATATTGACGAAGATAATCCTGATGGGCTTCGGCAAACATGGCTATCTCCACCCAGTCATCCGCATCCACCAGTGAGATGATATATCCTTGAGCTTATGGCGTACCTTTCTTGCCTGACGCACATCTACAAGTTTAGACGGCTTCAGCAGAGGCTGTTGCGCTGCCCATTCCTCTCGCCTTGTTGCAACATCTTCCCGGTCCTGTTCGCGGACATAAAGCATTTTTTTAAGTGATACCCGCCTTGTGAAGCAGATTGCTAATCTACGATTTTTGATCGGCAGGTCTAATTGCGCCTGCATCTTTTCTGATGTCACATCCGGTTTTTCCTCAACCAGTTTCAGCATTGCTTCGTGCTGTTCCAACGTGATCTTTGATTTCCTTCCCCGATAGCGCGGTTTAATATAGTTGACTTTCCAACCCGTAGAACTCGACGAATCTCATCTACCGTTATTCCGGTTTTTGCGTTAGCTGCAATCAATTCTCTCAATTCAATAGACACCATTTTGCTTCTCTCCATTTACCCCTATTTTACCGCATTTTTTTGTTTGTCACTCTTATTTTATTATGGAATTGCTGTAATAATATTTACATTCCATATTGGTTACAGAAGCAAATTATATTCCGTATCAGTTTTATTATGATGCCACATACGGTGCAGTCCTTCCTCTACAGAAATTTTTGGCTCCCAACCCGGAAGACGGGGAAAAACACGCACTGCCTTAAATATTTCCCGGGTTGGGTGCGGGCGATCCCCCCAACCTGGCTGAAAATCTAAGCTGCTGATTTTCAGCAGTTCTTCTACTATTTTTCTTAAGGTAGGCGGATTTAAACTGTATACCTGAAAAAACTCATTACTCCATTGTTTCAATTTGATAAGTTGCTCTCCAGCGATCCGGAACGCATGTACTACATCGTCTATATACACAGCATCGTAGTCCTGCTCACCACTGGTAAGAGGAATGTTTTTCCCCTTGTACAGGGCTGACCGAACCAGATTCAATACTTTGGGACGCTGATCATCTGGGCCATAGCTATCTGATAGCACTAACGTCACGGCCCTTATTGATCCCACATCCGTATAATATGCAAGGAGATCTGAAAAAGCTTTTTTCGTTGCAGCATATAGGTTTAATGGTCGGTATGCTTCGCCTTGATAATGTACCATAACTGTAGAAGCATAAACCAATGTCGCATTTTCAAGAGAAGATAATGCTTCTAAAAGATATGCTCCCAGTTCGATATTAGACTCGATCAATTTAGGTGTTTGTTCTGCACCGTGTTCCCCAGTATAATACGTTGCAAGATGATACGTTAAATCCGGCTGACTTTCTTGTACTGCGCGTTCCATGCTTTCCCAGCTTCCGTCATAGAAAAGCAATCTTAAGCGCACACGGATATCCCGTATGTAAGAATCATTTAGAGGTTCGCGTACAAGCCCATATACTTGATGTTCCGGCAAAAGTGCACGGGCCAGATGCGAACCAATATAGCCTGTAATCCCTGTGATTAAAATTCTCATTTTTAATTCTCTAGCGCTCCATATCTACGCACAAATAATTCCAGCGTTGGCAGCGCAGCATCCTTTTCGGAAACGATTGGCTGAGCGATTTCTGTCAGCGGCCAGTCTATGGCAAGCTGCGGATCATTCCAATAAATGCCGCCGTCCGTTTCTATGTCGTATTGTTTGTCACAAAGGTAGCTGAGTAAGGTGTCCTCCATTGCCAGAAAACCATGTGCAAATCCCGGTGGTATATATAACTGTTTTTTGTTTAACGCAGTAAGATGGAAACCCTGCCAAATCCCAAAGGTTTCTGAACCCTGGCGCAAATCAACCGCTACGTCATAAACTGCACCTTCCAGAACCTGCACCAATTTGCCTTGGCACTGTTTCCGCTGAAAATGGAGACCCCGCACCGTTCCTTTCCGCGACTGTGTGTAAAACCCCTCAAAAGGACGGAAAAGGATACCATGCTCCCTAAAAACAGCTTGTTCATAAGATTTCATAAAGAACCCCCGGCTGTCATCCATACAAAAAGGAGTGATCTCCCAGAGATCAGAAAGCTGTGTTTCTGTAAACATAAATTGCTGTATCATTTCAGCCTACCGCATTCCGGATCTGTGCCGCCATATATTCGATCGCCTGGACAGAAAGTCCAGGATATACACCGACCCAAAACGTATTTTCAAGGATACGATCCGTTTGCGTCAGCGGCACTGCAGTCCGGAATGCATTCGCTTCCAGCGCCTCGAAGCAGGGATGGCGCGTCAGATTCCCTGCAAAAAGCATTCTTGTCTGAATTCCTGCCTCCTCTAATACGTGGACAACTTGATCTCGCATCCCAGGCTTTATGCAAGTTATCGGGAATCCAAACCAGCTTGGGCGGGCAGACGCACAAGCCTCCGGCAAAATAATCCTGTCTGATAAATCAGATAAACCTTCCTGCAACAAGTGGAAATTTTGGCGGCGCTTTTCAATAAAACCCGGAAGTTTTTTCATCTGTGCCGTCCCGATTGCTGCCTGTAAATCTGTGGCTTTGAGATTATAACCCAGACGTGCATAGACATATTTATGATCGTAACCTTTTGGCAGGCTCCCAAACTGGCCGTCAAACCGATGCCCGCATGTGTTATCCTTTCCGGGAGGGCAGGTGCATGCCCTCCCCCAATCGCGAAGCGAACGCATGATTTCATGTAACTGTGGATGATTGGTATAAACGGCACCGCCCTCCCCGGTCGTAATATGATGTGCAGGGTAAAAACTCGAGGTTCCAATATCCCCAAAACATCCAGTTTTTCGAAATCCGGTCCCACAATCAAATTCAGAGCCGAGGGCATCACAATTATCCTCAATCAGCCAAAGCCCATGACGATCACAAAACGACTTTACGGCAGTCAGGTCAAACGGGTTCCCCAATGTGTGCGCAAGGATCACTGCCTTCGTTTTTGAGGAAAGCGCGGTCTCCAGCTGCGCTGCATTCACATTATAAGACGGCACTTCCACATCAACGAAAACAGGGACCGCCCCATACTGCACGATTGGTGCAACCGTTGTTGGAAAACCACAGGCTACGGTAATTACTTCATCTCCACGACGGATCGCCCGCTCTCCCAGGGACTGGTCAGTCAGCGCCATAAATGCCAGCAAATTTGCGGATGAGCCGGAATTGACAAATGAACAGTATGAAACTCCCAAATATTCTGATAAACTGTGCTCGAATGCATCCGTATACCGTCCGCCAGTCAGCCAAAATTCTAAGGCGCTGTCTATCAATGCGATGGCTTCATCCTCATCAAACACCCGTCCCGCGTAGGGTAGCGGTGGTGCCGAAAGGCTTTGCTTTTTATAGGTTTGTCGGCAGTAAGCACGGATGTTTTCTATCAGCTCCTCCTGTGTCAGTACCTTTTCGCTGTTCTGCGGCATCTCATGATCCCATCCTTCCTATAGTTTTCCTCCACTGGTGGATACCGGAAATATGTGTCAATTTGCTGCTCCATACAAGCAGAAATATCTCCCCCTGACAGCCAGTTCTGTGTCCATTGAACGGTTTTCTCAACCGCCTGACGGATATCCCAGCGCGGCCTCCAGCCCAGTGCTAACCGCAGTTTTGAGCAGTCTAACGTAAGTGCGGCATCCTCATGAGGCGCGCCATTTTCACACGCACACTCCCAGCACGCGCCCGCTCCCCAGGCTTCACAAAATAACTCTGCAAGCGCCTGCGTTGAAATACAATCGCCAGCATCCGGCCCGACGTTATACCATCCCGCTAAACGCGGATTTTCCATTTGCCGCTGCATAATTAACAGATACGCCGAAAGCGGTTCCAAAACATGCTGATACGGCCGCAGGGAGTTCGGGTTCCGAAGCCGGATAGGTATCCCCGCTTGAACCGCACGCACACAGTCCGGAAGAATGCGGTCAGCTGAAAAATCACCGCCGCCAATCACATTCCCTGCACGCGCTGTGCTGACCGCAATTCCACGTTTTGCTAAAAAACTATGATAATAGCTGTGTGTCACCAGTTCGGAACACGATTTTGAATTGGAGTATGGATCGAAACCATCCAACGGGTCTGTCTCCCGAAATCCCCACGGCCACTGCTTATTTTCATAGACCTTGTCCGTGGTTACGTTCAGGATACTCCCCACACTGTCCGAACGGCGGATACATTCCAATATATGGACGGTCCCCATGACGTTCGTATGGTATGTATCTACCGGATTTCGATAGCTCTCACGTACAATCGGTTGCGCTGCCATGTGAATGACAATCTCTGGCTTTGTGGCGTTGAATGCATTCCAGAGTACATCAAAATTGCGTATATCTCCATAAATGGAATTCATTTTTCCTTCCAGCCCGGCAAGCCGGAAAAGCGAAATCTCCTCTGGCGGCAGGGCAAATCCTGTCACTTCTGCACCCGCCTTCAACAACAGCGTGCAGAGCCAAGAGCCTTTGAAACCGGTGTGGCCGGTCAAAAATACGCGTTTGGAAGAAAAATTCTTGAACGCTGGATTTTTTTCCACATCTATACCTCATTATGCCTTTCAATAGCAATAAGTAACTCGTTATATTTGGCAATGAGCTCGTCACGATAATCATCCAATTTGTCCGCTTTCTCTATTTGTGTTGCAAACATTTTGCAGGAAGCACATACAGCATATTCCTTTCTATTAACCAACATCTTTAAGCAAAATGAAATATGTTCTCTCCCGTTCCATACATCAAAAAAGCTCTTTCGTATATCACCAAACTTGCATGGCTGCGGCAACATACAACACGACATAAGTCTACAATCCACATCAACATATCCTCTGAAAAACGGCATTGCGCATAAATCCGTTTTCAGCAGAGGCCCACCAGAAAATGTTTTATCCAGGTCAGCACCTTTATTGGTAACATCAACATCATCCAATATTTCAATCAAACTTCCTATCGTATATTCATTGCATATAGCAGAAAATAGCTGCTCAAATTCATTCTCGCGTTTCGTTATCATGTGATCCATAATTCTTACGGAAATCGTTGAGTTCTTTCTATGCGCATAAAAATATTTGATATTTTCCACAATTTGATTAAAATCTATCTTTACACCTGATGTTTCCCAATATGCTTTAGAATCAAGCCCTTGCAGAGAAATGCGGATATTATTCACTCCAGCATCAATGAGTGCGTTGGATATTTCCTTAGTAAGTAAACTCCCATTAGATATAATATTAACACAATCTGCTACATTTGATTTTTTTGCATATTTAACCATATTCGCAATGTCCGGGTGAAGCAATGGTTCTCCCCACCCACAAAGATTCAATACTTTCACATGTCCCGACCTTGCAATACTGTCGATGCATTCCTTAAAATCATCGTATAACATATGCTGTAACAGCACCCCGTCTTTTTTTCGCTTATCTGCGGATTGAGATGCCGAACAATAAAAACACCTGAAGTTACAAAGGTTCGTAATGTGCATTGTAATTCCTAAAGGCATTTTTAACGGTAGAATCTCCCCCAGGATTTTCCGGTGCCGATTAATATCTTGAAACGTTAACTGTTTACTCATATTATTACATCCTCCATGAAAATTACAGATATCAGATACCCTATCTTTAGGGGAAATATGTTTAGACATATATAAATCTCTTTATATTACTTATTACATTTATCCTAGATACAAATCCATTGGAAAAGACCCGATATCCCCACATTTGCTTCATTACAGGAATATATAAAACCATATGTACAAAATTAATTTGATTAATTTTGCAGAATTCCACTGCATACAAAATATCGGAACGAGATAAATTGTTGCACGCTAGGGGATGGCTATGTAGTATTCCCCAAAACACAATATCGGATCTCATCCAATATGACACGATTTTTTCTAAAGAAGAGGAACAAGGGGTATACTCATTATGTTTCGATAAAGCACTTCCTATCTC
>CAJUSB010000160.1 GCA_910589115.1 uncultured Clostridia bacterium | reverse complement strand
CAAAACAGTGCAAAATGAGCATGTGATTTTACGACGAGTTTCACGGATTCAGGTTATCTGCATGACTGCGAGGATTACGACAGCACTGGCGTACGATATGACCGCCAGCGAATCGAAATCAAGAGCCATGACCGTTCAGACGCCAAGGCAAAAAATGCCCCGGCGCTTGCGATGGAAGATGATATTTATACTTATCGCTGGAAATTCAAGCTCCCCGAAAACTGCTATACGCCGCTTTCGGAGAACCAGGATGAAAAGTTGGCAAATTTCTTTCATATTTTCCAGCTGAAAGCGATCCGCGGCGGAGAAAACGCAATGCCGGTTGCAACGTTTACCATCGAAGATGATTATCTGATGTTCCAGAAGATCCCGATTTCGGGGCGCGGCATGGGTTACAACAACATTATCGGCGACAAAATCCCACTAAAGGATATTGAAGGGAAATGGCTTTCCGCAGCCGTGACCGTGCTGTATCGGGACGAAGGGTATATCCATGTAAAATTGGACGATATGGAAACCGATACCGAGCTGATCAATACCGGGACGGAGCTGGATACCTGGCGGCGTCCTGAGCTTGGCGAAGGCGCTACGACCTATGAGAGCGACTTTCCCGCTGTTGTCGGACAGGGTATCCGCTGCAAATGGGGTCTTTATCGCAAGTATATCCCCGATGCCTACCGTCTGAACCCGGAAGAAGGCGGAAATTCTGCAATCAATGAAGCCGCTCTGCCATCATGGTGGACGGACGCGACCATGTGGGTTGGCGATATCGAGGTAAAAAGAGAGGACCGCAGCAGCTACCGTTTCCCGGCTGGTTTTGATGTGGGTGATTACACCTTACCGGCAGAAGGCGAGGGTTTAGAAGAGCATTCTGCTCCGCTGGATGGTGGAATAAATTATGCGAAAGACGCCAGCATTAAGATTTGCGGCAAGGAGGGCAACAGCCACGGCGGCGACAAGCTGCTGGATGGAGATGAGACCACCAGCTGGGATACTCCAAAGGCAATGCTGAATACCGATTCCGCAAACGCAGATAAGGTTTATTGGGCGGCGCTTGATCTGGGCGCGGTGCACGATATCAATAAATTTATCATCCAATTCAACACAACATCTAATAAACTGTGCGGATATCAAATTTATTCCGCAGGCGCTGACGGCAAGGCCGCCTATGATGAAATCCAGGATGGACAAACCGACGACCCCCGTAAACTGACGCATTGGGATACCTGGGACGAGGTCGAAGGCGTTGGATATCATCCCGGCATAAACAAATATGTCAAAGCATATCAAATGAATATTTTTGATGCAGCAAACGGGAGCTTTGATGCGCTGGAAGATGTACAGTATTTGCTGATTCTCGGCGACGTTGTACATGACAACAGCGAAAAATCAATTAAAACCACCATGTTTAAGGCGATCAATACCGATGAGCAGCCGGAAATTCCGTCAGCAGGCTATGACCAGGGAGAGAACCTTGCAGCAGGGGACCATGTACGGGTCAAGGTATCTACCGCTTCAGAACATAAGCCGGGTGGTGTGTCACTTGCTCCAAAAGAATATACATCGCAATTCCTAATCGACAATGACGATACTACGAGGTAAATGAGGACGTAGCGTCCGCCGGTTATAAATATTGGGCGGCAGTCGATTTAGGCGAAGAGAAGGAAATTAACCAATTCCGAATCAAATGGGGGACGGTATCCGACCGGCTGTCCAGCTATCAGGTATTTTCCAGCAGTGAAGACGATGATTTTAACAGCCTGATCGAACGGATGGGTACAATCACGCCAGATGAAAACGGCAAAGCGCCTACTAAAAATCCGATTGCAGAGCAAGGCAATCAGTGGAAACCAGCAACGAACAAGGTCACAAAAAGCGTTGCAAACAACGAAGAAGTCATATTGAGCGTAGAAAGCGACGCCACCGCAGAGGATGTCAGCACCATTGAACAGGCAGAGCAGGAATCCGAACTGAATGCATCTGAGCAGCCTGACGAAGAAAACGAGGAAATGAAAGATGAAACGGATGATTCGGAAAGCACAGATATTCCGAAGGAAACAGCCGACTCCGAACAGACAGAAGATAAAGCGCAGGATGAGGACGCTGTCGCTGAAAATCTGATGTTTTTGCCAAATGAGAACGATGTATATGCAGCGTTGCCCTCCATGTTCGGCACGCTGGCCCGGGCAAAGGCTGTATTAGAGCAGGAAACAGAGGCACCGAGCATAACCGCACGCTATTTGCTATTGTTATGTGATGTAAATGTAACAGAAAAGGCAGGGGCAATCAATACAGCATCCTTTGAGGCGTTTCATGCAGTCCCCACGACAGTTGCTGTTGAAGGCCATGCAGAAAGATTGGGCACAATAAAAATGCTGCCAGGATTGATAAAAGATGAGATCACCGCAGCATTACTGCCGCAGCGTTTTTCGGTGAAACTGACCGGCGGAATCAATTATGCGCTGATGGTCGATTGGAACCAAGAAGACATTGGCAAATTGAATCCGGATGAGCCGGGAACCTATGAAATCCGCGGGACATTGCTTGTACCGGAGGATGTTACATTAGACTTTGAAACAAACGATGTAAGCAAAGAAATTGTCTGTGTGATTGTCATTGAAGAACCGAAGCAGGAAGAATCCCAACCACCGGTTAACCCAGACGATCCCAACAAGCCGCCAGTTGACCCAGATGATCCCAACCAACCGCCGGTTGACCCGGACGATCCCAACAAGCCGCCGGTTGACCCGGACGATCCCAACCAGCCGCCAGTTGACCCGGACACCCCCAGCAAGCCGCCGGTTGACACAGATGATACCGAATCTACAGGAAATCATTCCAGACCGACAAGACCTGCCGCATCCAGGCCGCAGGGGAATTCTACTGCGGGAACGACCACGCCCGAAACGCCAAAGAACGAAACACCTGCCGGGCAGACTCCGTCCCAGACAACAGGAACAACGGCTCAGCCGACAGAATTCAAGGACGTACAGCGCGGTGACTGGTTTGTTGATGCAGTCGAATATGTATCCACACGCGGCATGATGAATGGTTCCGGCGGCGAATTCCGTCCGAACGAACGGCTGACACGTGCAATGATTGCGCAGATATTATACAATCTGGAAGGCGCAGCAGGCGGTGTACCGGCTAATTTCCCGGATATTACCGCTGACGATTGGTGTGCCGCTGCCGTGGGATGGGCTTCCCAAAGTGGTATCATGTCCGGCTATAGCAGCGGGCTGTTTGGTGCAAACGACTCCATTACACGCGAACAACTTGCACTTACGCTCTATCGCTATGCGCAGAGAAAGGGATATGATTTGAATGCAGCCGCTGAGTTCTCCGGCTTTGCAGATCGTGCTGCAGTCTCGGATTGGGCGCTGCCCGCCATGCGCTGGGCCGTTGCGAATGGCCTGATTTCCGGTAAATCCGATGGACGGCTTGATGCGCACGGGACAGCAACCCGTGCAGAGGTTGCATCCATATTGATGCGGTTCTGCGAAACGTTTATGCGTTAAATCATTACTTGTGACCGGCATTGCGCTGTATAAAACCGTGCTGCAAACGGTTGAAAAACTCCTAAAAAGGTGCCGTTTACAATAATTAAAGAGGCTGTCTCAAAATGATTTCACGTAAATCATAAGGGACAGCCTTTCTTATTGCAAGATAAAAATAGGAGGAATATAAAAATGGTTTAATAGTACCTGAATCCGTGAAACTCGTTGTAAAACCACATGCTCATTTTGCACTGTTTTGTTCTGAGATCTCACTTACAACCGCCGAATAATAGTTTATCACACTCTGAAAATTCGAATTTCACGTTGAGAGGGCTACAGAATTTCTTCACCCATCGGGTGAAGAAATTCAAGAGTAATCTCGCTCGAAAATCCGAACTCTGACTGGACGATACCGCATAATTCAGCAATTTCAAGGGGAATTTACGAACAAAGGAAGGATGAAATCGAAAATGGTTTTCTTTTGAGTTTCACGGATTCAGGTAGTAGTAAAAAGGGTACACCCAATAGAGGGAACTTGCTTCCCATCCAAAATTTAGTATTTTTTCGCTTATTCCGTCAGGAAACCTTTGGAACAATGAAATGGCTTTCCAAACGATCTTTTGGGATTTTATGATGCAGTTTCAGAACGTTGTGTGCGATGACCATCACAAAACATTCCACGCTCCACACAGCAGAAACTTGCGGAAATCCAAGTATTCCTTCGTGTACGTAAAGGTGACCTCCGCCTGGATGGAACGGTTAACACGCAGCAAGCCCCTCTCCGCTCTGGAAAATTTTTACCATTTCTTCTCGTTGTTTCGCAAAATATTTGGACACTTCCAACTGCTTGATCCGATTTTCTAATGGGGTTTTACAGCTTTTGCTTTGCCAAATGCACTTCCACTTACATGGACAGTTCTTGCAGTCATCGCACTGATAGATCGTTTTCAATCGAAAATTTCTGCTGGACTTTCGCTGACTGACCTCTGCTACACGAAGCTTCCTGCCCTGGGCACAGGTATAAGTATCATCTTGACTATCATATTCCATTGAAAAGCTATGCAGATTCAAACAAAATCAGCATCTCGGTGCTCGCCAAAGAGACAGGCCTTGGACGTTCAACGATATCGAAGTATGTAAACGGTGCCTATGGCAGCGATACAGCCAATGTTGACAAAAGAGTCGCGCAGTTTCTTTCCAAACATACAGGTAATATTATTAACCTTCCAACCTCCGCAGCGCCAAAAACCTCACAGAAGCCGCGCTTCTATGAAAGCCGCGATGCAAAGGCCGTGCTTGGTGTATGCCAAAGCTGCCAGGAGTATGCTTCTATGGGTGTCGTGATTGCCCGCAGCGGGCGCGGCAAAACCTACAGCCTGCGCGAATATGCCAAGCTTCCCCGCGTGGCATACATTGAATGCGGCGGAAGTATGTGCAGGAGCGATATTGTCCACTCCATTGAGAATGCGCTTGGGCTTCCGCGTGGGCGCGGCACAGTCTGACAGCGAGAGGAGGCAATCTTTGAGTTTCTGAACTATAATAAAGGTTACTTACTGATTATTGATGAAGCGGACAAACTGATTAACAATGGAAGGTGCAGCAAGATTGAGCTGCTCCGTGAAATTTTCGACCATTCCAATGTGGGCATGGTGTTTACGGGCGAGCCGGAAATGACCGTGCATGTGGGATGCGGAGAAGCTGTTTCCGGCTGCTTGACCATACATTATCCAATGTCCAGCGTATTCTTGAAGGAAACGCAGATCAGACCATTACTGCCAGGGTGCTCGAGCAAGCCTTGGCCATGATGATGTTGTAACAGCCGGAGAGCAGGGACAATGAAAATGAGAAAACAGAAACGAATCAGGCTCTCGCTGATTGGCATTTCGGCGGCGTTGCTGGATGGTTTCCGACCCCGGCAGCGCCCCGGAGGATTGTGACGCGACTGCCGTCCTGCTTACCTTCCCTCTCGGCGTTTACATGACAGTTACCCCAAATTATATCTTAATTGACAGTGATCCTACAGAGGGACACCAATCAAACAACTTGAAAGGAGCCTTTCAAAATAGCAAGAAAAAGAGTAGTAGAATCCCCCGGGCTCAAGTCGTGGGAAGATGTTAATGACGCGCTTCGCAAAACCGCGGAGAACCAGCTCGCCCTCAATGATATTGAGAGCGATATGCAGAAACAAGTAATCAGCGCACAGAAAATTGCCGAGGAACAGAGCCAGCCTTATAAGGATAGCATATCACGCCTTGGGCGTGATATCAAGGCCTTTGTCACCGACCACCGCGCTGAAATGAGCGGTGGCAAAACGATGGCGCTCACCTCTGGCGAGGTCGGTTTCCGGCTCTCGACTTCGATTTCTCTGCCCCGAGCAAAGGAGAAACTTGACGAAATTATTCGCCGCCTGAAGGCCCGCCAGATGCTGGACTGCATTGTCACTGAGGAGAAGGTTAGCAAGGAAGCCTTGCGCAAGTATGGCGTGGATACGGTCGAGGCGGTCGGCGCTCAGTGGAAGCAGAAGGACGTGTTTGGCTATGATCTCAATATAGCGAAGCTGGAGCAGATCAAGGCCGAAAAGTAGAGGTAGAACCTGAATCCGTGAAATTGAATAGACAAAAGCAGAATCATTTTATAATTCGTA
>CAJUSB010000159.1 GCA_910589115.1 uncultured Clostridia bacterium | reverse complement strand
AACCGCTTACCTTATACGATATTTCCATTTACACAATTTATTTTTCACACCCGCTTTTCGTAGCAGGACGGGTCGGCGGCAGGCGTGTTCCAGCCGAACAAGCTTCTGCCAACCATCGCTTCTTCCTGCGCAGGCGTGATGCCGCGCCGCTGGTTGTGGTAATCGACGATTTTCCGGTTCTTTTCTGCGTTACCCGTCTCCCATTCGGAGGGGTAGTAGCCACTTTCGTCGCGCTTGATGCAGATAATTTCGCCGGTCGACGGCAGCGTGGAAAGGCAGACCTCCGGAAGCTCCGACGGGGAAAACCGCTCCTGCTCTGTCTGGATTGTCCATGTCTTGTCGCTGTCCCAAAGGGATGCGTTAATGATATTTCCGTCTGCGGTTTTCAAGTCCCGCTGCTCAAACGACTCTCCAAGGCCGTCGCTTGCCTGTCCAATTATCTCGTTAATAAGAGAGTCCATTTCAACAGCGTTGAGCGGCTCGCGAAGCACGCATTCCGCAACACCCCACAGCTTCCCTTCGCGCACATTTACGTCGAATTGGAAGGACTGCACCTTAGCTTTTACGCTGTCATTTTCACGGTGATATAACATCAGGCCGCGTTCCGCTTCCTCTGGTATTCGCTCTTTCAGCAATGCTTCCCGAATGAGGTCGGCATAAGAAACGGCTTCCTGATCAGAAATCGGCATCGGATCATCGGTGAGGTATTCTCCCCACTCGTCCGTTTCCAGAATCCTTACTGTCATCGGCATATAGAAATTTAACGTTTGCATGTGCTGAATGCTAAACGTATCTTCGCCCGGAATCAGGCTCAGCGAGCGTCCGTTATCCCACTCAATTCCCAGACTGCCAATATCGTCAATGAACCGAACAGTCCCACCCGTTCCCGGCTCAACCGGGTACGAATCGTCCATATGCCCAAGTTTGATCCGTGTTCCAGGCGGATACTGCTTTCGCAGCGCGTCCACCTTTGCCCTGTTGGGAATCATTTTTATTCGTTCCTCCTTTGATAAAAGCCGCCTTTCTGTTGAAAAGCGGCTTTTCGTCATCATATAATGTTCAGTTTTTGCAGAAGCTGAATACCATCTCTCGCCCCCTGCCGGTACCGACAGCGGAACTGCTGCATCTGCACATCCATTGACAGGCTGATGCATTCGCTGATTTTTTGCTTTAGCGACTCAGGAAGTGCCGAATCTCTTAAAATTTCATCGTTCAACGTGGAGATCCGGCGCTGCTTTGCGTCGATCGACGGCGTTGTCCTTTCCAGCTTTGTCAGCGTGGTCTGCATCAGCTCGTCTGTCGCTGTCGTAAGGATTTCTTCGTAGGTTTGCATTTTCTCACCTCCGCCACACAAGATATCACAACTTTTGAATGATATCCAGCAGCAAACCCACTGAAAAACTTGCCTTAAAACTGACAAAATGAACTGTGCTTCCGCTTACAGCACCCCGACGAGATGAGGCCCTGATTCGTCCTGCGCTTGCTCAGCAGGGTCTTGCAGCATCAACTCGCCCAGCGTTAGAACTCCGTGATAGGAAATGTAACCATAATCGTTGAACTGGCCGTTTTCGGCGCTGACTTTCTGCTGGCCGTAACCTTGAAAATCATAGAAATCTTCCAGATTCGGGTCGTATTCGAACCGTCCAGACTGCTGGATCATGTACTTTCCGTATTCCTCCGGCGTTTTCACATCGGGAACAAACTCGAACTGCTCCAGATTCTCGGCGAGCTGGCGAATCTCGCTGGCGCAGCGGGGCTGCGCCATTGCCACGGCAGCGTTCAGTTTCCTGCACTCCTGTGGAGACAATTTCGCAATTGACGCACACATTTCGTTGACTTCGACCAGCGCTTCCTGCTGTAAGTTAATCTGCGTGGAGACTTCTTTGGGGAGCTGATCCACGGTGATCTGCATTCGGCTGTCTGCTGCATCGGTCGCTCCGGCGCGTTCCAACGTCCGCGCGAGCTGCTGATCCGGCGTGGGGAAGTACAGATAGCCGCTTGCTCCTGTACTGCCGTCTGCCAGTCGGATTTCGATTGTCAGCTGACACGGTTCATACAGATATGGCGGGAAATGCCGCCCATCATAAAGCGGTTGCAGTTTCATTTCGTTATCGAACACTACGCCGTATGGGGTCATGCTGCCGTTTCCACTTCGAAGCAGTTTCAGCGCTTCCGCTTTGCCGTCGATTTGTTGGTATTCCTCCGAAGGCATCCCGTTGCCGTGAATCGTGATAATGTGGTTGCGTCCAATATGGCAGAGAGCGGTGTGTTCTGCGTTCCAATCCAGAACCGCAAAGTGGATGCCGCCCTCTGCTGTCTGGCCTGCCAACACCGTATCGTTAAATTCCGCCAATTGGCGATAGCTTGTGTCAAGTCCCTCCGCTTTGAGCGGCGCAGCCTGCTCCATCGCGGTTATGTATTCGTGAACGAGCGAAGCAGTCTGCTGTACCTTCGGGAACAGCTTCTTTGCTGACTCGCATTCCTCTCCGGATTCAGCACGCATCATCGTTCCGGTTTGCGTGATCAGCAAGATCTCCTGCCCGGCAAAAACCACCGGAAGGCTGTTATCGTGCCGCGGTCCGGTTCGGATCTGCTGCTCGTTCAGGCGGCGAGCCAATTCAGAAAAGTATTTGGGTTCCATGGTGCATTCTTCTTACATTTGTATTTTGGGCGCTTGTGAGCTATCGTTCTGAGAAATCCCGTCATGCGGGGGGCTGAAAATATAACCAGTTTGATCGGATGTCGGAACGTAGCCGTTTCGGATGAGAATTTCTTCGCCGTAGGCTTTTAAGTCAATCGAATCGGAGCCGATGATTTCTTCCGAAACGCCCTGATCCTGCAATTCCTTTTTCGCGATTTCTTCCAAGCGGTCGCTCGATATCCAATCGTAAAATTCCGGATTTCGTGCAATTTCCAGCGCAAAGCGTAAGTCCTGGCAGTTTTCATACTCCAACGCTGCCCACAAAAATTCCTTGAAACAATCCGATTTCCTACACTGGCCCTCTAACGCAAGTCCCAAATCGTTCGCATCATACATCAGGTCGGCGATGTCGCTGTATTGCTCCGTCAGATTCCATGTCCCCGGAAGCACACAGCGGGTGTCCAACACAGTCAGTTCCTGAATGCTTTTTGCATTCAGGGCATCCAATGCCAGTGAAATTTCATCCGGGTTGCTGTCCATATCGCCTTGATGGTCTGGCAGTCGAATCCATACCCCTTCCGGCTTTTCTGGCGTTGCAGCTTTTAATTTGACACTCCAGTCGGTATCTTCGGGCAGCTGTCCAGTTTGCGGATCATATCGCTGTACGGAGGGCCGTTCGGGAAACTCCACATAATGACCTTCGCAGAATTTTCCGGGATGAGCTTCCGCATATGTATGTCCCAGCTTTTCCAAGTTGAGGTGCGGACGCACATCCTTCGGCAACATGGCCTCGTTGGCTGCGTATTCACCCAACTGTTTATAGTCCCCTGCGTAACCGCAGATTTTATAATCCGGAAGGGCGAGCAGTTGGTAGATCGCGTCGGAGGCCATACCGGGGGGGTCGCCGTCCAGTGCTGCCGCAAGGACGATGCTTTCTTTCACACTTAACGTGTCAAGCCGCTCACGCATCCATTCCTGCTCCTGCGGTGTACCGGGCAGCTCGGTCAGGTATTTGAAATCCTTCACCACATCATCTCCATTCCGCCCTGTCGGGGCTGTTCCTCTGGTGTTTGAACCGGTTGCCGATCCTGGCGTTCTACCATGCCGTAGTCGGTCAGCTCGGCGTTCAGCCCTTTGACAAGCGCGGCTCCGTAGCCCTCCAAGTCGAGGTGCGGGATTATGACTTCTACAGGCGCCGGATCGGCAATGAAGTTTAATTCGTCCCGTGCGATGTCTTCCAGCGTTTCATATTGCAGCGACACCAGATACTCGTCCATCCGTTCGATCAGATGGACGGCGCTGTCAAAATCGCTTGGCTCTACCGCTTCCAAAATTGCTTTGTATTCGGTCAGCTGCTTCTGCGGCATTTGAGACAACGTCTCGGCAAGTTGATTGACTTCGGCGATCCCTGCATCGTTGTCGATTAGTTTACTCAGCACGGGAGCTTTGCAGTCGATGCACTCGAAGCGGGTTTCCTGCCAGTTGCCTGCGCCAATCTGGTCTAACACCTTATTCAGCGTTTCGCTGGATGCGGGGAGTTTGAGAGGTGCGGACATTTCGCCGTCATAATCGGATGCGCTGACTTTCAGAAGCATGGTATAATCCGGTATCTTCGGTGTGTAGTCAAGCGTTTTGTGGGCTTCCACCAGTTCGCTGTGCTGCTCGACATAGCTGTTATCGGTGAACACACCGCCCTGGCTTAGACGTGACTCCCGGCCTATTGCCGTGTAGTCCAGCTTTGCAAGGATGTCCTCCGGCATTTCCTCTGTATCGCCCCACAGCTCGTTATCGACAAGGAATTCGCCAAGCTCTTTATGGGTCGTGATGCCGCCAAGCACATGGCAGCACTCGGAACTGTAGGCGAAGTCAATCAGTCTTGAGATTGGAACCGGTTTGTCCGATTTGAAAGCGTCGGCCTTTACCAGTCCGTCAAAAGCTTCCTGCTGCCAGTCCTCGAAGCTGCTCATCTTTTCGGCCAGAGCGTTGACCTCATACAGTCCGCCATGCTCGATCGGCAGAAGATTTAAGTATTTGCTCGTATGGCTGTAGGTGATTTGCACCGTGACCTCAGATGCGTTTGCGGCTCGCAATCGCTCCTGCACGTCCAGCAGCTCATACGGCGCTGCTGGCAGTGAGATATCTACTGTCGGTGCATTGTACGGCCTTTCGGGCTTAGTGGCATGTATGTCAAATATCTTTTTCAAGCATTGTCCCCTCCTTTTTCGGGTTTGCAACACAACATATCACAGCGGTTTTCTGATATCCAGCGGAAAATCCAACGAAAACACGGCGGTTTTTCCACCAAATCAGCCGAAATTCACAATCCAGAAACTTCAATCGGCGAAGCGTACAAAATTTTCCTTAAATTTTCGGCGGATGTGCCTATTGTTTTTCCGAGGAAGCCAACGGGAATCTCATTTCGGCATTCATCTCGTCCAGCAGAGCACTAATCGGAAGCAGCTCCGACGGATCGCTCACCCGGCGGCACTGATCTGCGACTTCGAGCGGATCGGCGAAGCGCAGCAGCCCTGCGACATCCTCCGGAGTAAATCGGTACTGGTTCTTAAGTAGGAAATGCGTTTCTGCAAATCCTTGCAGCCGGTAGACCTGCTCGACGCTGGGAACGCTGCACAACGCTACCGCATGAGTCAGCAGGCTTGCATCCAGCTGACGCAGCAGCTTCCGTTTCGCTTGGAGTGTCGATATCTTTTCT
This sequence comes from uncultured Clostridia bacterium, assembly GCA_910589115.1. Lineage (GTDB taxonomy): Bacteria > Bacillota > Clostridia > Oscillospirales > Butyricicoccaceae > QXXE01. The sequence goes on along the minus strand of CAJUSB010000159.1, from coordinate 791 downwards.
GAGATTTTCATTTCGCTGTAACCTCCTCTGAAAATGAAAAAAGCGGAGGCCGTATTTTCTCGACGACCTCCGCTGAGCTATGTATTTTGATGTTCCGGAAATTTCAATGCGCAATCTGCATAATATTTTTTCAATTTTTTATGCAGTCCTCTAATTGATTTTCATCTTGATTTCTGCGTCCCCTTCCAAGACCATCGGCCGAAGGGCTTCGCCCAGAGTCCCGACCAAGGAATAGAAAAAGGGCGCAGTCTCTGGCGGCTTGTGCAAAGCCACTAAAACTGCGCCCCAAACTTCGTATATAATTTTCCGCCAAAACCTTCTGAAATACCGCCGTCTGTGCCGCTGCAGCCGTGGGATTCCCCTGCCCCAACGTGGGCAAAATCGGAAAATCAGGGGTTCAAATCCCTGACTCTCGGCTGAAACGCCATTCTGCATCTATGGAAATTTCAAAAAAATTCGGGCCTCCAAAATCGCATAAAACGCTAGAGCGGCGGGCATTTTAGCCCGCCGCATCTATAGTGTTTTGATAACATGGCGGAGAGTCAGGGATTTGAACCCTGGGTACGCTCATCACGCACACACGATTTCCAGTCGTGCGCCTTCGACCACTCAGCCAACTCTCCATACATATTGCTTCGATGAAATTATTATACCTCAGTTAACCTTTTCTGTCAAGTGTTTTTTCTATACAGAGCCACAGTTTTTGAATAAGTAAACAATTTGTGAAGAAAACGCATATTCGCAAACAGCGGAAAGAAGAGGTATAATGAGTTCGAGGTGAAAAAGGATGT
>CAJUSB010000158.1 GCA_910589115.1 uncultured Clostridia bacterium | reverse complement strand
AGGGTGTTCGTTTTTGCCAAAAGCCTGCGGTAATGCCAAACATCACGAAAGTACATAGGGGTATACCATACATTGGAACCGCCCTGCGGAAGCAATCCCCGCTTATCATAACAGGTGGGCGGATGCGCGATTGTATCGTCAATCACGACATATCCTGGGCATCCCATCAAACTCAGCTGGACATAACACATACATCCGGCAAGGAAATCAACATCCTGCGCTGTAAAAAGAACGGATGTTTGATAGTTAATTCCCTTTCTCCGGCATTCGTTTGCAAAGGCGATCAGAAGTGCGCCAGCCCCGCAGGCCGGGTCGCTGACAGATATCCAGCCATCCCGGTCAATGCGATCCTGCATATCCGGGCCATATGTGATTGCAGCCTTCATCCGGCACACATTATATGGCGTAAAAAACTGTCCTTTCCACTCGTTGCCCATATCTAACGCCATGAACAGCTCGCCAAGAAAATCCTGGTCTGGATCGCGCTCCATATTCATGACAACTTCGGCAAGCATCTCCACGAAAACGTCCAGCTCCTGTTTGGAATACTTTCCGGCACGTGCTAAATACGCTTTTTCACGTTCCTCCCGATACGGCCCATTTATGGCATTTGCCAGGCTGATAGCCGACATAATGATAAAATCCTGCCAGATTTCCCACCGGGAATACCGTCCGCTCAGACCCTCCAAAAGGCGGATAATATGCTTCTGGCTTTCCCCGTGTACCCGGCGTGCGGCCTTACCCATGGTTTAGCCCTCCATGCTGTGGTCTTGCTCGTCCGGCTCGTCATAGGGCAGCACCTCTCGCGGATGGGTGCCGTCGAACGGCCCTACAACACCAAGCGTCTCCAGCGCATCCATCAGGCGGGACGCTTTCGGGACCTTGATGCCCATCTGCCTTTGCAGCAGGGCACAGGATGCCTTATTTGCAGCACGGACAATGCGTGCAGCTTCTTTGACTTCCGGGTCATCAGGGTCCACAGGTGCGCCGTCCGTACTGTCAATAATATCACCATCAGGCAGCTCGTTGCCATCGTCAGAAGCGCCGTTTCCGGCCCCGCTGCCAGTATTGCCGTCAGTATCTTCTTCCCCGTCCTCGGGTTCCTCATCGAAACCGCTGGTGCCGTCACCTTCGTCATCGTCCCCAAACGATTCCGCGTCCTCCGGCCAAAGCGCTTCGTCATCAATCACCGGCATTCGCCGCTCGGGTATCAGCTGGTTTTCAATGACGCTGCGGAAAAAATATTGCTGCCAAAAAGTAATCATCTTAATCAGGATGTTTTCGATTTTCGTGCGGGTCGTTTTGCTGATCGTAAAGGTTCCGCCGCGCACCTTGGTTTCCAGTACGCCGTCATTAAAAATCCACGTCATAGAAGCCGCCGGGCTGATATATCCTTCGTCTTCCACGCTTTCCAACATGGAAATCTGTGCATCCATCGTGCAGGAAGGTTTGATCGTAAAGGTCATCGGATACCGCTCCTTGTGGAAACGGTAAACCAGATTATGTTCTTCACAAAGCCCCTGCATTTTCTTTACCTGCGCTTCATAAGCAGAAATCTCACTCATTTTTTGCTCCTTTCTGTGTCAATCCAGCAGCAGCAGGAATCCATCCTGCATGGCCGGAACCAGATAACTGATGATCTTTGCATCGCTTTCGGAAATGTACTTTCTGCCAAAATATTTTTTCATATCCTTCCAGATGGGCCATGGAAAACGGTACACATTTCCGGAGCTGAATCCTGCAATGATGTAACAACGCGCCCCCAATGCCTGATGCTGATCAAGATATTCCGCCTGGCCCTCCGTCACGCGGTTTTGCTCCATTTTGGCGGCTCCGGTGAACTTTGCCTCAAACATTACCGTCCTACCGCCTTTGATAATGCCCTTATAGTCCGGCTGCGCCTTTTTCTCAAAAAATGCCACGAACTTCCCGCCGCCCAGGCTCTGCACCGGACGCATCGGCTCCGGCGTTTTCTCGATGATCGCAAAGCCGTTTTTTCGATACTGCGCAAATGCAGCGTCCAAACGTTCCTCAAACCACTTTCCCTGCGCCTTGCTGACTGCGCCCTGTAGCTGGCGGCGCGGGTCCTTGTTATGTCCCATGACGGCTGATTCTCCAGTTTTTGCTCCGGTCGTACCGGATGACCACCTGATGCGCTTTCGTGCGTTCATGAATGCGGCTGCCTGTCCCTTCATCAATCAGGAACAGATCCTCCGGCATACGCTCCGTGCTGATAATCGTAGTCAAATGGTTAATATACCGATAGTTGATGATATCAAACGCCAGCCGGATATCCCCTCGGTCTACCATGTCCGTCTGCCGGTTGTCGCGCTGGTCGTTTTTGCGCTTGAAAAGGTCGTCTATATACAGCACTTTACAGGTTTTCAGTGGGTTTATCAGCCGCGCATATGCCGCAGCGTCGTTGATAACCGCCTTGAGCCGTGTGCCGTCCTCGATCCAAAGCATATACCGCACAGGGATACCGGCTTTCAGGAAGCGTACCGCCGCTGCCGTCCCTAAATGCGTCTTGCCCGCTCCCGGCTGGCCTGCCAGCAGCAGCCATTGACGGTTTTCATCATTTACAAACTGTAAAACGTCACTTTTAACAGCCGCCTGCCATTGCTCCCTGCACTGAAAGGCCTCAAATGTATATTTATCCATCACCTCGCGCAAGCCGCTTCGCCGCAGCTCCTTGATGCTTTCGCGTACCGGTGCACATTCGCAGTCACGGATAAATCGCTGTCCGTCCTGATACATCCAGAAATAACCACGATTCATGCACTTCGGGCAGTCATAGCCGGTCAGATGCCCCGGCTGGCGGTTGGAAACTTCTACAATTTCCTGCTCAATTTCGTCAATGCTTTTCCCACGGAAATCAGTACCGTTTCCCGCCAAGGAATTCCTCTCCCGTGTCGCTCCCATGATTTTTGCAATCTGTTCCATTCGCGTTTTGCTCCTTTTGCTTCTTGAATCTTGCGCTTCTGGCCTGGTAAGCGCTTAAATCCCGCACTTGTTCGGCAAGAATGTCGTCCATGATTTTTACCGCATAGGCGGCAGGGCTTCTTGCCCCCGCCAAAACTGTCTCATCGATGATTGCTGTCACCACCTCCGGCGCAACACCCTCCAAAAGGCAGTTGGTAATTGCGTTAAGCACTGGTCTTGCGTTAAAAACATTGCAGTTTTCCTCGAAATAGGCGTATAATTCCCGAGTTTTTACGGGATATGGCCCAATCGTGCCGCCTGCCGCCTGCGTGCCTGACGGGGGAGGTATGGAGGAGGCAGGTAATTCCTTTTCTTTTTCCTTCACCTTTTCCTTATCCTTTTCTATGGCTTTTTTGGGTTTTTCAAAAAAGCGGTCGCTTTTCTCGCTTTCTTCCAAAAACGGTTGGTTCTCCGGTTCCTCTTCAAAAGCACCTGCTTTTCTGGGCCTGCCGCCTTTGGAACCATTGATGCTGTTTTTCCTTGATGCTTCCGCCTGGGAAGCGATATCTTCATCAATCTCACGTTTAATCGCTGGCCATATGAACCGTTCACTCCCGGTGAACTCTGGCGCTGCTCCAGACGATTTATATTTCATCATCGCCCGCACCAAGCGCCCCACTTCAACATCACTGTACGGCTCAAAATAGCTTTCATAGCTTAACCAGAGCTTGATATATTCTTTTTTCTTTTCCAATGAACCAGCCCCTTCCGATAAGTTCCTTCATGCTTATCGTAGCACGGTTTTTAGCCGCTGTCGTTTCAGCCTCATATCAGCAAACGTATACCTCCGCGCCAGTCAGGCGCTGCACTTCTTTTCGGAACCGGTCTTCTTCGCTGTTGGATTCGCTTAAATGTAACAGGTAAATCTGGCGGACCTTCCGCAAGTCGTTTGCACGGAGCAGATCCAGCAGATGGTCTAAGCTCATATGGCTTTTCATCAGGCGTGGCACGCGCTCGATTGGTATATAGCCCGCCTGGATGCTGCGCTCCAATCCTTCCTTGGAATAGTTGCATTCCGCCATGATATGGGTCAGCCCGGCAAAGCGGTACTTTACGAAATAAGTGTCTGTAAAGTACAAGAGTTTTTCTCCGGTGTGCCCGCTTGCGAATAGGAAACCGAGCGGTTCCGGGGCGTCATGTTCCACGTCAAAGGGCAGCACCTGAAACGTACCAACTTGAAACTCCCGGAGGGCTTTTACCGCGTGTATCCTGTGGCCTGACAGTCCGCACGCTTCAACCGTGCCCGCGCTGGTGTATACGTCTACCCCCAAACGTGCAAGGTCTTTTGCTGCTTTGCTGTGGTCTTTATGAGAGTGCGTTATGAAACAGCCCGCCAGCTGCCGCACCCTGAATCCGCTGCCGGTCTGGATCGCTTTCAGCGGAATCCCAGCGTCCAGCAGCAGGGAGGTTTCGCCGTCACCAATAATGTAGGCGTTTCCGCTGCTGCCGGATGCAAGAATTTGAATCTTCATCAGAACGTCGGCCCGGTCAGTGTTGTTTGCCCGTCATCCTGAATGGCTGCCGGTGCAGTTTCCGCAGTGGGGCGGGGCGATGCTGCCGGTTCGCTGGGGTTCCCGCTTATCGGAACCCCAGACGCAGGGGTGACAGGTTCGGGCAAAGCGGTCGGCGTTACATCGATCACCATACCATTCGCATTTGCATCAATAATGTCCTGCGCTTCCAGCTCTGCAATGCGGGCTTCCCGCATTTTCATATACTGGTAATTGTCGTCAATCTTTTTCGGGTCGCGCGGAATATGTTTTGCGCTGTATATCTCTCGCTTAATGGTTTTCAGGCACATTTCTTCATACCAGCCGTCAGTTTCCTGGTCAACCTGTTTGCCGTTTTCCCAAACCTTTTGTTTTCCGCCCCAGAAGTTTGCGGACGCGTATTTCGGCTTGCGTTTCTCGATATCTTTCTTGGTCATAATTACAAGTTTATTCTTTACTGGGTCGGCAAATTCGATATAGCCAAAGCCTCCAATAATTTCGCCGCGGTCAAAGGCATTATTGATTGCAAATTCATAATTTTCTACCCGATTTTCCGCACTCTTTTTAATAGGCCGGAAAGTGTCCGTAGAATAGACAAGCTCGACCGTGACCGCAAGCGGCGGCTCTACCGCATACTTTTCCGCAATGTACTGAATGCCGTTATATCCGGGCATCAAAGTCATATCATATTTACCGGTTTTATTATTCTTATAAGGTATTGGAAACAGGTGGTTTTCCTGCATCATATCAAGTCCCATGCGGGCATAATGCACAACATCCAGGGCAAGGTCGTTCAGGTTGACATTCCCCCATGTGACAGGGAGATTGTTGTCGTATTTTTCGTGATCCTTGTTTTTTTCGTTCTTCCGCAGGCGTTCTTCCTCTGCGGATTTCAGCGCCCGGTCAATGGCGATGAAATAGCCCTGAACCAGCTGCTGCTGATAGTCCGTTACCTGAATCTCTCCGACCGTGCTGCCGAATTCCTTCATCACCTTTGCGGTGAAGCGTTCAGCGGCGTTCGGCTTTACTTCTGCCGGAACCTGTGCGGCTGCGGGCTGTGGTACGGCGCTACCGGCAGTGGCCGGGGCTTTCGTTGTAGTGGCTGTCATTTTACTTTCCTCCCTGATTTTGATTTGTTGATTTTATGAGATATCTGGAACCAGACGGAGCTTTTTGTCCGGTTCGGATACAACTAATCGGACGGTCTGCATTGTTGTGTCAAGCAAGTGAGTTACGCTTTCGGCGTTGTCAATAAACACCGGCATGGAAATTCCCCAATGTTTTGAAAGCGCTTCAATGATTTCCAGTCCTGCGTTGATACGAGCCGCATTGTTCGCGTCCCGGAAAGGAACCAGCGTCCCGGCATCGTTCGGTACAAGAACCTCACAATCATCTTTTACACCGCCGTTCACCTGCTCCAGGAAAAGCCGGAACTGCACGCCCCTGAATTTGCCGTTGATACGGCTTGTAAGCATACGGACTTTGGCTTTCGTAAACTGGTCACAAAGATAAATGCCCTTTTCTAATTCCTCATACTGCGCGGATAATTCCTTTTCCTGCGCTTTCAGCTCTGAAATGCGGCGTTTCTGTGCCTGAATCTGCTCTGTCTGTCCCTTTTGCATCTGCTTTTCACAGATTTCCTCACGTACGCGCCGAAGCTGTTCTTCTATCTCTCCCAGCGCAGCCCC
>CAJUSB010000157.1 GCA_910589115.1 uncultured Clostridia bacterium | reverse complement strand
ATACAATTCTGACATTGAGTTCGAGACAGGCGTGCCTGTAGCCATAGTCGTACCGCGCCCTCCGGTCAGCTCATCCAGATAGCGGCACTTGTTGTAAAGGTCGGTCGATTTCTGGGCTTCTACTTGTCCAATCCCGGCAACATTCCGCATTTTTGTGAACAAAAAGAGGTTTTTATAGAGGTGCCCCTCGTCAATAAAAAGCCGGTCAACGCCAAGTTCTTCGAAGGTGACTACTGCGTCTTTTTTCTGGCTTTTTTCCAGTGCTTTCAGCTTGGCTTCAAGGTTCTTTCGGGTGTATTCCATCTGCTTGATCGTGAAGCGTTCACCGTGTTCGTATTTTACCTCCGCGATACCTTCTGTAATTTCGTTGATCTGCTTCTGAAGAAGCGCCGCCTGCCGTTCGGCAGATATTGGGATTTTCTCAAATTGGGAATGCCCGATGATGATTGCGTCGTAGCCTCCGGTAGCGATACGGGCACAGAATTTCTTGCGGTTTGCAGTCTCGAAATCCTTTTTCGTCGTAACCAGAATATTTGCCGACGGGTAAAGCTGCAAAAACTCACCCGCCCATTGCTGCACCAGATGATTCGGTACAACAAACATTGATTTATGGCACAGTCCTAAACGTTTTGATTCCATCGCGGCTGCGGCCATGGTGTAGGTTTTCCCAGCACCCACAACATGCGCCAGAAGGGTATTCCCGCCGTACAGCGTCCGTGCAATCGCGTCCTTCTGATGCTGCCAGAGGTTGACCTCCGGGTTCATGCCGACAAAGCGGATATGCGAACCATCGTAAATGCGTGGGCGCGTACCGTTGAATGTCTCATTATAGACTTTCACAAGCCGTTCACGGCGTTCCGGATCCCTGAAAATCCAATCCTGAAAGGCGTTGCGGACGGTCTGCTGCTTTTGCTGGGCCAGAATGGTTTCCTTCCTGTTCAGCACGCGCACCTTGTTTCCGTCTGCATTGATATGCGTGTCAAAAACGCGTACTTCTTTCAGGTTCAGCGACTGTTCCAGAATCTCGTAAGCATTGATGCGCTCCGTACCAAAGGTAACCGTAAGATTTGCATTGTTTGAGCGGTCACCATTCTTATTTGTGATATTCCATGTATCGGTGGCAGACGAATACAGGACACGGATATCACCGTGATAATAGTACGGTGTAGCGAAGGTTTCATAGGCAAACTGCGCAATATCCTCCGGCGGAATCCACCGAGCGCCCAGCCGGACGCTGATTTCACCAGCGTCAAGGTCTTTCGGCTGCACCGCTTTCAATGATTCCACATTCTGTGCCCAGCGTTCCGGTTCTTTTTCGGCATAGTAAAGCGCGGTCGCCAGCTTTTGCCGCACCTCGCCAGAGAGGTATTCGTCAGCTGTTTCCCATTTTTCAGTCTGCGGGTTTTCAAAAATCACTCCTTTCAATTCGCGGGTAATTTCCTCCTGCGGCTTGCCGTCCAGCAGCTGCGACATAAAGCCGAGGTCTACCCGTGCACGTTCGCCGATACTGATCGTCAGCGCTTCCACCGAAGTTTCTGCGTGCGTGACCGGCACGGATTGGCGAATCGTGCGCTTGGTGAACATATCTGCCTTGCGTTTCAGCTTGCCCTCGTCGTCGATATCCTCCAGCGAGCACAGCAGCGGGTAGGAAGCGTCGTCCGAAAAAGCCATGCTGTTGCCGCGGCTGTTGAGAAGCCCATACTTTGCTGTGTAGCTGTCATAAACCTGATTTAATTTCCCTTGAAGTTCATGCAGCGTCTGGTCGGAGCAGTTCTCCATTTGCGCGTCGATCAGGGCGCGGGCCGCGTCACGAATTTCAATCAATCCGCGAATGCGGCTCTCGCCGGTTTTGCTGGTTTCGACCGGAGACATGATGGAGTTCTCACGGAAATAAAGGCGATTATCCACCAGCGTATAGCTGAAATTCCGCACATCAGGGTCGGCTGGAAGCGTTCCCTCTGCATCTACATCCTGTTCGGGCGAAACCTCAAATACGGGGATTTCCGCGCGAATATTGCGGAGCGCATCCCGCAGTAGTTCGCCAAGGTCGGAACCAGGGATTTCCGCGCACGTCAAGTCTTCGTTGCCGTACTGCCGATTTTCCAGCGTAAGCGTGCCGAGAATCATTTCGGGGTACTCGACAAAATACTGGTTGACCGTGAAGCCGTCGGCGGTTTGCCCTACGGACACCCATTCCGGCTCAATATCGAGGATTCGGTCGCGTTTTTGCAGGAACAGGATATCGGTCGTGACTTCTGTCCCAGCGTTCGCGCGGAATGCTGTGTTGGGCAGGCGGACGGCTCCCAACAGGTCGGCACGCTGCGCGAGAAAACGCCGTACGGCGCTGTTTTTCTTGTCCATCGTGTAGCGCGAGGTTACGAAAGCAACCACGCCGCCCGGACGCACAAGATCGAGTGTTTTCGCAAAGAAATAGTCGTGAATATGAAAGTTATGCCTGTCATATTTCGGATCGTTGACCTTGTATGAACCAAACGGCACATTACCGACTGCTAAATCAAAGAAATCGTTTGGAAACTGCGTGTTTTCAAACCCTGCTACCTGTATTCGAGCGTCAGGGTACAGCTTTTGAGCGATTCGTCCGGTGATGCTGTCCAGCTCCACGCCATAAAGTTTGGACTGCTCCATGCTGTCCGGCAGAAGCCCGAAAAAATTTCCTACACCCATACTCGGCTCCAGAACATTTCCGGTACGGAAACCCATGTTTTCAACGCATTCATACATCGCTTTGATAACGGTCGGGCTGGTAAAATGAGCGTTCAAAACCGTTCCGCGCGCAGCGATATATTCTTCTTCGGTCAGTACGTCGCGAAGCTGGCGGTATTCGCCGCTCCATGATTGGTTGGATTTGTCAAAAGCCTGCGGCAGACCGCCCCATCCGACGTAGCGGGAAAGGGTTTCCTGTTCCTCCGTCGTCGCGGGACGATTTTCGGATTCCAATATTTTCAGCAGATTGATTGCCGCAAGGTTAGCTGCAAATTTCGCTTTCGGACCTCCTGTACCGAGGTTATCATCGGTGATGTGGAAGTTCTGCACGGGTGGGGCAAACAGCTCTGCATTGCGCCAGTCTTGCCGTAAACCTTCTTCAAAGTGACTGCGTTCAATCGTTTCATGGCTCCACGAGTAAGGGCCAGTATCAATCCGTACTGCTTTGTCGCCGATGTAGCCGATTTCGCCGGAAATCTCGCGGTCAGCGGCAGGAATTACAACACGATCGCCTTCCTTATAATGCGGTTTGCCCTTCAGGTCAGCAGTTTCGGGCGGCTGCGGTTCATGCACAAAACCATCCAATTCCTGCTGATACAGAGCGCGGCAGATTTTCGCAACATTTACCCAGCTTTCAGCACGTTGCGTATGGAATTTGTCGTGAATCTCAATCTCCAAACTGACTGTGGATGCCCGATAATCCAGAATTTCACCGGTTTCCAGCGTCATGGTTTCTGCGTTACCCGCAAACGTCTCTGAAAGCCGCGCGGCAAGGTGTGTATTTCCCATGCCGGAACGAATCCAGCCAGAAATATACGCCTTGTCGCGGTTGCTGAACAGGCCATTGGTCAGCGCGTCTCGAAACTCCTCATCGTCTGCTTTGGAAAGGTCAGCCGCAAAAAACTCTGTAATTGCGCCATTTCGCATATCATTTAGCAGGAGCCGTTCAAAAGTTTCCCTGTTTTCCGAACGGAGAATCGGATATCGGAGCTGCGGGTCGAGCAGCTGCACATCGAACATCCCGACTTTTTCTATCCGGAATATCGTATCATCCAGAAATACCATATCGCCTGCCTGATAAGCAGGACGAAACGGGTCACGCGGCGGCTTGTCCAGAATGTCTTTTACTCCGAGCGGCGCGGTTTCCGTCGTGTTTGATAAGTTCAATGTTTGCGGTTCATCCTTCGCGTCAGGCTGAATGGCCTTTCCATCCTGATCGAAGTTGAAACGCACATCCTCGCCGTTACGCTCTGCAACGGCTTCATGCTTCAAATACTGCTGCGTGCTGATATTTTGCAGCCACTGCTTAGCAAACGCATTCAAATCCTTCCGCAGTTTAGGAATCCATCTGCCCGGTTCAGGGTAGACCTCCTGATAAATCGGAAAACCTCCGTCCTGTCGGAATGTCAGCGGTTCCAGCGTTCCTTTCTCCGGATTTATGCGGAAGGTCATTTCAGGATCATACAGGATATCGCCATTTTGCGTGTAGGTGTGGCTTACGGAGATTACATCCGTGCCGATCCGCTCAATATGCAAAGGCATCATGGATGCTCCCGCTTCCAGCTTCAAATAACGGTATTCGCCGCTGGAGATTTCCGGAAACAGCTTTGCAAACGTGCGATAATTGCGCTCCGGCAGGGACTGCCCTAAACGCTTCCTTATAGGCTCCGGCGGCAAAGACTGTTCACCTTGCCACACAGCCATTTCTTCATATGAAAACTCCTGCATCTGGGCGTCTTCAACGAATTGCCTGATATAAGGTATAGGTTCTTCACGAAGCATCGGCGGACTGCCCTGCAAATCGGCGTTGGAGAGATAGACTGTGCCATTCTGGAAGTCCACGCTGTCAATCTTCATCCGACGCCCTTCAATGTTCAGCTCCATGCCGAGGGGGATATATTCCGCTGTATCACGTTCCTTGATAATTTCATATGGCGCGTCGATACCCTGCCCGGATTCTGGCTGTGCCAACACCACGCTTTGTCCATGCTCCAAAAGGTGCTTTAGCGTCGCCTGCCATGCGTGTGGGCTTCCGGTAACGGCAGTGCTGCCCAATCCGGGAATCTCCCGCACCAGTAATTTTGTGCCGAGCGCGGGCGCTGCTGCTTCTGCATCCGAACCATAGAACAGCATATATTCGCCCACCTGAACACCGACAAGTTTATCTGGATATTGCGCTTTCAAATCCCAATACGCCTTCACATTAGGCGTAAGGTTGACTTCCGGTTTTACCTCTCCGGTTTCCGGTGCCGGTGGCAAGCCTGCAAGCAGCGGGTAGGTGTCGTTTATGACATCCTGATGCAGTCGGCGGTGAAATGTCGGATTATCAAAATAAAGCCTTTGAAAAACGGTATCATTGACAGACAGCACCGCCCGTTTGACGGCTTCGTTTCCCTCAAGATACGCATTGTCTGGGTCAGAGTTTTTGCAGGCATTTTGATAGGCCACATCCTCCAGCACCAGCTTTTCGATAACCGGAAGGAATTGTGCGTGGATTTCCCGCACGGTCGGTATATGCTCTTCTGGCGCAGGCTCCAAAATCTGTTCTTCGGTCTGGCTGGAACGCAAATCAGCCTTTTCTTTTTCGGTCAGGTACTGGTCGCTGGCAATCAGTTCAGCAACGCGATTCGCAGCTTTTGCCCATGAAATATGAATCTCCGGGGCATTGAAATCCAGCCCTGCGCGGCTTGCGGAAATGCCTTTGCTGTCGTGCCACAGGAAGCCGTTCGTCCCGTCCTGGAATGTCCATGACTGACCGCCCGTGCCATACTCTTTCGCGAGGAATTTTGCTTTTTCCTTTTCGGTATGTTCCTCCGAAAAATACTGGCTGACGCGCTGCTTTCCGTTCTGAAAGCCTGTGCCGCCTGACAAAACAGCATCCAATTCCTGCCCCGTAAGGTTCGGTTCAATAATTTCAAAAAAGGCCATCTGCTCCTCAAAAGAGGGCAAAGCAAAAGCGGAAGATGGCAGTCCATCCTCCGCTTCGGGTTCTGTTTTCAGCTGTAAATCAGGCTCGGTATCACGATCTCCTCCGCCTGCGCCTTGATCGCGTTCTGATGCTGCACCCACTTCAGCGGGTCGCTCATCTTGTCCGGCGCGGGGTTCGTTTTCAGCAGCTCCGCCATGGTCTGTTCGACCTGCTGGCGCGCCGTCCGGTCGATCTCCGCGAGATGCTCGTCCAGCTTGACGCTCAGGATAAGCCCGTTGTACTGCACCGGGCGGTGCTGTTTGAGGAAGGTTTTGCGCAGCCTGCCGTATTTGCCGATCTTCACGGCGGGCTGTTCCGGCAGGGTCAGGTTCGGGAGGCGATAATCCCCCACCTGCGAATAAGTAATCTCCATGTTCGTTGCTCCTTTCATCCTCCTGTTTTTCCGGTTTTCTGGTATCTTTATGATACTCCGGAATGACAGGTTTTGCAAATTTTTCGCGGAGGTCAAACAGGTTCTGCTGTTCTATGCTTTTGACCATGCGCTCGATGGGAGCCAGCACAACGCGGGTAATATCGCTGACTGCCGTGCCAAGGTGCAGCATCGCTGCGGGGCTGTTATGCTGACAGAC
>CAJUSB010000156.1 GCA_910589115.1 uncultured Clostridia bacterium | reverse complement strand
CATTATACCTCTTCTTTCCGCTGTTTGCGAATAGTTTTTCGCCGATTGCTCTAATAGTACGACATTACTATAATATTTCCATATTTCACCAGAGAAATTCACAAACCCTAATTGCAATCATTGCAAGATAATTATATGCAAAAAAGTATTGACACTTTCCTGTGTGTATGTTAAAATACAAATTTAAAGAGAAAGCGAAAGAGGTGATTCCAATGTATTAGTTTCATATAGGTATCAGGAAGTTCAAACATTGTAAAATTGTAAAAAGGAGATTACTAAAAAAGAGTGATGAAAAATACAAATAAAATAAAAATTGCACTGATATTCCTTTTGCTAATTGACACAGTCTTTAGTGGGATTTCACTTTTTTTACATGTAGATTTGGTAAACAAGTCAAACAATCTACACCAGATTGCATTGCAAATAAAAGATTTTATATCGGAATCGGAGAAATATTCCCTGGATAACATCCACTTTGTGTCACCAAAAGCAGATGTAGATTATGATTTGTCGCAATATCCGGAGTGGGATATTACGCCAACAGGGAAGACGATCGGGCCTGATATTTATGATAAACAACCAGATTTTATTCAAGTAACGGATGAGCATCAGATGATAGGCTATGTTCGTAAGGAGGATTATAATTTCTTTAATGCGGGCGATGAAATTGCTTTATTTGGGAAAGACGGATCTTCTATTATTGGACGTTATATAATTCCTGAATAGGTTAGCAAAAGTAGCGTTCCTGATGTTAACTGATTAAAAGATTCTCCTATCAGTATGTTTTTATTCTACTCTACCAAAAGAAGATGGTCATAAAGAATGCAGCCCCGCACCTTGGTATTAGACAGAGGTGCAGGGCTGCTTTTGAGTTTGCGGAATATTTTGTGTTTCATAGGTCGTCTGCGATGTGGAAATCCCCCGTCCCGCCCGCAGGCGAGGAGGGGAGTCCAGAGGGATGCGTCCCTCTGGCGCTGTCCGCGGAGGACCGGGGTTCCAAGGGGCAGCGCCCCTTGGCGCCTGCTGCGGAGGCAATCATTCTCCAAGGTAGGCGGCTTTGATAGAGTCATCCTCCATCAGTTCCTTTGCCGGGCCGGACATCACAACCCGTCCCGTCTCAAGTACATAGGCACGATCCGCTATCGAGAGCGCCTTTTTGGCGTTCTGTTCAACCAGCAGGACCGTTACCCCCTGTGCACTTACTTCCTCTATAATCTTGAAAATTTCACTCACAAATAATGGTGAAAGTCCCATGGACGGCTCGTCCAACAGCAGTATCTTGGGCTTGCTCATCAGCGCCCGCCCCATCGCCAGCATCTGCTGCTCACCGCCCGAAAGCGTGCCCGCTGCCTGGCGCTGACGCTCCTTCAAACGCGGGAACCGCTCATATACCATCGCCAGCGACTGCGCAATTTCTGCCTTGTCTGAACGCGTGTAGGCACCCATCATCAGATTTTCATATACGCTCAGGTCAGCAAACACCCGCCGCCCCTCCGGTACATGCGACATGCCAAGCGTCACGATCCGGTGTGCCGCCGTGTGCGTCAGCTCATGTCCCTCAAACTGCACCGACCCCGACTTCGCGTGCAGCAGGCCGGTTACCGTGTGCAGGATCGTCGTCTTGCCCGCACCATTCGCGCCAATCAGCGCCACGACTTCGCCCTGGTTCACCTCAAAAGAGGCGTCCTTAATGGCGTGTATCATGCCGTAATATACATTTAAGCCCTTAACTTCCAGCATTGCCATCGTTGCACCCCTCCTTTATTCGCCCAGATAGGCCGTCACGACCTCCGGATTGTGCAGCACCTCCGCAGGCGTGCCCTGCGCCAGCTCCCGCCCAAAATTCAATACATACAGATATTCACAAATTCCAGACACCAGCTTCATATCATGCTCAATCAGCAGTACCGTAACACCGTACTTTTTGCGCACCAGCTCGATCGTCTCCATCAGCTCCCCCGTCTCCTGCGGGTTCATGCCCGCCGCCGGTTCGTCCAACAGCAGCAGCTTGGGACTGGTACCCAGCGCACGCGCAATCTCCAGCTTGCGCTGCTGCCCATAGGGCAGGTTGGCCGCCGTCAAGTCACGCTTGCCATCCAGGCCGAACACCTTCAATATATCCAGCGCCCGTTCGTCCATCTCGCGCTCCTTCTTACGGAAGCTGCCAAGGTGCAGCAAACTCTCGGCCAGCGTGTAGCCAATTTCATTATGTAATGCCGTCTTGACGTTGTCCAGCACGGTCAGCTTGCTGAAAAGCCGGATATTCTGGAAGGTCCGCGCGACTCCCAGCCTGCAAATTTCATGTGGGGCTTTGCCAATCAGGTTTTCTCCATCCAAACGGATACCGCCATCTGTTGGACGATATACGCCCGTGAGCATATTAAATACCGTTGTCTTGCCTGCTCCGTTCGGGCCGATCAGGCCGACCAATGCGCCCTTCTCAATTTTCATCGTCAGTGCATCGACCGCCCGCAGGCCTCCGAACGAAATGCCCAGCTCGGTCACTTCGAGCATTGCCATGTCACTCCACCTCCTTTTGCCTGCGTGCAAGCAGGCGCTGCTTGAGCTTTGAGTTGTTAAACAGCATCATTGCAATCAGCAAAACCGCATACAACAACATCCGATAATCATTCACCGCACGCAGCAGCTCGGGCAGTACGGTCAGCAGCGCCGCCGCAATCATCGACCCCCAAATATTTCCAAGGCCGCCCAGCACCACAAATACTAACACCAGTATGGAAGTGTTAAAATCAAACTTCGCAGCGGTAACAGTAGAATAATTCATCGCATAAAGCGTGCCTGCCATCCCCGCAAACACCGCAGAGGCAACAAACGCAAGCAGCTTATACCGGGTAATCGAAATACCGATACTTTCAGCAGCAATTGCGTTGTCACGCATTGCCATGACCGCACGTCCGGTACGGCTGTGCATCAGGTTGAGAATCAGGAACAGCGTCACCAGCACCAGCACCGCGCCCGCCGTAAAAGTGGACAGCTTGGAAACACCACTGACGCCAATCGGCCCGTTAATTATCATTTTGCCGCCCTCACCGAGCTTGAACTTTTGTTCAAGCAGGCTGAAATGCAGCCCGTTTTCGTCCTTCCCGATATAAAGCACATTCACAATGTTCATGATGATCTGTCCAAAAGCGAGGGTCACAATCGCGAGATAGTCACCTTTCAGACGGAGCACCGGCACGCCGACCAGCACACCTGCAAGGCCCGCGCCCAGTCCGCCTGCTACCATTGCAATGGCCAGGCGCAGCGGCCCAATCGGAATGATATCCGCAAGCGTCGTGGTCACAACGATCCCCGTGAAAGCGCCCACCGACATAAAGCCCGCGTGGCCAAGCGACAGCTCACCGAGCACGCCAACGGTCAGGTTCAGCGAAACCGCCATTACAATATACGCACAAATCGGCACAAGCTGCCCCTTAAAGGAGCTTGTAATGCTGCCGGTCATAATCATTGCCTGTACAACAAGATACGCAATGATCACGATCCCAAAAGAGATGGTATAATCGCGCCGTCCGGCCGAAAACAATTTTTTCATAAATACCCACCTCAGACTTTCTCATTGCGGCGGCTGCCGAGCAGGCCGTCCGGCTTTACGATCAGCACAACGATCAGCACTGCGAATACGATCGCGTCTGACAGCTGCATCGAAATGTATGCACGGCTCATAATCTCAATAATACCGAGCATCAGCCCGCCCAGCAGTGCGCCGGGAATCGAACCGATCCCGCCGAAAACCGCAGCGGTAAAAGCCTTAATACCGGGCATGGAACCGGTTGTCGGCACAAGCAGCGGATAGGCCGAACAGAGAAGCACTCCGGCGACCGCTGCAAGCGCCGAACCAATGGCAAAGGTAACAGAAATCGTTGTATTCACATTGATTCCCATTAGCTGCGCCGCGCCCTTGTCTTCGGAAACCGCACGCATTGCCGTGCCCATCTTTGTCTTGCTGGTAAAAAGGGTCAGTGCAATCATAATAATCACGCAAGCTGCCACGGTTGCAAGGGTCACATGGGAGATGATCAGCCCGCCGTCAAAGAGGCTGACCGACCCATTTCCGACGATGGAAGAGAAGCTCTTCGGGTTTGCGGTCCAAAGCAGGAGGGCCGCATTCTGCAAAAAGTAGGAAACGCCGATTGCTGTAATCAGCACCGCGAGCGACGTTGCCTCACGCAGCGGCTTATAGGCGAGGCGCTCGATCAGCACGCCGAGCACCGTGCAGACGGCTGCGGCGAGCAGGACGGACAGCAGCGGCGACAATCCCATATAGCTGGTTGCGCAAAAGCTGACATACGCGCCGATCATAATCACGTCGCCGTGGGCAAAATTCAGCATTTTTGCGATGCCGTACACCATGGTATAGCCGAGTGCGATAATTGCATAAACGCTGCCAAGGCTGATGCCGCTGATCAGGTTGTTCAAGAAGGCCATGTTGTGGAAACACCTCAAATCTTATTATCAAACTTATCGAAAACAAACGCTTAAACCTGCCCGGAGTGCCAAAAAACGGGGGGCGGGGCAATTCCGGGGGCTTGTGGGGTGGGGCGGCGGTTTGGCTGGGGGAGGCAAAGCCGTCGTCCCGCCCCATAAGAGGCCGTGAGGCGCGGTGATCTTGGGAAAATGCAGGTGCTTTAAGATAGGGGCAAAGGAGGGCTGGAAAAAAGCCCTCCTTTGGATATCATGCAAAAGAATTGCGTAAATGATCAGTCCATACCGACGTAAGCACCGTTTTCGATCACCATGCCCTTCGGGCTCTTGGAAACTGCACCGTTTGACCAGGTCATACCCTCGCCGGTGAGGCCGTCAAAGGTCATGCTGGAAAAGGAAGCGATCATCTTGTCGCACAGCTCTTCAGCCGACATGCTGGCGGAAGCGCCGGACTCTTCGATTGCCTGTCTGAATGCATAAACGCAGTCGTAAGCGTCAGCGGCGAACTGGTTCGGGGTTTCGCCGAACAGCTCCTGATACTTGGAAACAAAATTTTTCGTGCGTTCCTCTTCCGCGTCGGCATTGAAGGGGGTCAGCAGCATAACGCCCTCTGCGAGGGAGGTATCGAAACCTTGCACGGTGAGGATGCCGTCCATGCCGTCCACGCCGAAGACCTTGGGCTGATAGCCCATGCCCTTGGCCTGGGTCAGGATGAGGGAAGCGGGGGTATAGTAAATCGGGAGATACAGCAGGTCAGCGCCGGCGTTTTTGGCTTCGCCCAGCTGGACGGAGAAGTCGGTCTGGCTGGCTGCTGTGAAGGTGGTAGCGGAAACGATCTCGAGGCCGAGCTCTTCAGCGCGGGCTGCGAAACGCTCATAGATACCGCTGGAATACACTTCATCGTTCTGATAGATAACAGCGACCTTGGTACCCAGCTGCTGTTCAGAGATGTAGTCAGCGGAGGCGGTACCCTGGTTCGGGTCCATGAAGCACATCTGATAGACATTATCTTTGCCTTCGATTACAGCGGTTGCGGAGGCTGAGGGGGTCAGTGCAAAGATGCGGTCGTCGTTGTGGCTGGTAGAGGTTGCTTCGGCGGGCTTAGAGGTAACGCCGCTGAGGGAGAGCTGCATCCCCCAGTCTTTGAGGGCGTTGTAGGCATTTTCTGCCTTTTCGGGGTCGTGCTCATCGTCTTCGTAGTTGAGCTCGAACTGGATGGCGCCGCCCTCTGCGTTAATTTCGTCGACGGCGATCTGAGCGCCGTTCTTGGCGGCGTTGCCGTAGATTGCGGCGGGGCCGGTCAGGGGGCCGTGGCCGCCGATTTTGAAGGTGCCGCCTGCTTCGCCGCCGGTGGTATCGCTGCTGGTGGAATCTCCGTTGTTGGCAGCATTGCTGTTGTCGTCGGCGGCCTGGTTGCCGCCATTACCGCCGCAGGCAGTCAGGCTGAGCACCATCATACCGGCAAGCAGCATTGCAAGAATCTTCTTCATATACAATCCTCCTAAAAATAGGTAAAAACGTTTTGACAGGGAACGCACCGCACGGGCGTACTTCCCAATCGAGAAGATTATACTACATTTCGGCGCAGTTGTGCAGGCTTTTTTCACACTGGGCGCATATTTTGGAGAAACGCCCGATTCCGCTGCCGTCAGAAGGAGCAGCTTTTGTCATTTTCACAAACCGGAGGGCGCTGCCCCTCGCCGGGGAGGCGTCCTACGCGGACGGCGGCAGGTCTCCGCCCTGCACCCGCGCCTGCGCGGCGGGCACCAGAGGGCGCTGCCCTCTGGACTCCCGCCCCTCGCCGGGGAGGCGTCCTGCGCGGACAGCGGCAGGGCTCTGCCCTGCACCCGCGCCTATGCGGCG
>CAJUSB010000155.1 GCA_910589115.1 uncultured Clostridia bacterium | reverse complement strand
AAATCTCCCCTGCTTTTTCAACCCTAAACGTATTAATTATTTATGCACAATTCCTTATCAGTTGTTATTTCAGCGCCTTACAGGTATTGCGTTCCACCAGGGCGGGGCGGATAATGCGGCGGACGTCTTCTTCGCGGTCAGGATGTGCAATGGCATCAGCCAGCAGGTCGATTGCGCCTGCGGCAAGCCTAGGCTTGCGCTGATCAATGGTTGTGAGCATGATACGGGAAAGCCCGGAATAAGAAATATTATCAAAACCGAGCAGTGAAAGTTCATCAGGAATAGAGATATTACATTCATCGGCGGCTGTCATGACGCCGAGTGCAATGGCATCGGTTGCGGCAAAAACAGCTGTACAGTGTTGTTTGCTCTGGAAGAGTTCCAATCCGAGCCGGTAACCGGCCTCTGCGGAAGAAACATTTGCGTGATTATCCAGCACGTGCCGCTTTAGCCCGGCTGCTTTCATTGCGGCTTTATAGCCGCCGACGCGTCGGGTGTGGGTCATGCTGCCGGGACGGAAGCCGATATAAAAGATATCCTGATGGCCGAGGGAAAGCAGGTATTCGGTGCCTAACTGACCGCCTGCAAAGTTATCGAGGCGAATACTGCTGGCTTCACAGATGGCGGCGCTGTCGGCGAGTTCGCTGTCGCCGATGATTACGGTAGGGACGAGATGCAGTTGTTTCGCGACTTGTGTGCGTTCGTCATCGTGAGGGCTGACTAGAATCATCCCATCCACCTGATGTCCAACTAAAAATTCAAAGAGGGCGGCAGTTTCCTCCGGTTTCGAGAGGCTATTGCACAGCATGACATTATATCCAAGGGAGCGGGCATAGGTTTCGATGTGGAAAGCGACTTCTGCGTAAAAGGGATTAGAAATATCAGGCAGAATGAGACCAAGGACATTTGTTTTATTTGAGATGAGGCTGCGGGCCAAGATATTGGGGCGGTAGCCTTCTTCGCGACAGATGGCGAGCACACGTGCTCGTGTTTCCTCACTGATACCGGGGGAATTACTGAGCGCCCGTGACACGGTAGCATAAGAAACCCCTGCAATTTTTGCAATATCTTTAATCGTCACACTTTTCACAGTTGAATCACTTCCATTTCTATCTCGGTATCTCTTCCCTCTTTTTCGCCTCTGCCGCGGGCACCAAAGGGCGCTGCCCTCTGGACTCCCGCCCCTCGCCGGGGAGGCGTCCTACGCGGACAGCGGCAGGGCGCTGCCCTCTGGACTCCCGCCGGGGTTACACCCCGGACCCCGAGATGCTGACGCATCTCCACTTCGCCTGCGGGCGGGACGGAGGATTTTGCTGCACGGCCTGCTTTACATGCTGTGCAGCCCTGCCCGCCAAAAGCCGGGCGGGCAGGGCGGTGGAATGCATGGGAAAATTATAGGAATTTTCTTTTGACTTGTGCAAACTGCACTTTTTTACTATAATAAAATAGGGGAAAGGTTTCCCCTCGCTTTATATGCAATCACTCCATAATACATGGAAATCATACGGGTGGACTTTACAGGCAGAAGGGATATTGTAGGGATGAAAGTCATTTTTTTAGATGTTGACGGTGTTCTGTGCACGCCGGTCAGCCATACGCTAAACCGTCTGCGCAAAACGCCAGTCGAATCACAGCAATTTGACCCGATTTCTTTATTTTGGCTGCGTTGGCTGGTACATAAAACCGATGCAGCTGTTGTATTATCCTCCACTTGGCGGGATGGGCTGATGATGGAAGACCCTTTTTGCAAAGCATATATTAAGAATCTATTTGAACGGTTATCCGCAAACGGCACGCCGCTGTCGGATGTTACACCTTTCATCCCGCACGGCGGCAAGAGTTCTGAAATTCTAGCATGGCTAGGGTGCAGTCCGTGTGAAAAATATGTCATTCTGGATGATACGGATTATTTTTCGGAAAGCCCGGAAACTGCCTCCCATTGGGTTCCCATTCCGAACAGCCGCGGACTGCGTTTCCGACAGGCGTGGCAGGCACTTCATCTGCTGCAATCGTCTGTCAGGTGGAACCGCGCAAAATAATTTCACACGCTAATGTCGCATTGGACGGAAAATCAGGTCTGCCGCGCAGGTTATCTATCAGCAGTGCCGCCGCAGTAGCCCCTTCCTGAAAAGCAGGCTGGACAATCGTTGAAACGCTTGGTACAGAGAACCCGGCCCATTCGTCATTATCAAACCCGAGCAGGCCCAGCCGTCCGGGGATTTCATGATGCAGCGGAGCCAGCGCCTGATAAACTTTTGGTAAAAGCCAGCAGTTCGGGACAACAAACAAGGTTTTTTCTTCTGGTTGGACGAGAGATCGGATTTCTTCCTCCGGGGTATCTGAACCCATAATGACCGCACTGCATGGCACATCTGCGGCAGCAGCAGCATCCAGGCAGCCCTGGTAACGCTCCTGACGAGAGGTCAGCACCCCCGGTTGGGCGGAAAGCAGTACACAGCGGCGGTAGCCTCGTTTCAGACAAACGGAAACCGCTTCATAGGTCGCCTGATAATTGTTCGTTGCAACCCAATAGGGTGCACCTTCCGGTTTGGAATCAATACAAACGACAGGGGTACCGGCGTGACGCAGCAGCTCCATTGAATTGCTGGGCAGGCCAGTCGGCTGTAATATCACGCCGTCAACCTTCATATCTATCATGCGTTCCAGTTGAAGATATTCCGCATCTGCATCGTACTCACTGGTGCCGATAAGAATCTGGTATCCCTCTTTTTGGCAGACCTGTGCAATGCCCTTGACCAATCGGTTGGAAAAACCGTTGGTAATATCGCAGACCAGCACGCCCAACAGGCAGGAACGTCCAGCCGTCAGCAGCCTTGCAGCGGCACTTGGGCGGTAATGGTATTTTTTGATGACTGCGGCAATGCGCTGCCGGGTTTCCTGGCTCATCCGTTCGGTCTTGCCATTCAGGAAGCAGGAAACGGTTGACTTTGAAACCTGCGCCTCTTCGGCGATGGTCTGGATGGTAATTCGTTTTTCATCGCTCATGGGATTGGGACACCTCCAATCAGGGAAGAACATAGCTCCATTATACAGGATTGCCGGCGTATTGTCATTGCTTTTTTGAAAAAAATCTGTGACAATGTGCATTTTCAGCCGGATTTACTGCGTAAGGGGGCGAAACAGTGCATCATTACAGGTGTCACTTGCGGCATATAATACAAGAATCAAATCCGGTCGGAGATCAGCCGCATAGTCCTGTATGGAGCCTTCATAATAGCGCGGGTCAATGATATGCAGTTCTTTGCACGCGCGTGCGAGGAACGGGGCCAGCGCACAACTAAAGCTCTGACGAATCAGCAGGATTGTTTTCCCATCCGTCAGCCCATCATTTCTTGCAATGCTGAGCGGATAATCGCCGCCGGTATAAGCAACATAAGGATTCCCGTAATAATTATTATTTGTTTGAAGCATTTCAGAGAAGATAAATGCATCCTCAAAACTGCCTGTGCGCACGACTTGTTTATGCGGGATTTCAAAGGAAAAACCTTGGCTATCCTGTATGGGGAGCAGCAGGGAAAAATCATCCATACCGGCATACCATGGGCCGACACGCTTGCCCTGACTGCCCAGGAAGGATTTCGGATATAGAGAGGTTTCGTAATTCATGCGGTCTGTTATCTCCGCAGAAATTTGAAACCCATAGGAATCCTCCAACTGCGCTGCAATCTGCTGAAAGGC
Source organism: uncultured Clostridia bacterium (assembly GCA_910589115.1). Taxonomy (GTDB): domain Bacteria; phylum Bacillota; class Clostridia; order Oscillospirales; family Butyricicoccaceae; genus QXXE01. The sequence continues at coordinate 2,615 of CAJUSB010000155.1, read as the reverse complement.
GAAAAATGCACCCTCGGGCGTCCAATGGTGATCGGTATTAAAAAAGCAGGCGTCATGCCCGCCGGGCGCATCCTGATAAAAAGCGGGGCGCAAATCGAGCGAATCCGTTTCGAGCAGGGATAAAAAGCGGTCACTGTTTTCATTGCCGAATTCAATAGCCCCAGCGGGTTTGACATCCTCGTATTTGCAGATTTTCTGCGGTGCAAGCACGAAAAGGGTCGGGATACCCTGCAATGCAGCATCAGCGGCGAATGCATCCAGCCGGGCGGCATTTTCGGAGGGATCACCCGGCACAGCGTCACGCGCGATAAAATTGAGCTTACCGTTTTTCAGCCTGACAACATTGTTCTCCGCATTGGCATCCTGAACGATTTCACAGCCAACCAGGCGTTGGAATCCGCCATAAAGCGTAATCAGCGGCGTACACCTGCTGACGGCAGAATCAACGGCATGTTCTGCTCCGCTGAAAGCAGCACCGAGCTTTTCAAAGAACGTCGGGGATTCGGGACGTGCGCCAGCATATCCCGCACGAAAGTCCTGTATGAAAGCGGTAGGATGTGCACAAACGCGGGCCGTACCACAAGCCATCATGCAGAGCAGCAGCACGGCGGCAGCCGACTGGCGAAAGCGATTCACGGACTGACCTCCTTTATCGGACAGATACTAAAAATTAAAATAAATAAACGGATTATATGCCCCTTTAGCAAGAAAACTGAAAGCGGCCAGCACCGCAGCCAATAGTCCGGCAACCCATAGCAGCGCTCCGGCGCGGCCCTGTGTACAGCGGCAGGCGGCGAGCCGTTTTGCAGCCGGCGCAGAGAAAACCACAGCGGCGGCAAATAATACGCTGTAATCACGCAGTAGAGCGGCAGCTGTTTCATTCCACAGTCCGTCCGGCCCTAGCCCAAACATTGCGGCAAGGAAGCGTCCGGCAGCAGAAATTGAATCGGCACGAAAGAGCACCCATCCAAAATTGACCACCAGAAAAGTTGGCAGGATACGCCATATGCCAAGATGATTTTTATGCAGTCCGGCGGCTTTTTCGGCGGCAAGCAGGACGAAATAATAAAGCCCCCACAGGATAAACGTCCAGTTTGCGCCGTGCCAGATACCGGTCAGCAGCCAAACGATAAATAGGTTTCGATAACGCAGAAGCAGCGGCGCCCGGCTTCCACCCAGCGGAATATAGACATAATCACGGAACCACTGGGAAAGCGAAATATGCCAGCGCCGCCAGAAATCCGTTACCGAACGGGCAATATAAGGATATCGGAAATTTTCCTGAAAATGAAATCCAAACATCTGCCCTAACCCAATCGCCATATCGGAATAACCTGCAAAATCGAAAAAGATTTGAAAGGTATACGCCAGCGAACCAAGCCAAGCAAGCCCAAACGGCAGCGCCTGTGCAGCAAAAGCCCGGTCTGCCACAAGGGCAAGGGAATTCGCGAGCAATATTTTTTTCATCAGGCCAAGCGCAAAACGGCAAAGCCCGGCAGAAAAATCCGCCCAGGAATGTTTCCGGCAGGAAATTTCCTCCGCAACTGTTTGATATTTAACAATCGGGCCTGCAATCAGCTGCGGGAAAAAAGAAATATACAGCCCAACCCAAAACGGATTTTTTTGAACGGGGGCAACGCCGCGCCCCACATCAAGCACATAGCTCAGCGCCTGAAAGGTAAAAAAAGAAATGCCGACAGGCAGAGCGATTTCCGGCACCGGCAGGCTGAATCCGGTCAACGAATTCAAAGAACGCATAACAAAGCCCAGATATTTGAAAACAAAAAGCAGGGAAAGATTCAGGACTGCCGCACAAACGGCAGCTATTTTTTTTGCATGTGGACGTGTTCGGACGCGATCCATCCAAAGGCCGAGCAAGTAATTTGCAGCAATGGAAGCCATCATTACAAAAACAAAAGCCGGTTCACCCCATGCATAAAAAAAGAGGCTTGCGCACAGCAAGAAAATGTTTTGCAGCGGACGTTTCCCACGCAGCAAAAAGAAGTAGCCAAATAAGACCGCAGGCAGAAACATCAGAAGGAAAACAGAACTGGAAAAAAGCATTCGGCGGGGCCTCCCAAAGTAACGATATATAACGGGGAAGATGCAGAATTACCACAGCTGGCCGGTGCATATCCCATCTTTCACTCTAGTATAACATTGTTTGGCAAAGAATCCAAGTAATTTTTCTATTCACATCCGAAAAACTGCCCCAGACGCACAAAATCACCCCGCCCGCCGCCCTTTTGGCGGGCGGGGCAGTACGCAGCTGCGGCTATATCCGTACCCATCCCCCGCCGCAGCGGAATTAAAGTTTTTACTCGATTTTTTTACAAAAAAATCGCGGGTGCAGGGCAGAGCCCTGCCGCTGCCCGCGTAGGGCACTCCGCCCACGTAGAGCACCCCGCCTAGTAGACTATCCAAACAACAGGGTATTTGAACAAGTAAACAAATTGTGAACAAGTTTATCAAAAGGAAGATTATTTAATAAATTGATTGACAAGTCATCGATATCCCCAGATTGGTGATGTACGCCTCGAACAGCGCGGCCACGTCAGCAGCGGCCCTGGCCCTTGACGGTCAAAATGCCCTCAAGGGTGGTAGCGGTGATGCCC
>CAJUSB010000154.1 GCA_910589115.1 uncultured Clostridia bacterium | reverse complement strand
ACATTACGGATTCCGCAGTCCCCGGTGTTTCAAGCCGTTTCCGGGTTTCTGCAAACCGTTCTACCGCCACCATCAGCCGCCGCGCTGCCGGATGTTTCCGAATAAATGCTTCCAGTTCCTTCGGCACGCCGTAAGAATAGACCGTATACTGCCGTGCTACATTCGGCACGGTTGGCCCGCAGTATACACACGGCTGCGGAAATTTGAATTCCTTTTCCGTCTGTTCTGCGGCTTCCGGTACATTGGATGTCCCTGCTTTCCTGCTCATGTTATATCAACTCCTTCAATACGGAATCCTGTGTCATTGCCGGGGCAGTGCACGTCAGGACGCAGGCCCCGTAATAATACGGGTCTGATTTATCCGCCTGCAATGCCCACGCAATCGGCTTCAAAATGGTGAACGAACCGCCGAAATACGGCGCGGAACAGATCCGCTGTATAATATCTTCTTTGATGTTGGCGACATCCTGATAGCCCTCTCGTTCGATCCCTTCGTCGTAAGCGCAGATCACAATACTGAAATCCACCGTCTGTGGGCTGTTGTCGTCTGCGATTTCGCCGCCGGTCATTTGAACCAGAATATAAGGGGCTGACGCTTTGTCTGTGTCAACATCATCATCGAACCCTGTCGGGATCGGAAGATCCTGCTTGAAAAATTTCAGCGGCTTCCGCCCCTCCTGGCCGTTGTACAGTTTCCCGTCAAACAGTTCTTTCAGCATTTCGATCATGGCATCCTGACAGAGCTGCGGCGTTCGCCCGATTCCGGCATCCTGTATGGCCTTGTGATAATTTTTCATGATTATTTATGCCTCCCCGCAGCACGGTCAAGAATAATTTGCACCTGTTCCTCAAGGCGGCTTATTAAATAGGCCTCCACTTCCGGCTCAACATCCAGCCATATCCTACGATGCATTGCGGTTGCGCTTGGGCTTCCCAGCGTCACCAGCTTTTCCACTTTGCCTTTGCTGTTGCGCCAGCGGGGAGCGCCGCTTTTCGTTGTTTCGCGCCCGCTGTCTGAACCAATAATACGCTGCACCATACCGACGTGGCCGCTTTTGAATTCCGCTAAAAAGGCTTTTGCTTTGTTGCCCTTTCCGGGCAGCGGGTCCATGCTGCTGCTTCGCAGTACCTTGCCCTGCCATACAGCCGGACCCTGCTTCCAGGCCGTGCCGGTAAAATGCTTTGGCACCGGCGGATTTGTCTTAAAATAGCCCAGATCATTACGCATTGTATTGATATGGAGCGTTGCACTCAAATCCGCATTGGTCGCCCGCTTTTCCTGTTTCAAGACTTTCAGATGTTTGAGACCTCTTGCGTTGACTGCATACCGCGCCTTTGCAGCGGCAATCATGGATTTCCTCGCCTGCCGCGCGGCAGCGTTGATCGCCACCTTTGCCGCTGCCGGGGTCTTGCCTTTCAGGCTGCCGAGCGCCTTTGATACATCTTCCAGGCCGTCAACGATGATGGTCATGGCCCCGTGATGATAGGTTACATGGCTCACGGCGACTTCACCCGCTCCAGGATCATCCGGTAAATGCCGTCCTCCTCTTCACACTTTGTGATGGAGTATTTCCTCTTGCGGCCCTTTTCGTTTTCCATTATCAGGTACTTTCCGTTTTGCGGATTCGGGCCATAGTCTTTTACCCGGATGTGTAAAACTGTGTTCCTTACATACAGCGCGGTATCGAAATTCTGCTTTGCTCCGGCTTCCCAGTGCGCCGATCGGTCCCGGAGATCATCACTTTCAAAGATTACGAGTGTTTCCTTGCCGTTCACCTTCCATAACGCGGCATGTTCGTTTGCTTCAAAAAATGCCAGGTCAATATCTTCCTCCGCACACTCCCGGAAGGTCGGCACATGGTATTCCGGCTGTCCGTTCTCGTAATGCTGTTCCAGTTCAAACAGCGCCATCAGCACACCTCTGCAACAAGCCAGCTGTCCACACGATCCGGAATCATCAGGGGTCTTGTCTGCAACTCCAGGATACGGCGGTCCGGGCTGTGCTTTACATAACAGCGCAGCAAACGCGCCGTTTGGGAGGTCACCCATTCTTTGCTGCTGTCTTCAATGTAGCCGCACGCGCCATAGGCTCTCATAAAGCCCGGATTACTCGGGGCAAGAATAACCTTATTTTCCGGCATTAACGGCTTTGTTACCGGGTTTTCCGGGTTTGTCCAGTCATCCAGATAAACCTCGTTATAGGCGTACAATTCAAGACCGGGGTCTGCCAGCCAACCAATATAGCGCACGCCGTTCGGAAGATTGCGGGGTGCGATTTCCCCAAGAATCATCCGGCGATTATCCAGCGCTTTATAGATACTTTCATCTGCAAGGAACGCCTGAAGCGCATTCTTTCCAAGAATCGCCATATCAACATTTGAGAACCCGTGGACTGAGACTTCATCTACCCAGGCGCTCAAATTATCGCGTATCTTTGCGGCGCTTTTTCCCCACTGCGCGGTGCCGGTCAGGGTTTTCTTATTCGTGAATCCAAAGTCAATGACCTCATCAACGCCCTTTCCCTTAACAGGAATCCTTCCGGTGGTGATGGCCTGCGCGGCCATCCACTCTTCACGGCGGGTTGCCGCGTCATTCAGCCGCATATATTCGTCCACCAGCTGCCGGGCGGCACGCTGTGCGGGTGTCATGCCGCTGTACAGGTCTTCCCCCGGCAAACGGGTCATAAACCGCTCTGCGGTCGTCACGTCGTATGGGTTGATCAGCGGGGCTGCATAACTCTCGGTCTCGTAGCCCTCCGATTCCAGCACCTGCCCGCCTGCCTTCGGATGAACGAATGCTGCCATACGCCGGTTACCCTTTATAATATCAATGTCTACTCGTTCGGTCACAAAGGTCCTTACGTTCGTGAAAAACGTATCCCGGAAAAACGTATGCAGCGGCGGTGCCTGACGCACAACCTCCGCAAGATAACGGGGCTGGTAAATATCAATCACGTTCGGCATAGTCTTTTATCCTCCTTACTTCAAAAAAATCCCGATTTTACGCAGGGCCGTTTCAACGTTTGCAGCCGTCACGCCCTCCGGCAGAACGAGACCGTTTGCAAAAAACTCGCCGGTCAGGTAAATCACCGTGTCCTTTCCGACCTCCGCGCTGTCTGCGGACACCCCGTAAAGCCCCTCCAATGCATCAGCAGATGCAATAGCAGATACCTTTCCGTCTGCCAGCAAGACGGGCGTGTGTTCCGGAATATCCGTACCAGCCTCCTTCACCGCTGTAGTAATGCCGATGTTTGCGCCTGCAATGAAGTAATTCGGCGCGGTGCTGAATGTCTGCCTTGCCAAATTCATTCCCATGGTATTCTCCTTTATTTCTCGCGTCCCAGTTCTTTGATCGAATTCATAAATTCATCTTCGCCGCCGGTCTTGGGCGGCTGATTTTTTACACCGTTTACGCCGCTGCTGTCTGCGTCCTTTTGCATGTTGTTCAGCATTTCCGCGCCTTGGTTCTTGATCAGCTTCATAGCCGTTTTGGCGTAGTCGCTGGCACTCATAGGCTTTGTAAACTTGGCCTCTGCGGTCACGGCTTCCGTTCCGGGCATTGCCATTTCCTCAATGTCCTGAATCCGCTGGCGCTCTTCGCTTACTGCGTTCTGCGCTGCTGCCCGTTCGATCTGGTCAACCAGGGCCGGGTATTCCCTGCGCAGATCATCCACTGTTTTGATTTCCACGTTCTTTTCCTCCTTGCTGTTTTTCGCCGCCGCAGTTGATACTGCTTTTTCGGAACCACTGGCAGCTTGGACCACTGCCAAACTGCTCCGCACCAATTCGGGCGCTTTGTCAAAAGGCAGGTTCATACTGATACTGTTCACAAATAATATGCCGTCGCGGTTCTCAACAACGGGCTTCTCCCCATCGTCGGCCAGCTCATCTACAAATCCATTTGCTTTGGCCTGCTCGCTGGTCCACCAGCTGGTAGCGTCCATCCATCCGGCAACCTCTTCCTTGTCCCGCCCTGTTTTTTTAATATACAGGGAAAGAATACTCTCCCGGATCGTGTCCAGTGCACCCTGGCATTCCTTTAGCTTGGTTTCGTCTACATATCCGAAAATACCCATCCGAACCGGATGTACCATATAGGTGCTGTCATTTGCCGCGATCACCTTGTCGCAATGGCAGGCAATAATCGTTGCGGCACTTGCACAGAGGCCGTCAATCCGCGCCGTTACGGCTGCCCTATGCTGTTCCAGCAGATTCCCGATGGTCTGCGCGGCAAATACATCACCGCCGCAGCTGTTGATCCGCACCGTGATTTCAGTTACAGGCCCCAGTTCATTCAGGTCGTCCGCAAACTGCTTGGGGGTTACTTCATCCCCCCACCATGTACTGTTTGAAATATCACCATACAGCAGCAGCTCGGCACGTGTGCCGTCTGCGCTGTTCTGAAAGCTCCAAAATTTTTTAGGCATGTTTTTTCTCCGTCCGCCACGGCCAGTTGGCATTTCCAATCAGCTCATCATGTTTCGCTGGCTGCGGATGTACAATTTCATCTACTTCCTGTTTCATCTTTGCTTCTATTACCCGCTGGCGGACGTTTCTTGTGAAGTCGCCGCCGGTCATCTGGGCGGTTTCCTCCTGCGCAGTGCTGAAACAATTTTCTACACGCTTCTCTGCGGCGGTTACCTCCTGCACCGGGTTCAGGTTCGTTCGTGCCGGACCGTTCCACACACAGCCCATGTATGCTTTCTGGATCGCCGGGTCTGAAAAAAATCCCGGGGCATGAATCCGTCCGCGTGCTACTGCCTCCATAAACCAGGCCTCATAGACCGGCTGGCAGAAATCATCAATGAACCAGCCCCGCATCATACCGCAGGAACGCCAAAATTCATTGAGTGCACCCCGCGCCGCGCTGTAAGATGCAATAAACTGCTTGAACAGCACTTCCGGCGGGATTTCCAGCGCCGCACCAATTTGCTTAATTAGCGCATCGGTAAAAGCGTCATAGCCGGTGTTGGGGTGCTTCGGATCTACAAATTCCGTGCTTTCCCCTGGTGCAAGACTGGCAACAGAACCACTCCCAATTTCTATACTCCTTTGATCGTCTTCGTCAATCAGCTGTTCCTGTGGGATGACCTCTCCAAACGGTTTACTATCGGATGGCAGATCCGACTTGATGAACACGGTGAACAAAGCGCCGATAAGGGCCGCCTCTATTTCTGCATCTGTGTAACGCCCAAGCTGTTTTAAGGTTTCCAACACCGGGGCAAGCGTTGGCGCGCCGCGTCTTTGCCCAGGCCGTTCGCGGGTCATAATATGGAGAACATTCCGTCTGCCAGTCGTTTTTCCATAGGCTTCCACACGTTCCCACTTGATCCCGTCCGGCTGTGCCGCCGCATCGTTGGAGAGTGGGTGCCGGTTGCATATCCAATAAGCAATTACCATGCCGTCTGCATCTGTTTCTACACCCTGCACAATGCTTTGGACTTTGTGCCCGTACACCTCGCACGGAACCAGCCGGTCATACATATCAGGGCTGCATATCCGGTCAGCCTCGATCAGACGTATCCGCAGACTATAAGGCTGTCCGACCTGCTGCTTCATTGGCAAAAGTACAATCGAATCTCCACTCATCAGATAAGACAAATAGGCAAGCTGTTGGAGCGAATAGAAGTTGTCGATCTGGTCTGCATCACATGTTGGTGTATCCGCCCACAAATCAAATTCCCTGACGATCTGGGCCTGAAGCTCCCGCACCTGTTCATCGGTCAGCTTCAAAAAATCTGCATCGATCTGCGGCGCAGGGATCAGCCCTCCGGCTATAACGTTTGTCCGAAGCGTTTTCAGGGAGGCCGTGGCAACAGGAACGCCCATATATGCATCCCGGCTGCGCTGGCGGAGCGTGTCAATATTGTCCTCAATATCCTCCTTGGCACTGCCGCCGTGGTACATCCATCCGATCATGCTTTTCTTGATGTGGTTTGCACCGTAGTTCCCGTAACCGCTGTCAATCACTGACAACCGTTTTCTCGCCATTGCTCTTTTGCAGGCGTGCACCGGAGCAACTGCGGCAACCGCCCGGTCAAAAAGGCTCATTTTTTCATATGGCACCTCGACACCTCCTTTACAGGTCACGCGGCACAATGCGGTACAGCCGGTTCCTGCCGCCGTTCTTTTCCTCCACCTCTGCCTCGGATAATCGGCTGGCCCAGTATTCCATTTCCTCCCGGACTTCCTTCAAATCCGCGCGGGTCAGCATACGTGTACCGATTTGATACCGCTGTCCGGTTGCAATCCGTTCTTCGGCTTTCAGCCAGGTGTTTAGTTTCTTCTGACAAAGTTCCTTGCTAAAAATCGCCATTTTCAGATACCTCTCGATAAAATACGCCGTCCAGGCCGCTTATG
>CAJUSB010000153.1 GCA_910589115.1 uncultured Clostridia bacterium | reverse complement strand
CATCGTCATTGACAGATTATGCCTTTGAGGCAAGTACCAATCGTGTTATATATAGTACAGGTTAGAGGACAGGCTTCCGTTTTCTCGCCATCGGTGTTCCTTCCGGATAAAACCTTCCCGGCACAACTCATCAAGCGCGCGTTTAACGGTTGCGCGGGAAAGATGCAGTTCTGCGGCAATCGTGTTCATTGCAAGCCAACAGCGGTTTTCTGCATCTGCGTGATCCTGCAGGCAGCGGTAGACAATTACTGCACGGTGTCCCAGTCCGGAGTTATAAATGGAATGGACAAAATCGCTTATAAATCATCACCCTGCCTTTCTCGGAAAACCGGCCGGCGCGGCAGCGGTGGACGATCTTCCCGCTGAGGTGGCTGTGACCGTTCGCTTCTGGTGGAGACAACGGGCGGGTGCTTCCAAAGGATAGCGGTTTCCAGATCATCCTTGTTTGCGTAAGCTACCTTGCGCTGTGCTTTCTCTGGAACCTCATACGGTTTTTTGAAGCGGATGCCCCAGTCAAGAAACAGGCGAAGCTGTACTTGCATGGGATGGACGCCAGTTTTCATTACAATAAAGCCTCCCTTCGGCATGGTTTTCAATTCGTCAGGTGTCATTAACGGGCGCTCAATCATTTGCAGCGACTGAGTCGGATCGTTCTTACCTTTACTGATGGAGCCGCTCATAACCGTGCGGCTTCCTAATGCTTTCGATAACTCGACAGCCGTTTGAGATGCTGGCGCAAATCCTCCGAAAATGTTTACCTGACAGTTGTCCACGATGACTTCCGAACCTTCTTTCCCATAATTCTTTTGTAACTGACCGGTAATGCTCTGCACGATAGGCACCAGCATCAAACCACGCGAGCGAGAAGCCGAAAACATGAGTTCAAGAGATTGAATCGGCGGACAGGTTCCAAGTTCGTCTGCAAAGAATACTGCACGGTTCGGAAGTCTACCGCCGTATTCATCTGCAATCGTCAGGATCTTCCGGTACAGATTTTGGATAATCAGGCTGACCATGAAGTATTTAGTCTGGTCTTCTTCCGGGAGTATCAAAAACAGGGCAGACTTTTCTTTGCAGAACTTTTCTGCATTTATAGCTGTATCAAAGCATAAAATTTGGTCGGGTAAGGAATGGACATTACTGCCCAGCCCTCCCCTAAGAACCGTACATGAGCGTTTCCGCTCATACGGCTCAAGCCTTTCAAAATTCCCCTTCGGGAACCGGCTCAAGGAAAACACCGTTTTTACGAACCTTTCTGTAGCATTCAGGATGAAGCATTTGCTTGGAAGCAGAACGGCCCTGTTTGATATCCAGCACTTGGAAACTGGTTTCAACGGTGATTTTCTTGCCGCAATGAGGGCAAAGCCCTTTTTGCTGACGGAAAATCTTCGTCAGAATCTTCCTGCCCTTTAAGCTGTTGCGCATTTTCTCCGTATCGCGCTTTTCAAAATAAGCCGCGTCCACTTCGTCAAATGGATTTGCCTGATTTCGGATTTTGATAAGGCGGATGATATCGGTATCTGTAGCATAAACCAAGCGAACATACAGCATTTCCCCATTCTGCATTTTCTGCTTTGTGGGAACCGAAAACGTCCAGCTCCGGTTACCGATACGGTGAAAATACTTTTTGGCTATCCATGTTTTTCTTTTCTTCGGATGCCTGCGCTTACACCATGCCCATAAGCATTGGAATATCTGATAATCCAGATTTTCAAACGCTCTTGCAGACACATTAAATCGCTGGTAATTCACCCAGCCGCGAATCATGGGGTTCAGTTTGCGAATCAGCCATTCCTGTTTCACGGTAGGGTTTTCTTTAATAGCGCTGCGGATTTTATCCAGAATCCCTTTCAGGTTTTTCTTAGACGGTTTTATCAGCAGTTTGCCATTATATTTCCGAATATTGCATCCAAGAAAATCAAATCCCTCATCAATATGGGTGATAACTGTCTTTGCTTCAGAAAGCTGCAGCCCGCGTTCCGCCATAAAATCACGGACAATGGGAAGCACCTGTTCCTGCAGCAGTTCGCGGTTTTCACCGGTAATAATAAAATCATCGGCAAATCTCACATAGTTGACCATAGGCGAATAATTTTTACCGTCTCGCCGGACTTGATGGAACTTCTTTTTGAGAATTGCCTGAAGTCCATCCAACACCATATTGCATATGGTCGGCGAGATCGGCGAACCCTGCGGCGCACCTTCTTCGGTGGGGAATAGCCGCCTGGTTTCGATATATCCGCTTTTCAGCCATTTATGAAGAATCTGTTTATCCATTGGAATATGCTCCAGAATCCAATCGTGGCTGATATGGTCAAAACACCCTTTGATATCGCCCTCCAGCACCCATTTAGGAGATCGGCTTTTCGCTAAATCGTTAAAACACTGTTCGATAGCATCCTGCGGGCAGCGCCCGGTTCGGAAGCCGTAAGAACAAGGGTCTGCACTGATTTCAGCCAGCGGTTCCAGCGCAAAGCGGTAAAGAGTCTGCATTGCGCGGTCGGTCATAGTCGGAATGCTAAGCGGGCGCTTTTTACCGTTCTTTTTCGGGATATAAATCCTTTTGAGCGGTTTGGGATGATAGCCCCGGCGTTTCAGCCGGGAGATTGCTTCATACTTCATTTTTGGAGTCGTCCAGAGTTCTTTATCGACCCCGGAAGTCCGTTTTCCTGTGTTTTCCGTCACCCGTTTTACAGCCAGCGCTTTGGCGTAAAAGGATGTCGTCAGCAAACGTTGTAAGGCTTTCACCTTTCCAACTCTGCCTTCTTTTTGAGCCTTTACAATACGCGCCTGCAGTTTTTTAACATAGCGTTCCGCGGTGGCCCAATCAATTTCAGACCATGCAGATGCACAGTCAGAAGATGCACACAGTTTCCTGTCCATTTGCGTTTCTCCCTTCAAAAATTCTGCAGGTTCTCCTGTAAAGAAAGACCTTATGGAAGTCTGCACGCTTTCGCGTGAGGTGATGTTTCAACCTCTATCCGCGCCATTACAGCGCGGCATTCGCTTTTTCCATATTCCCTTACCTGCATCCCTGTCGGACCATCTTACGAGGGGCTTTCCCGCCGAAGCGGGAGGAATACAGGCTTACCCCGTTCCGCATAATTGATAAATTGACAACTTAGGCTCCGCCTCTCCGCCGACAGTCTTATGTCCGTGTATTCCCAATGGAAACGAGAATATCCGACTGCATACCATTTTGGTCCAGGCTTATCAGCAGCTTTAGCCTGTTCAGCGTAACGATGTTTAACAGCGGTTCACATGTGTTAGCCATATTGCCAGACCAGCTCCCAAGCCATATCGTGCTAACAGCTTCGCCGTCCCCTCACGGTTCCGGCTTCTCCCTCGCGGGTGGGCTACCTTGTCCTATTCGCTTCCGCACAGCCCTTGCGGACTGCTTTGGGAATAGTAGGTCTTGCTAACGGAATAACAAGTTCAATCACCGTTTTTGGTGTTGAACAATCAATTATGCGACTTCGGGTCGCACCTCCATTTCACTATCTAAAAACGCGTTTAAGCGCGACAGAACAGTTGAAATAACAGAAGCCATTGCCTGCTCTGCCGTATTCAGCGCGGAGCCTGCAAACCACTTTGCTTTATGGTCAGGCGGCAGCTTTTCAAGAAGCAGCTGGAACTGGTTTTTTCCTTTGATCTGCGACGGCGCGAGAAGCTCCTGCACCAGCTTGAACAACGAAACAATGTGCCGCTGTTCGATTGGATTTCCGTCCTCGTCTTCAGTAGGAAGATACTCCGCTACCAGCATCAGCATAGCGGTCAACAAGCCCTCCGCGCTATCGTAGAAATACGCGTTCTGCCCGTATTGCGCAGAATCACCCCCGCTGGTATTGATCAACGTTTTTGCAAGGATTTTTGCGTACTTTTCTGCCTTTGCTTTTGCCGGAAGATTATCTGGATCAGCTTTATAGATGTCCATATAACGGTTAACCAGATTCAGAAGATTCATTCCATCTGAACGTGTTGGATTGCGCAAATCAAGTACCGCAATCTGATAGCCATAGCAATCTTTTGCGATGCCTGCATAGTTGCGGAACAGATCGCCCTTGGTATCCGTACAGAGAAATGACATTCCCGATGCAAGGGCGTATTCGATGTTGGGATACAAAAAGAACGCGGTTTTACCGGCCCCGCTTGCAGCGGTCACCATGGCGTGGATATCATCGGTATCGACTAACGCAGTCACTTTATTCTTTGGCCCTTCGCAGCCTAAAATCAAGCCTTGCTTTTTCGGTAGGTTTTTACCCTGCCGCCACAAAGCAGGCTGGAATCGGACGCGCGTATAGGTGCGCTGAATTTCCTTCTTCGTAGCCCACCGTGCAGTTCCATGCTGTCCATCGCCTACGGTTTTGGATTTAATGTTATCCAGCGCATAATGCTCCGAACAGAATGCAAGCCCGCCAATCACAAGAATCATAAGCCCTGCTGATAGAATCAGCATTAACACATACTCACCCCCATTTCAATTTGCTGTTGCTGCGGTTGCTGCTGCAAATCGGTTTCGTATTTTACGACTGCTTTCGCGCAGGATGCCGCCAGATGTAGCCACGCATAAGCAATCGCTTCCTTCTCCGGCTTGGTACGAATGCCTTGCGCTGTAGCCTTTGCCATCACCGTTTGAAACTCTGACATAAGCTCATCCGCTCGACCTTTTAACACTGTCTGGTTACGGTTCGGCCAGATTTCGGCCTGTAAGAACGCTGCAATCTGCGTTTCGTCCACCGGCTCACGGAGCTGGCGTCGTTCCCGTAACGCAACTGATAAGGCAAACGCTGACGAGGCTTCCATACGTTCCATCGCACGGTCAAGGTTCCCATATTGCAGGTCACGCGTAACCCCTTGCAGCAGCGATGGAATTTTCTGCGCTGCGTATTTCGGATTTGCTTTATCTGTAAGCGCAGCAATCCGCTCACAAACCGACGGCGCAAGAAGCATCTGCGGATGTTCCTCCGCTGGTTCGGCGGAGAAGTTGCAGGCTGCAAATAATTCCGCATTCCAATCCTTGCAGGACGGCAGCCCAACGACTACATCATGGTATCCTTTTTCGCGAAGGATTTCACGGAGGCTCCCGACTGCGGTAATGCCTGCCGAATCATGATCGAGACAGAGCGCCACCCGCTTTAACTTTGGATTTTGCTCCAGCATCCAGAGCATGGCGTGTTCACTTGTACCGCAAAGAGCGACATAGCTATGCTTCTGCCAATCCTTCTGATACAGCGTCACAAATGACATCAGGTCGATTGGCGCTTCAAAAACATACAGCCGTCTGCTGGTCCCGGTGTGGTGGAAACTGCACCGCGCGTCACTGCCAATTACGTTCCTTTTGAACGGCTGGTCACCCAGGCCACGCTTGTGCGCATGACGGGCAACGCCATGTTCATCCTTTCCAACGAACACGGCGTTATGCTGCTCCATATTATTGAATTTTTCACAGCTCTCGTAAAGCAATCCGGCTTCCGCAAAAGCATTTACGACTTTGCTTCCAATCAGACGTTTTTTCGTCAGATACGCAAACACCCGACGCATATCTGGATTCGCTTCGGGTAATACAAACGGTTGCGACGGTTTGGGCGGCTCACGGGCCTGCTGCTTTACCGGCTGGTAGATTTCGCCTTGCTCACCGCCGAGCAAACGGGTAACTGCTTCGGCATAGCCTACGCCATAAAACTTCTGCACAAACGAAATCGAGCCGCCGCCCTGCTGCGCAGAATGATCGTACCAACGGTTGCCATCGACGGTGATGCTGTGATCGCTGGCAAGGCGTTTCTCGCGTCCGGACGGAAGCAACTTTTCACCCTGCCGCCGCAAGAACTCGACCAGATCCACACTACTGGCACGCTGCTTCTGTTCCTCTGTAAAGTGTATGTACGGAATTTTTAACACCTCCCGATTCTCGCTTTGAATTTCTGTCTTGACGAAATGTTCTTTTCGTGATATAGTAAGTGCACACTAAGGGAATGAAGTTCTCCCAAGGGAAACCTGAACCGCTTATTCAAGCTGATGACTTCTGTGATTTATGTCGCAGGAAGCATCGGCTTTTTTGCGGCAAAGGAGGATTTTTTATGTTAACTTCACTCGCATTTATTTTCCTTACCGGCCTTATGGCTGCTTCCATTTTCCAACGTCTTGGGCTTCCACGAATCATCGGTATGCTGGCTGCCGGTGTCATCATAGGCCCATATGCTTTCCATATCCTTGACCCGTCTATCCTCGGTATTTCCGCCGATCTCAGACAAATGGCACTGATTATTATCCTGCTAAAAGCAGGCTTGACACTGAATCTGTCCGATCTGAAAAAAGTCGGACGGCCCGCAGCCCTGATGTCATTTCTCCCAGCCTGTTTGGAACCTGAATCCGTGAAACTCGTCGTAAAATCACATGCTCATTTTGCACTGTTTTG
>CAJUSB010000152.1 GCA_910589115.1 uncultured Clostridia bacterium | reverse complement strand
TAAGCTCGTTCGCGGTGACGATACTTGGCTGGAGACGGCCCGGGAAAATAACTCGGCGCGCACATCAGTAAAAGGCAATGATTTTGTTAGTCATTGCCTTTTATTCTATTCATTAAAGAGATTTATCGCATTATACTACCCCGCCCGCCCGCCAAAATGACGGCGGGCGGGGCAGTATGCAAAAACGATGATTACCGTACCCTTTCCCCGCCGCAGCGGAGGAAGGGAGTCCAGAGGGACATGTCCCTCTGGCGCTGTCTGCGTAAGACCGCTGTCCGCGCAGGACCGCCCGCCGCGTAGGCGGAGTAAACGGCAGTCACAGCAGAAAGGAAGGCTTCCGCGCTTAAAAATCAGCGCGGAAGCCTTCAGCTTGTCTGCCTCAAATACTTTGATTAAACAAGTGCTGCGGTGATGATCGCCATTTTATAGACTTCCTCAGCGTTGCAGCCGCGGGAGAGGTCGTTGATCGGTGCATTCAGACCCTGGAGAATAGGGCCATATGCTTCATAGCCACCCAGGCGCTGGGCAATTTTATAACCGATATTGCCGGATTCAATGTTCGGGAAAACAAAGGTATTCGCATAGCCTGCTACCTTTGAACCCGGGAATTTGAGCTGGCCAACCGTGGGAGAGACCGCCGCGTCAAACTGCATTTCTCCATCAATCGGAAGCTCAGGAGCCATTGCCTGCGCTTCCTTGGTTGCTGCTGCGGAAAGCGGTACAGTCGCTCCCTTGCCGGAACCCTTGGTTGAAAAGCTCAGGAAAGCGACCTTGGGATCAATACCAAAGGTCTTGGCAGACTTTGCAGTTTCGATTGCCACCTCTGCGAGCTTCTTTGCAGCAGAAATAGTAACGTTCCCTTCCTTATCAACACTGTCTTCATAAGAAATATTGATTGCACAGTCACCCATCGCAAGGCGATCCAGCGGGCCGTCACCAGGACGGTCAAGAATAAAGCAGGAAGATACCAGATGCGCGCCCGGACGGGTCTTGATCAGCTGGAGTGCAGGACGAACCGTATCCGCTGTAGAATAGGTCGCACCGCCGAGCAGGGAATCTGCCTTGCCCATCGCAACAAGCATCGTACCAAAATAATTGCCTTTCGCAAGCAGTGCACGGCAATCCTCCGGGCTCATCTTGCCCTTGCGGAGTGCTGCCATTTTCTCTACCATTTCATCCATGCCGTCATAGTTTGCCGGATCAATGATTTCCAGGCCCTCAATGTCAAAGCCGCCTTTTGCTGCCGCAGCTTTCACTTCTTCCTGATTGCCGACCAGAATCGGGGTCAGGAAGCCTTCTTTTTTCAGACGTGCGGACGCTTCCAGAATACGTGCGTCCGGGCCTTCGGTAAAGACAATTTTGCGCGGGTTTGCTTTCAGCGTTTCAATCAGTTTTGCAAACATTTTCATTTCCCTCCATAACATTCCGCCGCATACTGCGGCTCATATCATAATTATACACCAACATTTACCCAAAGCCAACCGAAAATTAAAAAAATTTTTCTCGAAAACGTACAAATTTTTGATTGAATTTTCGTGGCTGTGCTCTTTCAATAGATACTTGACAAGTGTTCGTATTATGGATATAATACATTCTTCGACTATTTTTAATGAAAAAGCAGGCTGCCCCTCATATAGGGACAGCCTGTTTCAAAACCTGCGGCGCATATTTCAGCACCCGTCTGGGAGATTACTTGCGGGAGACAGCCTTTTTCACAGCCTCTACAATGTGGGAAGCGGTCAGGCCATACTCTTTCTGGAGGAACTTCTGTGCGCCGACCTGGCCAAAACGATCCTCAATGCCGATCATTTCCATCGGAACGGGTGCATTCTTAGCAACGACCTGCGCAACTGCGGAACCGAGGCCGCACTTGACCTGATGGTTCTCAGCCGTGACAATGCAGCCGGTTTCCTTCGCGGAAGCAATGATGAGCTCTTCATCAATCGGTTTCCAGGTGAACATATCGACAACCTTTGCAGAGATGCCTTCAGCAGCAAGGGTTTCCTCAGCCTTGAGCGCTTCGTCAACCATGATGCCGGATGCAATGATGGTAACATCCTTGCCGTCCTTGAGCGTAACACCCTTGCCAATCTCAAAATCAGCGCCGTCATCATAAACCTTGGTGACGCCCTTACGGATCATACGGGTAAAGGAGAATTTACCGGAGGCAGCGAGCTTCTTGGTGATATCATAAAGCATCGCATAGTCTGTCGGATCAATGACGACTGCACCGGGGATTGCCATATACAGCGCCATATCTTCAAAAGGCATATGGGTGCCGCCATTGTAAGCAGCGCAGACGCCGGGGTCAGAACCCAGTACATGTACCGGAAGCTGTGCATATGCACAGGACATAAACGCCTGGTCATACGCGCGGCGGGAAGAGAAGCAGCCAAAAGAATGCATGAACACCGTGCGGCCGGTTGCAGTCAGGCCAGCGGCAATGCCCATTGCGTTCTGCTCGGCGATGCCGGCGTTAAAGGTCTGCTTCGGGAATTCATTTTCGAGTTTTTTCGTATTGATGCAGCCATACAGGTCGCAGTCGATGTGGCAGAGTTTGGGGTCCTTCGCCATCATTTCCTGCATGGCGGTTACGTAAGCGTCGCGATTGGCACGGGAATCGGTCTCGTGCTTGCCGATCAAAGTAAACTTCATTGTTATGTACCCTCCTTACTGAGCCTTGACTTCTGCAAGGCGTGCTTCCGCAGCTGCAATGGCCTCATCCCACTGCTCCTTGGTCGGCTGGGAGGAGTGCGCGCCGGAAGATTCGGCAAAGGTGCAGCCCTTGCCCTTTACGGTATTGAGGATGATGCAGGTCGGGGCAGAGCTGGATTCGTAGGCCTTTTCAATCGCGCTCCAGATCTGTTCTACATCATTGCCGTCAGCAACATCAATTACATTCCAGCCGAATGCATCAAACTTCGCGCCGATCCCCTTGCCGTGGCCCATGATATCCTCTACTGCGCCGTCCAGCTGGCGCTTGTTGCTGTCAACAAAGCAAATCAGGTTGCTGAGCTGATAGTGCGCCGCGAACTGTGCACCTTCCCAGACCTGTCCTTCGTCAGCTTCGCCGTCGCCAACAAATACGAATGTATGGTTGTCTTTGCCGTCCATCTTATTGCCGAGGGCTGCGCCTACTGCGGAGGACATGCCCTGACCAAGGGAACCGGTCGTCAGGTCGATACCGGGGGTCTTGGTGCGGTCCGTATGGGAGGGGAAATTCGTGTGCGGCTGGTTCAGGGTATATGCATCGGTCACAGGATAAAAGCCCTTGAGGCCGAGGGTCGCATACATCGCCGGACCTGCATGGCCCTTGGACATAACACACCAGTCACGGTCTTCCCAGCGGGGGTTCTTGGGGTCTACCTTCATTACCGCACCGTACAGTACGGCCAGCGTCTCGACGACAGACATCGAACCGCCCACATGCCCGAAGCCAAGCGAGCCGATTGTCTTCAACGTTTCTACTCGGATCTCCTCTGCAAAAACGCGAAGCTCCTTCAACTTTTCTTTCTGCATGGAATACACCTGCCTATTCAAAATATTGCAAACTCTTGCGCAGGACAGAACAAAAACATACCCAGAATCCTGTCCCTCTCTAGCTTATCATTTTTTTGTCAGAATTTCAATGGGAAACCAGAATATTTTGAAAACTTTTTCGCAAACCATCCATTTTCGTGCAAAAGTATCAAAAATAACAACAAGAAATTTACATATGAGGCAGTAAAAGTCCTGGTTGCATTTTCGCCGTTTTCTGGTAAAATAAAATTGTGCAGTTTTGTGCATTTGATACGGCTGCTGTGAAAGAGAATGAAGTAGAATCAAAGGAAACCGGGCGTTTTCCGGTATCCCCCCTTGCTTATGGAGAGAGGAGCACACGGTATGAAAATCAGCAGGCTCAATTCGATTGAGCAGTATGTGATCGCCAAAGAGACAGCATCGATTGATGAGCTGTGCGAGGTCTTTGGTGTATCCAAAAACACGATCCGGCGCGACCTGAATGACCTTGAGGCCCGCGGGCATATCAGTAAGGTCTATGGCGGCGTTACAGCGACCCCTAATACGGGTGCGGTCCCCATGCCTGTGCGCAGTGAAATAAATTCCTCTGATAAAGCGCTGATCGGGAAACTGGCGGCAGAGGAGATTGAAGACGGCGATACTATTTTTGTTGATTCCGGGTCAACGACGATGCAGCTGCTGCGATACCTGAATGGGCATAAGAACCTGACAGTTATTACGCATTCACTTGGTGCACTCTCGGAGGCGGCGAAGTATGAGGGGCTTTCGGTCATATCGCTGGGCGGCGTATACAACAACACTACGGATTCGTTTGTCGGGCTTTCCACCTTTGAATCTTTGTCTGCGATGAAAATTCATAAGGCCTTTATGGGAGCAACGGGCGTATCCATAGAAAGCGGCATGATGAATACAACTTTCCTGGAAGGGGAGATCAAACGTGGGGTTGTTCAACGGGCGACGCAGGTTTTCCTGATGGCCGATAACAGCAAGCTGGGAAAGGAAGCAGTCATTTCTTTCTGCAAATTGGAGGATATCACTGCATTTATTACGGATCGCCGTCCGGCAGAGCCGTATATGGATTTTTTTGAGCGTGAAGGAATCCGTGTCCGTTTTGGATAAGGGAAGTCTGCTTCTGACTGTGCACTTGCAAAACATATACAATAAAAACTATATGATATAAATATTGGATTATGAAGCTGCAAAAGACCGGTCTGCCCAGAGTAGGGGAGACCGGTCTTTTCTCTGACGGGAAGGATACAGCCAAAAGCAGAATGCGTACAATGCAGGCCGTGGGACGTTTCATAAATTATGAGCAAATCTGAAAGTATGGACAAACAGAAGACATCAGAGCCGCAAACGTGTATGCTGCATTCTTTGGAATCAAAGCACAAGCTGTTCCGGAAAGGCCTCTGTCCGCAGGATGCCCCACATCTTATCAATATAGGACAGTGTGTAAAAGTTTTCGTAGTAATGATAATAAAACGCACCTTTTTTCGTCATGCGGTAAATGCCGTCCGTTTTTGTGAGGAATCCTAAAAGCCTTGCGAATTCCAATTCAAGGCCGTACATTTTGCGCAGCGGGAGGCCAAAAAACGCTTCAAAATCAGCCGCGTGTATCTCGGTGCTATAGGCGGTCCAGAACAAATAATACACCATGCGCTGCCGCTGTGAAAAGCGGAGTGTCAGCGACGAGGGCAGCAGCCCCTGTTCAATTTTCCGGCAGTAGCTTTCTACTGAAAAGGTGTTGATTTTGAACTGTGATTGCAGGAGCGTTGCCGCGGAACAGCCAAAACCAAGGAAATTGCTGCGGGTCATAGAGGAATAGTTTGCATCATCCCCCTTGCAAAAGGTCCAAATAGAGCTTCTGCGGCAGCCAATGCGCAGGCAGTATTCCGTGACAGCGTCAAGCAGCTTCCGTTTTTCCTTTTTGGGCATGGCCGCAACTTTATTTGCCGTAAAAGTAAAATCAATAAACGGATAAACTGCAATATGATTTGCACCGCAGGCAAAAGCGGTATCAATATCCGCTTTGAGGTCTGGGAAGGTCTGTCCCGGCAGGGCAAAAATGAAATCCATCGAAACGGTTTCAAATGGTATGGCTTTTAACGCTGCTTGAATCCCATCGGTGTCTAAAGGGCTGCGGCCGAGCAGCTTTTGCAGGCGGGGCTGAAAGGACTGGATGCCGATACTGATTTTACTAATGCCTGCCGCTTTCAGGGTCTGCAAAAGCGGTATGGTCAGATTGTCTGGATGCAGTTCTGCACCGATGCCCTCTGTGATCGTAAAATGTGTACGTACCGCATCAATGATTTCTTTTAAGCGTCCGGCGGCAAGCGCGGGTGTTCCGCCGCCAAAGTATAGGCTGGTGACCGTTTTTTTGCCGTGGTTCTGTTCGCCGACCATATGGATCTCCTGTATCAGGGAATCAATATAACGGTTACAATCCTTTTCCGTATACAGCTGCTTGCAGTACGGACAGAAACTGCAAAGCTGCCTGCAAAACGGGATATGGATATATAGTCCCAGCTCGCCGCATTCCTGAAATGGGAGCTGCCGGTCGTTGTCGTTGGTAAAGCGGAAGGGCTGCACGGAGCGGGTCAGCCACATCCGTGTTAAACTGGTAACAGCACTCATATTGTGCCCTCCTTATATGTATTTCAAATACGTTTTCAGCATATCCAGCAGAACCGGAAGGTTCCCGCGAAACAGCAGCGTATACTCTGCAACGAAGAAATAGCCGCACTGTCCGCAGAGGCCTTCAATTTCGATACAGCGCCCGCAGGTGCTCAGTTTTCCGTTTTCCATGACCACACATTGATGGCAGGGGGTGGGGAAGCTGTTTTCAATCAGGTAAGGGAATGGTTATACTGATTTAAGTAAAAAATTGGCCGGAAAAATTTGAAGGTTCCCCG